>JAOPYV010000126.1 GCA_025964435.1 Thermoleophilia bacterium | reverse complement strand
AACTCGAGGCGGCAGCGGCAGAACATCTTCGTGTTCGTCAGCAGCTGGATATGGATCTCCAAGCCGATCGTCGGGTCCCACGCCTCCAAGGCGTCGGCGCTCAGTTCGGTTGCGGCCGTGCTGGTCGTGGTGCTCATGCTGATGCGCCTCCTGCGGCTGCGCGCAGTCGCGGGGGAACGGGATCGAACTGGAAGGACTGCTCGAGCGCCCACGCGACGGAGAGCATCTCGTTCTCGCTGAAGGCCGGTCCCATGATCTGGAAGCCGACCGGCATGCCATTCGACAGGCCGGACGGGATCGACATGCCCGGCAGGGCAGCCAGGTTCGTCGGGATGGTGCACATGTCCGAGGCGTACATCGCGAGCGGATCATCCATGCGCTCGCCGAGGCCGAAGGCCGTCGTCGGCGAGGTCGGGCCCACCACGAGGTCGCAGTGCTCGAACACCTTGCGGAAGTCGTCCGCGATCAGCGTACGGACCTTCTGCGCCTGACCGTAGTAGGCGTCGTAGTAGCCGCTCGACAGCGCGTAGGTGCCGATCATGATTCGACGCTGCACCTCGGGGCCGAAGCCCTCCGCGCGCGTGCGGTCGTACATGTCCCCGAGGTTGTCGACGTTCGCGGCGCGATGGCCGTAGCGGACGCCGTCGAAGCGGGCGAGGTTCGAGCTCGCCTCGGCCGGGGCGATCAGGTAGTACGCCGCGAGCGCGTATTCGGCGTGCGGCAGGTCGACGTCGACGATGGCCGCACCGAGGTCGACTGCCTGGCGCAGGTTCTCCTCGATGATCGACTTCACGTCGGGGTCGATGCCCTCGGCCATGAACTGCTTGGGCAGGCCGAGCCGAACGCCGTCGAGGCGGTCGCGCTTCTTGAGGCGAATCGGTTCACGCGGACCGACGCTCGTCGTGTCACGCGGGTCGGGCGCGGCGATGATGCGCAGCAGGTCGGCGCAGTCCTCCACGTCCTTGGTCATTGGACCGATCTGGTCGAGGCTCGACGCGAAGGCGATCAGGCCGTAGCGCGAGACGACGCCGTAGGTCGGCTTAAGTCCGACGATGCCGCAGAGCGCTGCGGGCTGGCGGATCGAACCACCGGTGTCGGAGCCGAGTGCCCACGGGGCGAAGCCGCCGGCAACCGCTGCGGCGCTGCCGCCGGACGAGCCGCCGGGCACCGTCGTCGGATCCCACGGGTTACGCACGGGACCGAACGCGCTGGTCTCGTTGGAGGAGCCCATCGCGAACTCGTCCATGTTGACCTTGCCGAGGTTGACCAGGCCGGCCGCGCGGGCGAGCTCGACGCTCGTCGCGTCGTAGACCGGGTGGAAGCCCTCGAGGATCTTCGACGCGCACGTCGTCGGCATGTCCTTGGTGGACAGCAGGTCCTTGATCGCCAGCGGCACGCCGCGGTGCGTCAGCGAATCGTCGCCGGACAGCGTCGCGGCATGCGCGACGCTCGCGTGCGTCGCGGCGCGGTCGGTGTGCAGGAAGGCATTCGTCCGGTCCGGGTCGGCCGCGATGCGGTCGAGGTAGGAGTTGGCGAGCTCGGCCGGCGAGACCTCTCCAGATGCGACGAGTCCGGCCGCATCGCGAGCGGTGAGCGTGAGCAGGTCGAGATCAGTCATGAGTGCATCTTCGGGACGCGGAACAGGCCGTTTTCAGGGTCGGGCGCGTTGGACAGCGCCTGCTCGGCGGTGAGCGAGGTGTGCGGCACGTCCTCGCCCCACACGTTGACCACCTCGAGCGCGTGGGTGGTGGGCTCGACGCCCTCCAGGTCCAGCTCGGCGATCTTGCCGATGCTCTCGATGATGGTGTTCAGCTCGCCGGTGAGCGTCTCGAGCTGCTCGTCGGCAAGGCCGAGGCGAGCGAGCTTCGCGACGTGGCGCGTGTCCTCGATGGTGATCTTCGTCATGCGCGCGAGCCTACCGCATCGACGCCCCAGCTCAGCGTGCGGCGCGATCCCAGGCGAGACGCAGCGTCGTCTCGAGCAGCGTCGCGATCGTCATCGGCCCCACGCCACCGGGCACCGGCGAGACCAGCGAAGCAACTTCCCGCACGGCATCGAAGTCGACGTCGCCGCGCAATCCTTCGGGCGTACGCGTGATCCCGATGTCGATCACCACGGCACCTGGCTTGACCATGTCGGCCGTGACGAGCCCCGGCGCGCCCGCTGCGGAGATGAGCACGTCCGCCGTTCGCGTCTTCGCTGCGAGGTCCTTGGTCAACAGGTGCGTCACGGTAACCGTCGCGTTGCGATGCAGCAGCAGCAGCGCCATCGGCATGCCGACCGTGCGCGAGCGACCGATCACGACCGCGTCGGCGCCCGCCAGCTCCACGCCGTACGTATCCAGCAACGTCATCACGCCCGCGGGCGTGCACGAGGGCGTGCCCGGCAGCTCGCTGGCCACCGAGCCAAGATTGAAGGGATGGAAGCCGTCGACGTCCTTCTCGGGCGGGACGGCGAGGATGACCGGCTCCGGGTCGAGCCCGGCCGGCAGGGGCATCTGGACGAGCACGCCGTCGACGCGCGGGTCGGCGACCAGCTCCTGCGTCACGCGCAGGACGTCCTCCTGGCTCGCATCAGCGGGCAGCACATGGTGGATCGATTCGATGCCGACCTCGGCACATGCGCGGTGCTTCATCCGCACGTACGTACGGCTCGCCGGGTTGTCCCCGACCAACAATGTGCCAAGTCCAGGCGCACGTCCATGCTCGGCGCTGAAGGCCTGCACGCCTGCCCCGACGGTCGCGCGGATGCGTGCGGCAACGGCCGTACCGTCGATCACACCGTCGTTCGTGGTCATCGTGAGTGCCTCCATCCCGGATGCGTACCCCGTCGGGCAACGAAGCCAATCGTGAGCAGGTTCTCAAAGGTTGTTTGCTTTTCGTTATACGTGCTCAAGGGAGCCTGCACTGCCACCGATATGGATTGTGGGCCGACCCGGGGAGGGCGGATCCTTTTTCACTCATCAATCAGGAGTAATCGACATGCTGAACTTCATTCTCGCTCGCATCGCCACCGACGAAGAGGGCCAGACGATGGCAGAGTACGCCGTCGTGCTTGCCGTCATCACGGTGACGATCCTTGGCGCGCTGCTTGCGCTTTCCGGTGGTATCGAAGGCGCACTCGAAGAGGTCACCGCGATCCTCTGATAGTTCAGGTCCGCTCAGCGGAACCAGGCATGCGGGGGTGGCTTCGGCCACCCCCGCTGTCGTTACGCCACAAATCCATTACGAAATACATACCCCGGTCCTCTCGATCACGTCGCGGTTGGCGCCGATCCCCTTCTCATGACCGTTCGTCTCTCAGCAATTCGACGCGCGCCCGCGGAAGCAGGGCAGGCAATGGTGGAGTTCGCCATCGTCCTCCCCCTCCTCATCCTCATCCTGTTCGGCACCATCGAGTTCGGTCAGCTGTTCTGGACCTCACAGCAGGTGAGCGCAGCCGCCAGCGAAGGTGCGCGACGTGCGTCCGTCAGCCGCACGTCGGCGACGCGAACCGCCGACGTCGCCACGGCCGTCCGCAACGCCTCCCCGAACCTCGACTCGGCCAACATGACGATCAACACGAACACGACCTGGGCCTCGGGGACGCCAGTGACGGTCTCCGTCTCCTACGAGCTCGACTCCTTCGGCGCGGGCGTGCTCGGCGCGATGGGCTTCGACGGGACGCTCGACAGCCGTCGCACGGCTCGGGTGGAGCAGTAGCCATGAAGCAGCAGCGCCCCTCATCCCGTGAGCACGGCCAGACGCTCGTCCTCACCATCCTCGTGATGCTGGTCCTCCTCGGATTCGCAGCGATCGTCATGGAGGGCGGCAACTCCTTCCTGATCCGTCGTGACCTCCAGGGCACCGCCGACGTCGCCGCGATGGCCGGCGCCCAGCGTGTCACCGTGGATCGGTCGGAGGCACAGGCAACCGCTGCCGAATATGCGACATCCCAGAACAGCGACGCGGGCGCCACCGTCAACACGCTCGTCGCGACCGGGGCGAGCACCGGGACCTGCAATGGGCGCAATGTCCCGCGATACAGCGTCTGCGTGCGGGTGCAGAAGCAGCAGTCGAACCTCTTCGGCACGCTGCTGGGGACCGGAAACCAGGTCCGCGCACAGGCGACGGCCACCGCGTCGATGGTCCGCTCCATGGGGGGATGGCTCCCGTTCGGCGTCGTCGAGGCCCAGTTCACGTCGGGAACCCAGATCAGCTTCCGGCCGGGGTCGGTCTCGGCAGCTGGCAGCATCAATGCCCCTGCGGGCGACAGCTGTTCCTTCTATGGCGGCAACGGTGTGCGCGACGTGATCATGTCGAAGAAGTTCGGTGGCGTCGATGCCTGCCATATCGACGTCGGCGATACGATCGAGACCCAGACCGGCGTCACCTCGGGCAACCTCAACCACGGCTTCGACGCGCGCCTCGGATCCAACCGGGACTCCTTCGACGACGTCTTCCGATTCGACGCGGAATCGGGCCGCTACGTCATCCTCCTGCCTGACTCGCCACGCCTCGGCCTCGTCCCGCTGGCGGAAGGCACCACGTGGCCGCTCAGCGGAGGCGCCGAGATGGAGGTGTCCGGTTATGCGTTCGCCTACATCGGCAACCGATCCAACGCGCCGACCTACCCGGCGCTCAGTGGCTCGGGCAGCGGCCTCCGTATCCACCTGACGCCCGTGCAGGCGCTCCTCCCTGACACCTGGGACACCAACTTCATGGATTACGAGGAAGGCTCGAGCAACATCGTCGCCTACCGTCTCGTCGACTGACATCG
Organism: Thermoleophilia bacterium; assembly: GCA_025964435.1. GTDB lineage: Bacteria > Actinomycetota > Thermoleophilia > Gaiellales > SKUG01 > JAGQUL01. Next base: position 15,928 of record JAOPYV010000126.1, on the reverse strand, counting down.
CACGCCAGTCGCGCGCTGCACAGAATCTCCACAGAACCCATACCGCGGACTCCTTGATCGAAGCCACCGTCTCGCCGATCCAGTGAGGTATGGGAAGGTCTGCACAGGTTGGAAATTCGGGCGAGCGCGGTCAAGCCATGACCGAGTTCGCGATCTGCCTGCCCGTGCTCCTGATGCTGGTCATCGCCATCGCCCAGTACGGGCAGATGATCTTCACCAGCATGGAGCTGACATCGGCCACCCGCGATGGTGCGCGCCGCGCCGCCGTCGCCCGGACCGAGGATGACCCCGCGGGTGCCGTCCGCACGGTGCTTCGCGGCTCGCTCGACACGGTCGACGCAGAGCAGGTCGACATCGCGATATCCGGCACCTGGGCAACCGATTCGCGCATGACGGTGACCTCGACGATGCCGTACCGGCTCGAGGTCATCGGCATGCCCGTGTGGACAGGCACCCTGCGAAGCCAAGCCGTGGTGCGGATCGGATGAGCACCCCTCGTCGGCACGTAGAGCAGGGTCAGGCGATGGTGGAATTCGCACTGATGATTCCGGTGCTGTTCCTCGTGCTGCTCGCCATCATGCAGCTGGGCTACCTCTACGGCCGCCAGCTCGACCTCAAGTCAGCCACACGCGACGGCGCACGCCGCGCCTCCGTGTCGATGGACCGCACTGACCCCGTCCTCCTGACACGTCGCGGCGTCCTCGACAGCCTCGCGCTGACCAAGGACACTGACGTGTCGATCACCGTCACTCCGGCGCCGCCCTGGAACCACGGGGACCGTGTCACCGTGCAGACCACTACTCCGCATGCGTTCAACATCATGGGAATCGCGGTCTGGAGCGGCCAGCTGCGCGCAGAGTCGGAGATCCGAGTTGAATAGGAGCACGAGCATGGTCGATCTCGCACGCAGGGGCGAGGGTGGGCAGTCGGCGCCGTTGATCGTCCTGATGTTCGTCGTGCTCTGCGGCTTCGTCGGACTGACCATCGACGTTGGGTACGGGCTGCTCCAGAAGCGGCGCCTCCAGGCTGCGGTCGACCTCGGCCTGCTGTCGGGAGCACGCGTCCTCCCCGACGCGACCGATGCGGCGACCGTGTCGCGCGCGTACGTGCGTGACAACTTCAACCGATCGACCGAGCAGGACATCGTCGTCAACACCACGACTGGCTGCATGCAGCCCGGTTGCGAGGACCACGATCGGCTCAATCTCGTCGCGACGACGGAGACCCCGACCTACTTCGTCCGACTCTTCGGCATCGACGAATGGACCGTCCACGCACGCGGATCCTCCTGTGGTCCGTGTGATTCGAGTCCCGTGTCCTACGACGTGATCATCGTCCTCGACCGTTCCAACTCGATGTGCACGAATGCCTCCAACGTGTACAACGGCTGCACCGACCTGATCAACGCCAAGGAGGGCATTCGCGAGCTGCTGCAGTTCTTCGACGCGTCGACCGACCGCGTCGGCCTCGCCGTGCTCGGCTCGTCCGACACGAACGCCTGCTCCAGCACGCTGGTCGCGGCGAACTGCCCGGATCCGAACAGCAGGCCGTACTCCCACACCACCTGGCGCGCCGACGGCTACCGTCGCCAGAGCGACCAGGCCTACTCCCCACCGGAGTGCGACGGCGCCAACCCGTCCATCCCGAGCGGGGAGGGCCGGTTCTATCGAAGCATCGGCGACTTCATGGACGGCACCGCCGCCAACCACGATCGCTGGGTCGTCGTCCCACTCGGGCAGGGAACCGATTTCAAGAACACCAACGGCACGCTCAACGAGAACAGCATGTTCCTGAACACGCTGGACTGCATCCAGGGCAAGGGCTGGACGCCGATCGCGCCGGCGATCTACGAGTCGACCGAGGAGATGCGCATCCGTGGTCGGACGTTCGACGCCGACGGCAACGACGTCTATCGCGCGATCGTCTACTTCGGTGACGGTGGCGGCACCTCGACCCCGGTGCGCCGCACCTCCTCCGGAGCTCCGACCACGACGGCGAGCTGGTACACGTGGACGACCGGCAACCGTGACCGTCCGTGCCAGGACGCGATCCAGCAGTCCGACCGCGCATGGGCGAACTACGGCGTGCACGTGTACACGATCGGCTACGCGCTCAACGAGGGATCCGCCCAGGCCTGCCAGCAGAACAGCGGCGCAGTGGAGAGTCCGGCCATCAACGCGCGGCAGACGCTCGACCAGATGGCGCACGGCGACGGCAAGTTCTACGAGGCCGCCGCGGGCGACGTGACGTCGATCTTCCGCGAGATCGGCCATGCGATCACTGCCGGCGGCACCCGTCTTGTCGACTGAACGTCGAAATTCGTCGATTCCACTGCCCGAACACGTTCGCTCGACGTCGAAGGCCTTCAGTCTTCACGAAATCATGACGAAAGCTCTTACCGGGGAAGGCGTCTCCATACCCGGGGAGACCGCTCGTCCCGTGCCACGGGAACCCCGGACCGCATTCGATACCACATCCCGTACGTGGAATCGTCCTGCGCTTCGGAGACCGCTCGGCACGGTGCGAGCCCTCACGCACTCACGCAGGAAGGCAACATGAACCTTACGCTCCGAAATCTTCTCGTCGCCGCTGTCCTCATGGTCGCAGGCGTCATCCTCGTCACCAGCTTCATCCGCGGCGAACGCCGCGAGCTCTCACGCGGGCAGCAGCAGGTCGAGGTGTTCATCGCCAAGAAGGACATCCCACCGGGCACGTCCGCCAAGGACCTGGAATCGGGCGGCTACATCGATACCAAGGAGATGCTCCGCAAGGACCAGCCCCCGGAGGCGGTCGGCGCGATCTCCTCGCTCGAGGGCCTCGTGTCCAACGAGACGGTCTACAAGGATGAGGTCATCAGCCGCATCGCCTTCGATCGAACTGCTGGCCTCAAGCCCGCAGCGCAGATCAAGGGCAACGAGCGTCTCTTCTCACTGGCCATCCCGCCGGCGAACGACGTCGCCTCGATGGTGCGCCCCGGCAACCGGATCGACATCTACGCGGTGCTCGATGCGAACAGTGGCCAGGGCAAGCAGATGACGGTCGTCGCTCGCGACATCGAGGTCATGAGCACGCCCACGAGCCTGACGCCGGAAGAGATCGAGGTCGATCCCGCGGCCCCCGAGGCGAAGGGCGACGACAAGCTCTACGTGCTCAAGGCCACGGACCGCCAGATCGCCGACATCGTGTTCGCGCAGAGCGCCTCGGACGGCCACGGCCTGACGATCCTGCTCCGTCCCGACAACGGGGACACGTCGACGAACATCCCGACCATCACGGGGCCACGCACCGTGTCGGCGGCAGCCGCTGAAGGCAGCGACACCCCGTAGCACCGCACGACCTCATCCCGAAGACCGCACGCCACCAGCCACGGCTGGTCCATGGACCAAGGAACGCATCATGAGCGAGCAACCGATCCGCATCTTCATCTCCGGCGCCTGTGCCGGCCTTGCCGAGGCCCGCGACGCGCTGGCCAGCCACAAGGACATCGAGCTCGTCGGCACGGCCAGCGAGCCGTCCAAGGCCGGCTCCAAGCTCGCATCGACCGGCGCGCAGGTCGTGCTCCACGCCCTGCAGCGTCCGGATGGCGTGCCGGCGGACGAGATCGCGAAGATCCGCGAGCACACTGCCGCGCCGATCGTGCTGCTGGTCACGCGCTCCACGTCTGCACTGCTCGACGAGGCCGTCGAGCTCGGCCTCAACGACGTCGCGATGCTGCCGCAGCTGACCGACAACCTGGTCTTCACCGTCAAGAAGGCACACTCGATCGGCGTGGTCGGTGGAGCCGGTTCGGCCGGCGGACGCCGCACGGGCGACACGAGCCGCGTCATCACGTTGTTCTCGCCCAAGGGTGGCGTCGGCAAGACCGTGCTCGCGACGAGCATGGCGGCGATGTACGCGAAGCGGCTCAAGAAGCGCACGCTGCTCATCGACCTGGACCTCCAGTTCGGTGACGCCGCGATCATGCTCGGCTGCGACCCTCGGACCACGATCCTCGATCTCGTCATGAGCCACGGCGACCTCGATTCCGACAAGCTGTCGGGCTACGTCACGCAGCACGAGTCCGGGCTGCACGTGCTGCCCGCACCGCTGCGACCGGAGGATGCCGACCTCGTCACCGAGGACCGGCTCGCCAGCGTCCTGGCGGCTGCGAAGCAGGCCTACGACGTGGTGCTGCTGGACACGCCGCCGAACTTCAACTCGACCGTGCTGACCGCGCTGGACCGCACCGACGAGCTGCTGCTCGTGGCCAGCCTCGAGGCGACGTCACTCAAGAGCGTCAAGGTCTGCCTGCAGACGCTGGAGATGCTCCACTACCCGCTGGATCGCTGCCACGTCGTGCTCAATCGCGCCGACACCCGCGTCGGCCTCAAGCGTGACCAGGTCGAATCCGCGCTTGGCAAGTCGATCCGCTTCGGAATCCCCTCGAGCAAGGCTGTCCCGACGGCCATCAATCGTGGCATTCCCGTCGTCATGACCGACCCGAAGGCGGAGGTGACCCAGGCGATCCGCGACGTCTGCGTCGCACTCAGCCCCGAGGTCACGATGACCGAAGCTCCCAAGAGCAAGGTCGGTCGTCGCGAGCGCAAGCGCGCCGAGGTCGATGCACGTCGCGCTGCAGAGCGCGATGCCGCGATCGCCGGCAACAGCCTGATGCGCGCACCACAGCACAGCGATGACGAGCTCGAGCTCGACTTCGAGCACGAAGCCGCCTGAGAACCGAGGACCGACCGCACATGTCACTCACCAGCCGCCTCCAGTCACTCAACGTCGAGCACGCACCCACGGGACCCGTTTCCCAGGGCAACGTCGGCGCCGTCCAGCAAGAGGATCGCGACGAGATCAACGATCCGTTCGTGGAGCTCAAGACCAAGATCCACAAGGAAGTCATCCAGTCGGTCGGCCCGGCGCTGTTCCGCGCCGAGCGCGCGGAGGGTGCCGCCACAGGCCGCGACGACCACACTGCCGCAGTGCACGAGGCCGTCAACCAGATCATCCTCGACGATGCCACGCCGCTGACGCGCCAGGAGCGCCAGCAGCTCATCCAGGAGATCACCGACGACATCCTCGGCTATGGCCCGATCGACCCGTTCCTTCGCGACGAGACCGTCACCGAGGTCATGGTCAACGACCACCGCACCGTCTACATCGAGCGCAAGGGCAAGATCACGCTCACCAACGCCCGGTTCGTCGACGAGCAGCACCTCGAGCGCATCATCGACAAGATCGTCTCGCAGATCGGTCGACGCATCGATGAATCGAGCCCGATGGTCGACGCGCGCCTTCCCGACGGCAGCCGCGTGAATGCGATCATCCCGCCGCTCGCCGTGCGCGGCTCAGCGCTGACGATTCGAAAGTTCCGCAAGGACCCGCTCAAGATGGAGGACCTGATCAAGTACGGGACCCTCTCCCCGAAGGCAGCGCAGTTCCTGGAGATGTGCGTCAAGGGCGCGCTCAACGTCGTGATCTCGGGCGGCACCGGCTCCGGTAAGACGACGACGCTGAACGTCCTCTCCTCCTCGATCCCCGAGGAGGAGCGCATCATCACCGTCGAGGACGCGGCCGAGCTCCAGCTCAAGCAGGAGCACGTGATCACGCTCGAATCCCGCCCCGCGAACATCGAGGGCAAGGGCCAGGTCTCCATCCGCGACCTCGTGCGAAATACGCTCCGCATGCGTCCCGACCGCATCGTCGTCGGCGAGTGCCGTGGACCGGAGACGGTCGACATGCTCCAGGCGATGAACACCGGCCATGACGGCTCGATGACCACGATCCATGCGAACAACCCGCGCGAGGCATTGAGCCGCGTCGAGACACTCGTGCTGACCGCGGGCGTCGACCTGCCGCTGCGCGCCATCCGCGAGCAGGCAGCGGGCGCGATCGACCTGATCGTCCAGGTCTCGCGCCTCGTCGATGGCTCACGCCGCATCACGCACATCACCGAGGTCGGCAAGATGGAGGGCGAGACCATCACCCTCCAGGACATCTTCATCGCCAAGCCCGACGAGGATGGCGCCCAGTCAGGTGCCACCTCGCGCCTGCTCGGCCACCTGCAGATGACCGGCATCAAGCCGGGCTTCCTCGACAAGCTCGCCCAGAACGGCGTGACCATCCCGATCTCGTTCTTCGCGAGCGACGAGGACCCGCGCTCCACCTCCGGCACGTTCGGCAGTGGAGCACCGAGGAAGTCAGCATGATCCAGCTCCTCCGACGACGTTCCCTGACACTCCTGGTGGCCGCGATGTCGGCGGTGCTCACCGCCGGCACCGCAGCAGAGGCTGCCACCACGCCGAGCGATGCCACGGGCGCCGGCATCTCGATCACGCACGTGGACGCATCACGCTTCCCAGTCGTGCGCGCAGCGTTCGGAGCCGACGAGGTCGCGGGCAACACGCCCAAGCTGACCTTCTTCGAGGATGGCGAGGAGATCTCCAACGTCAGCCTCTATCGTGGCAACCTCGGCATGTTCGAGGACAAGCGCAGCGCCGACGTGATGATCGTGCTCGACGCGTCCTTCAGCATGAAGGGCCAGCGCATCGCGGATGCGGTCGCTGCAGCCAAGACGCTGATCCGCCAGGCCAGCCCCGAGGACCGGATCGGCCTTGCCACCTTCGGCGCCGAGTCGAAGGTCGTAGTCAAGCCGACCGCCGACCATGGCAAGGTGCGGTCCGCGCTCGATGCGGTCCAGCTCAGCAACAACACGCAGATGTTCGACGCCGTCACGAAGGCAGCTGGCGCATTCGGCGACCGTGATGCACGACGCGCCATCGTCGTCCTGTCCGATGGCACCGACCTCGGCAGCACGAAGACGGTGACGGACGCTGCAAAGGCGGCGCGCAGCGCCAACGCGCCGATCTTCGCCATCGCGATCCGCGAGAACAAGGACGAGCAGCCCAAGGACCTGGCATCGCTCGGGAACGGGACGGGCGGCGAGCTGCGCACGGTCGTCGACAGCACCGAGCTCGATGCGACCTTCGCCGAGCTCGGCCGTCGACTGCTCCAGCCGTACTGGATCGAGTACCGCTCATCCGCTCCGGATCGCAGCCAGGTGACCCTTGGCATCGGCGTCGCAACCTCCAGTCGTGCGATCGATGCGAAGCGCTCCTACCGCGCCGTGTTCCCGGTCTCGTCCTCCAGCACCGAGCCCAAGCAGCTCGTCGCGCCACGCGCCACCGAGGCACGTGAGCCGCTCGTTCCAATCCCTGGCGGCGGGCTGGGTATCGCGTTGGCAGTGCTGCCCTTCGGGATCCTCGTCTTCTGGCTCTCGTGGGGCTGGCTCGACCGACGCTCCAAGCCGGACGTGCTCGCCCGGATCGAGCGGCACACCGCACTTGCCAGCGCCGACCCCTCGACCATCCGTGAGGTGCGCACCAAGCGAAGCATGGTCCGTGTGCTGGCGACGCCGTTCATGCGCCTGGGCGATGCCTTCCTCGGCCGCTCTGCGTACTTCGACAAGGTGCGCTTCCGCGCCGAGCAGTCCGCGATCGCCATCAAGCCGTCGGAGCTGTTCGTCGCGATGATCGCTGCGGCCACGTTCGGTGCGCTGCTCGCCACGATCTTCGGGCCATCGCTGCTGCTCTACGGGGTGCTGGTTCCGGTCTTCGGCTCGATTCCGAACATCTGGCTGATCCGCAAGGCGAAGAAGCGTCGCCGCCGATTCGAGGAGCAGCTCGCGGACGTGCTCCAGGCGATCTCCTCCTCGCTCAAGGCGGGCCACTCCTTCAACCAGTCGATCAACGCGATGGTCAAGGACTCGCCGGCGCCGACGTCGGAAGAGTTCCAGCGCGTCATGGCCGAGGCACGCCTGGGCATGCCGATCGAGGCTGCACTGCAGGCGATGGCTGACCGCATGGGCAGCCCCGACTTCGAGTTCGCGGTGACGACCGTCAACATCCAGCGCACGGTGGGCGGATCGCTCGCCGACATCCTCGAGATGGTCGGTGACACGGTGCGCGACCGCCAGCAGTTCCGCAAGAAGGTCAAGGCGCTCACGTCGATGGGCCAGATGAGCGCGTACGTGCTGCTCGCGATGCCGATCTTCATCGGCGGGGTCATCACGCTGATGAGCCCGTCCTACATGGCCCCGATGTTCACGACGCCCATGGGACACATGATGCTCGCCGCTGGCGCGGTATCGATGATCCTCGGCTACGTCGCGTGCATGAAAGTCGTCTCGGTAAAGGTGTGAATCGATGATCCTTCTCGCTCTGGGAATGGCAGTCTTCTCCATCGGCGTCTACGTCGCCATGGAGAACGCCTCGACCTCCCGCAAGCAGATCCAGGCCAACACGAAGCGTGCTGCGAGCTATGCAGTCATCGAGGCTGGCGAAGAGGAGATCTCCAAGAGTGCGCGCGAGCGTCTCCTGACGCCGATGCTCCACCGCTTCAGCAACCTCGCGGTGAAGATGAGCCCTGCCGGCAAGCGCCAGGAGCTCGCCCGCAAGCTGCGAAATGCCGGCGTCACGGTGCGTCCCCAGGCACTGCTCGCCTTCAAGGGCGCGTTCGTCGTCGCTGGCATCGGCGTCATCGTCCTGGGCATGGGAGCCGGGAAGCTGCCGCTCGTCCTCGGTGGCCTCGTCGTCTTCATCATCGGCTTCATGGGTCCGGACTTCTGGCTCAACTCGCGCGTCCGGAGCCGTCGCGACGACATGGAACGCGCACTTCCGGACACGCTCGACCTGCTCACGGTCAGCGTCGAAGCCGGCCTCGGGTTCGATGCGGCGGTCTCGAAGGTGTGCGAGAAGATGCACGGCCCCCTGATCGAGGAGTTCGAGGTGGTCGCGCGCGAGGTGCGCGTCGGCGAGACGCGTCGTCAGGCGCTGCGCAACCTCGGCGAACGGGTCGACAGCAACGACGTCCGCTCCTTCGCCCGATCGATCATCCAGGCCGAGGAGCTCGGCACGTCGCTGGGTCGCACGCTCAAGGTGCAGGCCAATGACATGCGCGTCCACCGCCAGCTGGCGGCCGAGGAGAAGGCGATGAAGGCGCCGGTCAAGATGCTCTTCCCGACCGTGCTGTTCATCTTCCCGGCGATGTTCATCATCATCCTCGGTCCTGCACTGCTCAACATCATGGAAGCCTTCTCCCAGATGTAGGCAGACCGCTGGTCAGCATGGCGCTGGCTAGCGTGGCGTCGCGCGCCGCTCGCGCGCGCTGGGCAGCTCGACGCGGAAGACGCTGCCCGCCCCGTTGTTGGAGGACACGTCGATGCGTCCGTCCATCTGGCGGACGAGCTCGCGCACGATGAAGAGGCCGAGGCCCGTGCCGCCGATGCCGCTGCTCATGTCAGCGTCGCAGCGATAGAACTTGTCGAAGATCCGGTGCTGCTCGGCAAGCGGAATGCCGACGCCGTCGTCACGAACCTCGTACTGCACGATGCCGTCAGGTGCACTGATCGCGAGCACGACCGCGCCGCCGTCGGGCGAGTACTTGATCGCGTTCTCCATGAGGTTGTCGAGCACTTGGCGAAGGTGACCGGGGTCAGCGGACACACGTGGCAGGTCCTCCACGGCCTCGATGCTGATCTGGTGCTCGGTGGTCCGGCTGCGTGCGGCGTCGACCACCTCGGTGGCGAGCGCCAGCGCGTCGACCGGCTTGGTGCGCACCGTGCCTTCGCCGGCATCGAGGCGGCTCGCGGTCAGCACGGAGTCGACGATCGATGCCAGCTGCTGGGACTGCTGGCCGATGATGTCGAGCATCTGCGTCCGCACGTCCTCGCTCAGCTCGAGGTCATCGCGCTGCAGCGTCGCCGCAGCGCCGTAGATCGACGCGAGCGGCGTCCGCAGCTCGTGCGAGACGGTCGCCACGAAGTCGCTCTTCATCCGCTCGACGGCACGCTCCTCGGTCAGGTCGCGGAAGGCGTATGCGACGCCGAGGTCGAAGCCCACCGCCGAGACGGACAGCCACAGGTCGCGTCCGTCGGGCGTCGACAGCGGCATGGTAGCCCCGAGGCGGCGGGCGCCGTCGCCATGGCCGACCGGCACGCGTTCGGCGAGCGCGTCCCAGTCGGGCAGCAGCGTGTTCGGCGCGCGACCGATCGCGTCAGCCGCCGTGATTCCAGTGATGGCAGCGGCCGCCGGGTTCCAGAGGCGGACGATCCCGTCCAGGTCGATGAGCACGACGCCGTCGGCGATCGCATCCAGCACCTGGGATGCCTGCGCGCGCTCCTCGGCGCTGCGGTAGAGGCGATCCGAGTCGGCAGCGCTCGCCAGTCGCGTCGCGAGCGAGCGTGCGAAGGCAAGCTCCGGCTCGCCGAGCGCACGGCCGTCCGAGCCGGCGGCGACGCACAGCACGCCGAGTCGCTCGCCGCGCACGACCAGCGGCGTCAGCACTGCCACGGCGCGGTCGACGTCGGAGCCGGCGTCCTGACCGTCGTGGTCCAGCAGCAGTCGCTGCGGACCGTCGCTCGCAACGACGCGGGCAACGACGGTGTCCGAGGCGCCCGACGCGAGCATCGCGGCAAGTCGATCGACATCCTCGGATGCAAGGTCCCCATCGGCTCGGAGCGCGACACGGCGCGGTGCGCCGGTCGGGTCCAGCAGGTCGATCGAGCACCAGTCGGCGATCGCCGGAACCGAGAGCTCCGCGACACGGACCATGGCAGCGTCGAGGTTGGCGGAGGCTGCGAGGACGGCACCGGATTCGGCGAGCACGCGCTGCCCGTGCTCGCTGCGGCGCTGGGTGTCGACCTCGGTCGCAGTGCCGACCCAGCCGACGACCTCGCCCGATTCATCGCGGCGTGCACGACAGCTGACGTCGTGCCAGAGCCAAGCCCCGTCATGTCGCCGCAGGCGCGCCTGCACCTCGAGGCGGTCGTCCACGAGCGCGTCGGGCGCCGCGTACGCCTCGGCCCAGGCAAGCTGCGCGGAGGTGCGGTCCGCCGGGTGCACCATCGCCCACTCCTCGGAGTCGACTATGGCCACGTCGGCGAACTCGAATCCGCCCGTGTAGTCATCCCAGCGCTGGTTGCGGTAGGTGACGGAGCCGTCGGCATCGAGCGCGAAGACCATCGAAGGCATCGCCTCAGCCAGGTCGCGGTAGCGGCGTGCACCACGCTCGCGGACCTCCTCGATCTCGCGCTCGGCCTCTCGAGCGGCCACCTCGCGCAGCAGCTCCGCCTGGCGGGCTACCTCAACCCGGCTCGCATGCAGCTCGGCGAACGCCGCGACCTTCGCGCACAGCACGAGCGGCTCCACGGGCTTCTCGATGAAGTCGACGGCGCCGGCCTCGTACCCCGAGAGCGCCTGCTCACGATCGTTGCCCATCGCCGTCAGGAAGATGATCGGCACGTGCTTGGTGCGCTCGCGGCGCTTGACGTACTGGGCGGTCTCGAAGCCATCCATGATCGGCATGCGCACGTCGAGCACGATCACGGCGACGTCATGCTCGAGCAGGACCCGGAGTGCCTCCTCGCCGGAGGACGCGACAATCACCTCGACTGGAAGCGGCTCAAGGATCAGCTGGAGCACACGCAGGTTCTCTGGCTGGTCGTCGACGACGAGCACCTTGGACCGGTGCGGCATCAGCTCGCCCAACGTCTGGACCACCTTGTCTACGCGAGACGACATCAGGTTCGCGCCTCCGCGCTGCGGCGCACGAGCTCATCTGCGAGCTGCTCGAGGGGAAGCACCATGTCGGCGACGCCCGTCGCGATCGTCGCACGTGGCATCTCGGATCGTTCCGACGTGTCGGGGTCCTGCACGAGCACCGTGCCGCCCGCCCTGTGCACGGCCTGCGCGCCGCGCGCCCCGTCGTCGTTGGCACCCGTCAGCACGATCGCCGTTACGTGACGTCCGTGCGACGATGCAGCGCTCTCGAACAGGACGTCGATGCTTGGTCGCGAGTAGCGCACGCGATCCTCCACCGACAGCGCCGTGTACCCGCTGTTGACCATCAGGTGATAGCCGGCCGGAGCGACATAGACGGAGCCAGGACGGAGCGGCTGCTTGTCCTCCGGCTCCTCGACCGACAGCTCGGTGACCTTGCTGAGGAACTCGATGAGCAACTCCACGTCATTCTCGTCGCCGCGGTGCTGCACGATGCAGATCGGCATCGGGAAGCTTGCCGGAATGCCCGCCAACAGCACGCGGAGCGCGTCGAGCCCACCCCAGGACGCCCCGATGCAGACGATCTCGCGATTCTCGTCGCGCGTGTCAACGTCGCGGGTCATCAGGTGCGCTTCCGATACAGCTTCCACTGCTGGTCGAGGATGTCGTAGTGCTCTTCGCGCGCGGTGAAGCGCATCGATTCCTTCGCTCCGAGCGCGAGCGTGCCGCGACGGACGAGGCTGTCATGGAAGAGATCGTGCACACGGCCCTGCAGGTTGGAGTCGAAGTAGATCATCACGTTGCGACAGACGACGACGTGGAACTCGTTGAAGGGCCCGTCCGTCGCCAGGTTGTGTCGTGCGAACACGACGTTGTCGGTCAACCAGCGGTGGAACAGTGCGCCGTCGTACTTCGCAAGATAGTAGTCGCTGAAGGCTGCCGTGCCGCCTGCACGCACGTAGTTGGTCGTGTGGGCCTTCATCTGGTCGACCGGGAAGATCCCGCTGCGTGCTCGATCGAGCACCGCCTCGTTCATGTCGGTGGCGTAGATCCGCGCTCGATCGAGCAACCCCTCCTCGTGCAGGAGGATCGCCATCGAGTAGACCTCTTCACCGGTCGAACAGCCTGCATGCCAGACCCGGAAGTACGGATACGTGCGCAGCAGCGGCACGACGTGCTGACGGAAGGCGGCGTAGAAGCCCGGGTCGCGGAACATCGCCGTGACGTTGATCGACAGGTCCAGCAGCAGCCGCTCCATCACGGCCTCGTCGTGCAGGATCCGATCCTGCAGCTGCGACAGGCTGCCCAGATCCTCGTCGACCATGCGCTTGTTCAGCCGGCGCCGCAGCGACGCCGGCGAGTACTGCCGGAAGTCGAAGCCGTAGTGCCGGTGCACTGCTTCGAGCAGCAGGCCTGCCTCGAGGTCCTCGAGGGAGTCCTGCCGCCAGCCGGGTGTGGTGTCCTCGGTCAAGCCGACAGCCACACCCGCATCAGGGAGAGCAGCTGTTCGGTATCGACCGGCTTGGTGATGTAGTCGCTGGCGCCGCTCGCGATGCTGCGCTCGCGGTCGCCCTTCATCGCCTTGGCGGTCAGCGCGATGATCGGCAGGCCGCGCCACTCCTCGCGCTCGCGGATCGTCTGCGTCGCCTCGTAGCCGTCCATCTCCGGCATCATGACGTCCATCAGGACGAGGTCGTAGGTGTCCTTCTCGAGCGCCTCGATCCCCTCGCGACCGTTCTCGGCGTAGCCCACGGTCATGCCGTGTCCCTCGAGGAGCGACGTCAGTGCGAACACGTTGCGCACGTCGTCGTCGACAACGAGCACGCGCTTGCCGGCGAACACGTCCTCGGCGGAGTGGAGCTGCTCGAGCATCCGGCGCTTCTCGGCCGGCATCTGGGATTCGACCCGATGCAGGAACAGCGCCGTCTCGTCGAGCAGGCGCTCGGGCGAGCGCGCGTCCTTGACGATGATCGAGGTCGACATCTCGCGCAGCAGTCGGTCCTCCTCACGGGTGAGGTCGCGGCCGGTGTAGACGATGATCGGCAGGTCGTGGAGCGTCTCGTCGCCGCGGATCTTCTCGAGCAGGCCGTAGCCGCTCTGCTTCGGCAGCTTGAGGTCGAGCACCATGCAGTCGAAGCGCTGCTCGCCCTTGAGGTGCTTCCAGGCCTTCTCGGCCGAGGCGACCGCGGTCGCCTCCACGTCGTCACCCGAGGCGATCAGCTCGACGATGCTCTCACGCTCCGCCTTGTTGTCCTCCACGATCAGCACGTGGCGGCCGGCAGCCGCGAGCGACTGGCCGAGCTCGACGAATGCCGCGTCGAGCACCTCGGGTGTCAGTGGCTTGGAGAGGAACGCCGCAGCGCCCGCACGCAGCGCATGGCCACGCTCGTCGAGCGCCGACACCACGTGCACCGGGATGTGCCGCGTGGCGGGGTGGTGCTTGAGCCGGTCGAGGACCGACCAGCCGCTCGCACCGGGGAGCTGGATATCGAGCACGATCGCGTCGGGTCGGTACTCGTGCGCCAGCGCCCAGCCGACATCGCCGCGCATCGAGGCGACGACCTTGTAGCCCTGCTCGCGCGAGAACTCGACCATCGTCCGAGCGAAGGTCTCGTCGTCCTCGACGAGGAGCAGCACGCGGTCCCCCGGCTCGATCGTGTCGCGATCGTCGTCGAGCTCGTTGGCGGCGAGCAGCTCGGCGTCGACCTCGGGGCCGTCGAGCACGTGCACGCCGTTGCTGCTCGACCGTGCGAATGCCAGCACCGCGTCGTTCGCGGATGCCGACTGTCGCGAGCCCTGCTCCGGATCCCGGGTGACGGGATAGACCTCGACATCGGCATTCTCGGCCGACGGCGTCCAGGTGCGCGGCAGGTAGAGCGTGAAGGTGGAGCCTTCGCCCTGGACCGACCGAACGTGGATCTCGCCTCCGAGCAGGCGCGCGATCTCACGGCTGATCGACAGGCCGAGGCCGGTTCCTCCGTAGCGTCGGGCGATGCCACCCTCGGCCTGCTGGAATGCCTCGAAGATGAGCCGGAGCTTGTCGTCGGGGATGCCGATACCGGTGTCAGTGACCTCGAAGGCGACGACCTCGTCCTCGTCGCGCAGGTGCGCGCTCGTGAACGGGGTGCCCGCCGGTGCCGCGTGGACCTTGAGCGAGATCGTGCCGTGCTCGGTGAACTTGCAGGCGTTGGAGAGCAGGTTCTTGAGCACCTGCTGCACGCGGCGACCGTCGGTCATGAGCGCGCCGCCGGCCGACGGGTCGACCTCGATCTCCAGTGTCAGTCCACGTTCGTTCGTGACCGGCTCGAAGGCCTGTCGTGAGCGCTCCGCGAAGTCGGCGATCGGGACCTGTTCGAGCTCGACGTCCATCTTGCCGGCCTCGACCTTGGACAGGTCGAGGATGTCGTTGATGAGCTCGAGCAGGTCGTTGCCCGAGCCGTAGATCGTCTGGGCGAACTCGATCTGCCGCTGCGACAGGTTGCCGTCGGTGTTGTCGCCGAGCAGCTTCGAGAGGATGAGCAGCGAGTTGAGCGGCGTGCGCAGCTCGTGCGACATGTTCGCCAGGAACTCGCTCTTGTAGCGGGAGCTGAGCGACAGCTGGGCTGCCTTCTCCTCCAGCTCGCCTCGTGCCAGCTCGATCTCGGAGTTCTTCTCGCCGATCGCCTGGTACTGCTCGGCGAGCAGCGTCGCCTTCTCCTCGAGCTCCTCGTTGGTCTGCTGGAGCTCTTCCTGCTGCGCCTGCAGCAGCTCCTCCGACGCCTTGAGCGACTGTGCCTGCTGCTCGAGCTCGCCGTTGGACCGCTTGAGGTCGTCCTGCTGGCTCTGCAGCTCCGCGGACTGCGACTGCAGCTCGTTCGCGAGCGACTGGGACTGCTCGAGCAGCGATTCGGTCCGGGAGTTCGCGACAATCGTGTTGAGCACGACGCCAATCGTCTCGACGAGCTGGTCGAGGAAGGCCTGGTGCGAATCGGCGAAGCCGGTGAAGGAGCCGAGCTCCAGCACGCCCATGACCTGGTCCTCGAAGAGCATCGGGATGACCACGATCGACAGCGGCGAGCCCTCGCCGATGCCGGAGTTGACGGTGACGTAGTCCGCAGGTGCGTGGTCGACGAGGATGCGCTGTCGCTCGAGCGCGGCCTGGCCGACGAGTCCGTCGCCGATCCGGAAGCGGTTGGATGCGTGGCGGCGCTCCTTGAGGCCCCACGTCGCGAGCAGGTGCAGCTCGAGCTCGTCGGGGTCGTTCGCGGTGCCCGGCCCTTCCGGACCTTCACCGATGAAGAAGGCGCCGTGCTGCGCATCGACGAGCGGAGTCAGCTCGCGCATGACGAGCTCGGCGATCTGCTGGAGGTCGCGCTGGCCCTGCAGGAGCGAGCTGAAGCGCGCGA
>JAOPYV010000073.1 GCA_025964435.1 Thermoleophilia bacterium | reverse complement strand
GCCAGAAGTGGATCGACCAGTCGCAGTCGCTCAACCTGTTCCTGCCGCAGCCGGACCTCAAGGCCATGAGCCTCATGTACCGCAAGGCATGGCACGTCGGGCTCAAGACGACCTACTACCTCCGTTCGCTGGGTGCGTCGCAGATCGAGAAGAGCTCGGTCACGGCAAGCCGCTTCGCGAAGCCGAGTGACGAGACGTCCGAGGCCCCCGTCCTGGTCGGTGCAGCTGCACCCGCCGAGCTGGCAACCGCGAGCACGCCCGTGCCCGCAGCGCCGGTCGCCGTGGTGACGGAGCCGATGGCACAGCAGCCGATCCTGCAGCAGCCGGTGGCAACGCCCGTCGCACCCGCACAGGTGGCGATGGCAGCTCCGGCAGCTCCGGCTCCGGCTCCGGTCGCACCCGCTCCGGTCGCCCAGGCTCCTGCGGCACCGGTGCAGTCCGCACCGGCCGTACCAGTGCAGGAGGCGATGTCGATGTCGCCGACGATTCCCCCGATCATCACCGCTTCGTCGCCGCTCGCGGCAGCCGAGGCAGCGGAGGCGGCTCGCACCGCGACCGTCGTCGACGACAGCGTCGATGCCGACTTCGCGGATGAGCAGTTCTCGGCCGAGCAGCTGGCCTGCTCGATCGAGGCCATGCGCAACGGGGGCGAGTGCGAGGTCTGCCAGTAGCGCCCATCGGGCCGCTGGCTCCCCTGGCGACCTGATCGCGTCACGCACACCGAGTACCTGTGGGGCTCCTGCTCGACCCGCCTCCCACGGCGGCCGAGCAGGGGCTCCACGCTTTCTTCCCCTGTCGGTATCACGTACGATCCGGGGGATGCACTCCGCCGACCACTCCGCTGCCGCACGAACGAACCCCTACGACGTCGTCTACGCGATCCTTCGATTGGTGGGCGACCACGGCGGTCGATTCGGACGCACGCGCGCGGCCTGTGCGATTGGTGGACTTCCGGCACCGGCCCTCGATCCGCAGGACGTCATCGACGTCACGGGCTACGACGTGGTGCGTGGATGGAGCCGCGAGGAGCTCGTCGACTCGATCGATCGCCTCATCGCCTCGGGCTGGATCGAGCGCTCCGATGCCACCGAGCCGAAGATCGAGCTGTCGAAGTCCGGCTTCGAGTTCCGCGTCATGATCGAGCGCGAGCTGCGCGAACGCGCGCAGGAGGACCCGCAGCTGACGCTGTAGGTCAGTCCACGACGGCGAAGCGAATGCGCTCGCCGGTGAACGGTGCCGCGCGCCCAGTCAGCGGCTGCTGCCCCACGACCTGGGGACGGGCCGGGCGTGCGGTCTCGATCGCGCGCGCAGGCATCCTGGGTGCGACGGGCGCGACCGGTGCGGGCGTGGCGACGGGCGTGGCGACGGGTGTCGGAGCGGGGGCGGTGGCAGTGCGGCGCAGCAGCGGGGGGCGGAGCGCGATCGGTGGAAGCTCGGACCGAGGAGCGGGCGCGACCGGGAAGGACGTGACGGGCTCGGGGACAGGCGCGGGCGTGGGCGTGGCCGACGGCAGTTCCACGATCATGGGCGGTGTCGATACCGCATCGGCCTTGGCGCGTCGACGCTTCTCCTTCGACCACCACTCCGCCGCGTAGTACGAGCCGATCACGAAGGCGCCTGCGAAGAGCTGCATGAGCACCGTCTCCCAGGTTGCCACCAGCTCGAACCAGCGCGCCCACCAATCGGGGAAGCTGACCGGAAGCGGCGTGGTCGGGAGGATCTCGAGCGCCTGCAGGGTCCGGGCCGAGCCACCGACCATGACGACGAGCACGACGCCCAGCAGCACGCCGGTCAGCACGAGCATGCGCTTGTACGGAAGCTTGTGGTGGAGGTAGAAGGTGAGGAAGCCGACGATCGTCGTTCCGGCCAGGCCGAGCATGACGCCCCAGAACACCGCGGTGCCGCCCGCGACGATGTTCAGGTTCTGGAGGAACAGCACGACCTCGAAGCCCTCGCGGTAGACCGCGGTGAATCCCAGCGCGACGAAGCCCCAGTACTTGACCTGCTCACCCGACTCGCTCGTGGTGACGAGCTCGCGCTTCTTCGAGTTGAGCTCCTTGATGTGGTCGGTCCAGTAGACCTTGTGGAAGAACCAGTTCATGACGAGCAGCAGCACGATTACGGCAACGATGCCGGTGAGTGCGAGCAGCACGTCCTCCGAGAGCGGCAGCGACGTGATGACGGTCGTCATGGCGAACCAGGTCGCGACGGTCGCGAGGAAGGCCGCAGCGACGCCGAGGATGACTGGTCGGCGGTAGCCCTGGCGCGCACCGAGGAAGCTGGCAGTGATCGCCGCGAAGATCAGCACGGCCTCGAGGCCTTCGCGGAACACGATGACGGAGGCGTTGACCACGCTCGTGACCATCGACTGCTCGCCGGCTTCACGTCGGTCGGGTCGGCATTGCCGCTCGATGCCACCATCGAGATGGCGATGATGAAGACCAGCAGGAAGCCGACCGACCAGGCGATCAGCCTGCTCGTGGAAACCCGGGTCCTACCTGTCGCGTCCGCCTGCATGCGACGGGGAGGATATCAGGTCTGTCAGGCTCGCCTTACAACCGGTCCGATGACGGGGCCTGCCCCGGCCAGACCCGCGGCGGCGTTCGCCAGTCGCTTCGATGGCTGGATGAGCAGTCGACGCCCATCGCGTTCATCGCCGGAACGAGCCAGCCAGCCTTCGCCCTCGAGACGCGCGATCATGCGGCTCATCGAGGCGGTCGAGATGCCGACCGCCCGGCTCAGGGCGGCTGCTCCGATTGCGCCTGCCCAGTAGATCTCGAGCAGGACCGCACCTTCGTTCGCCGTCAGGCCGTGTTCGATGCGCCACGCCGTGAGGACGTGGTTCGCGGCCATCAGCTGTTCGAAGGACTGCGTCACACGGTACCTTCCAGCGCGTCACGGGCACCGTCGGCTGCCGCACCGCGCTTGCGCACGACGATCCAACCGTCCCCGTCCTCGATCCCGTCCTCGATCTCGTGGAGGACGTGGCCCGGCGCGACGAGGAAGACGTCGGTTCGCTCGCGGACCTCGTCGTAGAAGGCCGCCGGGACCGCGATCATCTCCTCGCAGGAGTCGAGCGCGCACTCGCAGATGAGCTGCAGCAGGCTCGTGCCGCCGTCACCGGGAGCCGCCGCTTCCAGCGCCTCGACCGCGACCACGACCCGTTCGTTCACCTTGCGCAGGTTCGCCTCTCGGCGCCCTGCGCGATGTGCTGCTTCGCGTTCCACGTGCTGCTCCGTTGTCTGTAGCTACGCCCGGTTGATCACCAGGAAGAACACCAGGATGGCGAGGACGAGACCCACGACGCCGCCGACTGCTCCGTTGACGAACTTGGCCAGCAGCAGGGCGATGATGACGACGAGGATGAACCAGAGAAAGCTCATGTGAACCCTTCAGTCCAAGGATGACGTTGCTCGACGATGTCCATCGCCGGGCGGGCGTAATCCTCCAACTCGATCCTGACGGGACACATGCTACCGACCGGATGCGTGGAACACATGAAGCTCATCCGCGAAGCTCGGCTCCGTACTCATCTCCGAGCCGCGCGACCACCGCAGCGCGCACGGCTGCGGTCTCCTCATCGACGAGCGTCCGGTCCGAGGCGCGGAACACGAGCCGCAGTGCGAGCGAATGATGCTCCTCGGGGATCGGCTCCCCCACGTAGCGATCGAAGACCGTGACCGACTCCAGGAGCTCGCCTCCGGTCTCGCGCACCGTCCGGATGACGGAGCCCCCGGGAATGGAATCTGACAGCACGACCGCGATGTCCTCGACCACTGGCGGGAATTCGCTGAAGGGCGTGAATCGTGGAGTGGTGCCGCCCGCAGCGAGCAGGGCAGCCAAGTCGATATGGGCGGCCCAGGCGTCCTGTTCCACCCCGTGGGCCGCGGCGAAACGCGGGTGCACGGCGGCCACCCAGCCGATGCCGGTTCCATCGATGGCGCGGAGCTCGGCGGCCTGGCCGGGATGCAGCCACGTGGGCGGATTGGGAACCGCGTGCGAGCTGAGCGTGACACCAGCCGCAGCGGCGAGTGAGACGGCGATGCCCGCTGCTGCCTGCAGGTCGGCCGGCAGGCCTGGCAGGTCCCAGCGTCCGCTGCCGAGCGAGCCGGTGACCAGCAGCGCCAGCACGTCGCGCTCGGTGGCGAAGCGCGGCAGACCGTCGTCACCGAGCGTCCCCGCCGGCGCAGCAAGGAAGGTGCGCCCGACCTCGAAGATGGCGACGTCGCCGTCACCGGCATGGATGTTGCGGCGGGCCACCTCGAGGTGACCGGGCAGCAGGCTCGTTCGCAGCTCTGCGTGGTCGGTCGTCATCGGGTTGGCGAGGGCGACCACGTCGTCCTCCGGAACGCCGAGCGCCACACCCGTGCCGGGCGATACGAGTCCGTAGGTCACGACCTCGTGCAGGCCAAGACCCGCAGCGGTGTCCTCGAGCAGGCGTCGCAGGCGCTGGGCGGGCGAGAGCATCGCGCCACCCGACGTCACCGCGGGAAGCCGCGCAGGTACCTCGTCGAGGCGGAATCGGCCGAGCTCCTCGACCAGGTCGATCGCCCGGGTCGTGTCGTACATGCGCCAATGCGGAACGATCGCCGTCCATCCAGTGGCGCTCCGGCTGTGGACGTAGCCCAGTCGCGTCAGCGTGTCCTCCACGCCCTCCTGTGCGATCTCGATGCCGAGGATGCGCGGTGCGAGCGTCGCAGGAAGCTCCACGACCGGGGGCGCTGCCGCGTAGGCGTCGCGGCCCTCGTCGATCGTGCCGGGGACGAGCTGCGCACCGCACAGCTCGACGAGCAGCTTCGAGGCGAGCCGGAGCGCGACCTCGGGCAGGTGCGGATCCAGGCCCTTGTCGAAGCGGCTGCTCGACTCCGAGCGCAGGCCGAGCACGCGCGACGCGCGTTGGATGGCAAGGCCGTCGAAGGTCGCCGACTCCAGCACGAGGCGGGTCGTGTCACCCGTGACCTCGACCTTGTCCGCGCCCATGATGCCGGCGATGACGATCGGCTCCTCGGCATCCGCGATGGCGAGCATGTCGGCGTCGAGCGAGCGCTGCACGTCGTCGAGCGTCTTCACCTGCTCGCCGGCGTGGGCACGGCGCACGACGATCTTCGAGCCACCCACCTTGGCGGCATCGAAGGCGTGCAGCGGCTGGCCGGTCAGGAGCATCACGTAGTTCGTGACATCGACGACGTTGTTGATGGCGCGCATGCCGGAGCGTGCGAGCCGCGCCTTGAGCCAGAGCGGGCTCGGCCCGACGGTGACGTCGACGAAGGCGCGCGCCATGTAGCGCGGGCACAGGTCAGGCGCCTGCACGTCGACGGTGACGTGGTCGCGCACGTCACCGGAGGCAGTCGGCTCCGCATCGCCGCTCCAGGCGTCGAGCAGCTCGACCCCGGCGGCGGTCGCCAGCTCCCGCGCGACGCCGTAGACGGCGAGGCAGTCCGGACGGTTGCCGGTGATCTCGAACTCGAGCACGTCGTCGCCCAGCGGCACGTGCTCGTGCACGAGGTCACCCGCCTGCCACTCGCTCGGTAGCACCATGATTCCCGCGTGGTCGGTCGACAGGCCGAGCTCGCGCTCGGAGACCATCATGCCGCGGCTGTCGACGCCACGGAGCTTGGCTTCCTTGATCTCCATCCCGTCGGGCATCCGACCGCCGGGCAGCACGACGGCGACGGTGTCACCCTGCTGGAAGTTCGTCGCGCCGCAGACGATCTGGCGCGGTGCGCCCTCGCCCGCGTCGACCTGGACGAGGCGCAGCTTGTCGGCGTCGGGATGCTGCTCGAACTCGAGCACCTTGCCGATGCGGAACCACTGGCCACCGTCGCCGGCGGGCTCGGCCACGCCGACGCGCTCGATGCCCTCGACCGCAGTGCCGCTGATCGTCAGCAGTCGCGCAGCCTCGGCGGGATCAGCCGGCGCGTTGGGAACGTACTGGCGGAGCCAGGAGTAGGGAATACGCATTACGGCCGCCCGGGGAACTGGCGCACGAAGCGCAGGTCATTCTGGAAGAGGAGTCGAAGGTCGGGGAAGTCGTGGCGCAGCATCGCGACACGGTCGATGCCGATGCCGAAGGCGAAGCCCGTGACCTTGTCGGGGTCGTAGCCCTCGACCATGCCGAGCACGTTGGGGTCGACCATGCCGGCCCCCATGATCTCGATCCAGCCCTCGCCTCGGCAGACGCGGCAGCGTTCGCTGTCCTCGTCGCCCGGCAGCGGATCTCCGGTGCCGCGACAGCTGAAGCACTGCACGTCAGCCTCGACGCTCGGCTCGGTGAAGGGGAAGAAGTGAGTGCGCAGGCGCACCTCGAGCCGTCCCCCGAAGAGCGTGGCGAGGAACTGCTCGATCGTGCCCTTGAGGTCCGCCAGGGTCAGGCCCTCGTGGATCGCGAGCGCCTCCATCTGGTGGAACATGTCGGAGTGGGTCGCATCGATGTCATCGCGACGGTAGACCCGGCCCGGGTGCACCACGTACAGCGGGGGCGTCGACTTCTGCATCGTGCGCAGCTGCGCAGTGCTCGTCTGCGTGCGCAGGATGAGCGCGTCGTCGTTGGCACCGGCGCCCTGGTCGCGACCCTCGATGTAGAAGGTGTCGCTGGGGTTGCGCGCGGGGTGACCGACCGGGGTGTTGAGCGCGGTGAATCCGTACCACTCGCTCTCGACCTCGGGCGCGTCGATGACCTGGTAGCCCATGCCCAGGAAGATGTCCTCGAGCAGGCGACGCGTCTGTGTCAGCACGTGCAGCGTGCCCTGCGGCATCGCGCGCGGCGGCAGCGAGACATCGACGACCTCACGTCGAAGCCGCACGTCGAGCTCGGCGTCAGCGAGCTGCGCGCCCTTGTCGGCGGCGAACGCCTCGAGCTCCTTGCGGGCGATGTTGCCGCCCTTGCCGACAGGACCACGCTGCTCGGGTGGCAGGTCCTTGATGTTGCGCAGCAGCAGGACGAGGGGTCCCGACTTGCCGAGATGCTTGATCTTCGCGGCTTCGAGGTCGGCAACCGTAGTCGCCGCCTCGAGGTCCGCACGCGCGTCGCGCGCCAGTTGCTCGATGTCCGCCATGTCGGCCAGCCTATCGCGCGCGCTCCGCAGCGTGAGGTAATCGTACGACCCTGCTCCACGCAGTGGCCGGCGCGCGTCAGCCAACCGACGCGTGCACAGGGCACGCGTGCCTCGCGGAATCCGGTCCGGCATGGGCGACGCGGCGTGCCACGCTCCGGTGGGCCTTGTCACATTCCTCACCTATATCGTGAGTTTCGTGCTCCATCCCGCGGTCGCGACGCGATGTCACGTCGTGGGCGCGCGTCGACGGTGCGTGCAGGGAGCTCTGTCGGCATGGATGCCGACAGGAAGGGGCGACGGGCCCGAGCAGGAGCGAGGGTC
>JAOPYV010000125.1 GCA_025964435.1 Thermoleophilia bacterium | reverse complement strand
TCTCCGGGGGAGGCGCTGCCGCAGTCGCGAAGCCCCGGCCCAAGCCCGTTGCGGCAGCTGCCAAGCCGGCAGTCGTCGCTGTGACGCCGGTCGCTCCGGCGGCCGTCACGCCGGTCGCACCCGCAGCGGCCGCACCCGTCACGCCGGTCGTGCCGCCGCAGGTCGTAGCTACCGCAGCCGCTCCGGCTGCTGCCAGCTACCCGAGCTGATCGGTAGCAACTGACCGCCTGCGGGTAGCAGGGGGGCATGACTTCGATCGACAGCCAGCACGTCACCGTGCACGACTTTCGGGTGATGGGCACCGATGCCCGCATCGTGCTGCGCGCGCCCGAAGCCGACGCCGCACCTTTCCTCGAGGAGGCGGTGCGCGAGCTGCAGGAGCTGCAGGAGCGGCTGACGCGCTTTGATCCGAGCTCCGAGCTCGAGCAGCTCAACGATGCGCGCACCGCGCACGTCAGTCCAGTCCTGCTCGAGCTGCTCGAAGCGGCACGTGACTACCAGGCCCAGACCGAGGGTCGATTCAACGTCGGGCTCGGCACGAAGCTCATCGCCGCGGGCTACGACCAGACCTTCACGCAGCTGCGCACCGTCGACGACGCGACGCGCAGCGACCTGCACGAGCGGATGCTGACCCACGGATCCTCCGACGCGAAGGCGAGCTCGGCGCCCGCAGGCGCGGCGACCGCGGCCGCAGCGGCGTCCTTCGACATCGACGGTGATCGCGTGCTGCTGCACGGCGACGCACGCATCGACCTCGGTGGCCTGGCCAAGGGCTGGTCCGCCGATCGCATCGCGCAGCGCCTGCGCGAGCGCAGCGGCTGCTCGGTCCTCGTCAGCCTCGGCGGCGACGTCGGCATCCAGGTCGTCGACGGCGACGAGCCGTGGCCGATCAGCGCCAGCGTCGGTGACGGTGGCGAGATGACGCTCGCGCTGGCGTTCGGAGGCCTCGCCACGAGTGGCTGGGATGGACGCATGTGGATGCGGGGCGAGGCGTCAGGCGACGATCCACGCGACGACCTGAGCGACGTCGCCCATCACGTGATCGACCCGGTCACGGGCGCACCTGCAGTGACGGACATTGCCCGTATCACCGTCATCGGGGCGTCCTGTGTCGACGCGGAAGTCTGGGCCAAGGCCCTCATGCTCGTCGGCGCCGACGCCGCAGCGCGCGAGGCGACCGAGCGCGGCATCACCGCCATCATCGTCCGCGCCGACGGCTCCTGCATCCTCACCGGCGCCCTCGCGCCGGCGTAGCCGTCCCTGGCTCAATTGCCACGAGCCACGGGTGAACCGGAGGAGTGCGAGAACGCAGTTTCCCGGTACGACAGTGGCTCGTCAGCGATACGTGATCCGCGCGCGGCGGCATGGACCTTCCACGCGAAGCTCGCGAATGCGTGGCTAGATCACGGTGACGGGTTGGTGTGCGCGACCGGTGCAGCCTCGGTGCGAGCGACCTGGACCTGTGGTGCAGGCGCGGGCGTCGCCACGGGCGCGGGAGCGGCCGGAGCCGCGGGCGTCGCGACGGGTGCTGGTGCGAGCACCTGGGTCGTGGTCGGAGCAGCGAGACCGCCGCCGCCGAGGACACCGCCGCCGCCTGCAGTCTTGCCGGGCGCGCCGCCTCCCATCGTGGAGGACTGGAGCGCCTCGACGAGCTTCTGGAGGACGACGACGAGCTCCTTGAGCGCGCCCATCAGTGCAGTGTTGACGTTCGCGGCGCCGTCGATCGCGCCGCCGGGGCCACCGGAGAGGACCGTGCTGGCTGGCGGGGTCGCGGATGCCGGTGCGGCTGCGCCGCCGCCGGAGAGGCCTGCGACCTTCGTGTCGCCGCCGCCACCGCTGATCTTCTGCGGTGCCGCCTGGATGACACTCTGCCCACTACCGATCGCTACGCCCATGAAAGATTCCCTCGTCCCAGTGCTCGGCCCGTCCCGGGGCCGTCCTGCGATCCAGTGAACCACTGGTTCGCGATTCTGACAACGGAATTCTTCCGGCGATTTCGGCGTTCCACGATAGCCTGCGGGAATGCTTCGCTTCGATCACTCGATCTTCGACGCAGCGGTGCGCGATCTCTCGTGGATGACGGGCAACACCTTCCTCGCGTGGATCGCCGTGCTGCTGGCCTGGACGATCGGCAGCAATCCGCTCCGTGCCCGCCGGGCTGGCCTCACGCTGGCCGTCGGTGGCGGCCTGCTCGCCGCAGTCCGCGGCTTCCTGCATGGCATTGACCCGGCCAGCTACCTGCTCATCGCCGGACTCGTCGTCGCCGTGCTGGTCTGGTCCTCACGTGCGCGCGCGCGAGACCGTTGGGCACGCTGGCTCGCGATCGTCGGCGTCGTCGCCTTCACGCCCAACGCCCCTTACGTGCTGACCGACCTCTACCACTTCCAGCAGGACATCCGCGCGACGGGCAATGGCCTCGACGCGTCCGTCGTGTTCGCCGTGCAGTACGGCGCCTTCGTCGTTCCGGCAGTCGCAGCATGGATCGTGCTGCTCGACCTGGGCCGCGGCTGGCTCGCCGCGCGGCGACCGCAGCTCTCGTCGCCCGCACGGCTTGTCACGCTCACCGCGGTCAGCTTGGTCTGCGCCTTCGGCGTCTACCTGGGCCGCATCGAGCGCTACCACTCGTGGCATCCACTCGTGCATCCGCAGCGGTTCGCGTCCGACGTGTTCGATTCGCTGACCCACCGTGGACCGATCGTCTTCACGCTGGTCTGGACGCTGATCATCGCCCTCGTCGGCCTGCTCGGGCTGGGGCTCCTGGATCGTGCCCGTCGACACGGCGCGGCCGGCCACATGCTGATCGTGCCGCTGGCAGGCTGCGTGACCGCGCTGCTGCTGGCCGGGGCGACCGTCATCGGCCGGATCTACCACCTCTACGACGTCGCAGCGCCGCTGCCGTCGCAGTCCACGGTGCTCGCATGCGTCACGCTGTCGGTCGTCGTCGCGCTGTTCTCCGTCGCGCGCGTCGCCGCCCTGACCGGCGCCGGACGCGAGCGCGTGGACGTCATGCCCGAGCACGGCGGGCGCGAGTGGAGCAGCATTCCGCTCTTCGGTCTCGCGGGCGCCGGATTGGCGCCAGTGCTCGGGGTCGCCCTCGTCCTGGTCGCCAGCACGATGTGGTGGGCGCAGCATCGCGGACTCTGTGAGTACGGTCCGCTCGCCGTCGTCCACGGCGAGAGCTGTCAGGGCACCTAGCCCCGTACGCGAGTCAGGTCGAGGCAGGCGCGTCGTTCGAGCTGGAGCTCGACGAATCGTCGGCGTCAACCGCGCCGTCCTCGGAGGAGCTGGAGGAGTCGTCGGCCTGAGCGGTTGCATCGTCGGAGCTGCTCGAGGAGTCGTCCTCGTCGAACTCTTCCTCCTCGAAGGGGAGGCCGGCCGACTTGAGCATGCGCCCCGTGCGCCCGAGGGCGTCCTTCAGCCCGTCGGGGTCCATGGAGTCCGGGCGGGGCGGTGTGGGGGCGTCTTCGGTCATGGGGCGTTCCTTCCCCGGACAACGCGGCCGCACACGTGGCCGGGAGCGGACCCCGCCCTGCTCGACTGCCGCAGTGGCCACCCCGTCGGGCGTATCCTCGTCGGCATGTTCGGATTTTCTGGGATCGGCGCCCGCGACATCGCCGTAGATCTTGGTACTGCAAACACGCTCGTGTACGTCCGCGGACGCGGCA
>JAOPYV010000027.1 GCA_025964435.1 Thermoleophilia bacterium | reverse complement strand
GGCTCACCGATCGACTGTGCCGCGATGATGCCCGCGACGTCGCCGAGCTCGGCCAGTCGGCCATCCGCCAGCGAGCGTCCGTAGCACGCCATGCACATGCCGTGCGTGGCCTCGCAGTACAGGACCGATCGCAGCGTGGCGGTCAGCGGCGCCTTCGGCACCTTGCCCGCCCAGCTCTCGCCGACCCGGCGCACTGCCTTCGGGACGAGCTCCTCGCCGATGTCCAGGACGACCTCGCCGTTCCTGTCGACGAGCGGCTCCGCGACCACGCGACCGAGCGCGTTGACGTTCTGGTCGGTCATCGCCTCGTCGTTGAACAGCGGCAGCGTCACATAGTTCGTCGTGCCGCAGTCGCGCGTTCGGACGATGACGTCCTGCGCGACGTCGACCAGGCGACGCGTGAGGTAGCCCGAGTCCGCCGTTCGCAGCGCGGTGTCGGCCAGTCCCTTTCGCGCACCATGGGTGCTGAAGAAGAACTCGAGGACCGACAGGCCTTCCATGAAGTTGGAGCGGATCGGCTGATCGATCGTCTCGCCCTTCGGATTTGCCATCAGGCCGCGCATGCCGGCGAGCTGCGAGAGCTGCTTCGCCGAACCTCGCGCACCCGAATCCGCCATCATGAAGATGGGGTTCTCGGGCTCGAGCGCGAGCACCTCGGCCATGGCGTCGCCGACCTCTTCGGTGCAGGTCTCCCACTGCGAGACGACGCGGTCCTTGCGCTCGCCCTCCGTGATGAGGCCACGCTCGTACTGCTTGCGGATCAGCTCCGTCTTCTCGTTGTAGCCACCGATGATCTCCCACTTGTTCTCGGGGATCACGATGTCGTTCTTGGAGACGGTGCCACCGGACTTCTCGGCGAACTCGAAGCCGAGGTCCTTGATCGTGTCGAGCAGGAGTGCCACCACGCCCGTGCCCCACTGCTCGATGAGCTGGTTCACGTACGTGTTGATCTGCTTCTTCGTCAGCGTCTCGTTCATGAAGCGATGGTCGGCGCTGTCGAACAGGTCGCCCTTCACCTCGGCGAGACGACGCTCGATCGAGTCATGGAAGAGCAGGCGGCCGGGAGTGGTGATGATCCACTCCTTCCACTGCTCCTCGCCACGGGAGCGCTCGAAGCGAACCGCGATGACGTCGCGCAGCTGGATCTGCTTGTGCGCAAGTGCGTGGAGCACCTCTTCCGGAGTGCCGTAGCGCTTCGGGAGGTTCTCACCCTTCTTGTCGCCCTTGAGCAGCTCCTCGATCGTCTGCCCGATGCGCGGATCCGTGGACCACGTCAGGAAGTACAGACCGAGCACCATGTCCTGGGACGGGACGGCAAGCGGGTTGCCGTGCGCCGGGCTCAGGATGTTGTGCGCGCTGAGCATGAGGATGCGGGCCTCGGCCTGCGCCTCCGCGCTCAGCGGGAGATGGACGGCCATCTGGTCGCCGTCGAAGTCGGCGTTGAACGCCGAGCACACGAGCGGGTGGACCTGGATTGCCTTGCCCTCGACGAGCTTGGGCTCGAAGGCCTGGATGCCGAGGCGATGCAGCGTCGGTGCGCGGTTGAGCAGCACCGGATGCTCGGAGATGACCTCTTCGAGGACGTCCCACACCTCGGGGATCTGGCTCTCCACCATCTTCTTGGCGGCCTTGATGTTCTGGACGCTCTTGCGCTCGACGAGTCGAGCCATGATGAACGGCTTGAACAGCTCGAGTGCCATGAGCTTCGGCAGGCCACACTGGTAGAGCTTGAGGCTCGGACCGGCGACGATGACGGAACGACCGGAGTAGTCCACGCGCTTGCCGAGGAGGTTCTGGCGGAAGCGACCCTGCTTGCCCTTGAGCATGTCGGACAGCGACTTGAGCGGGCGATTGCCCGGGCCCGTCACCGCACGGCCACGTCGACCGTTGTCGAACAGTGCGTCGACGGCCTCCTGGAGCATGCGCTTCTCGTTGTTGACGATGATCTCCGGCGCGCCGAGGTCAAGCAGGCGCTTGAGTCGGTTGTTGCGGTTGATCACGCGGCGGTACAGGTCGTTCAGGTCGGACGTGGCGAAGCGGCCACCGTCGAGCTGGACCATCGGGCGGAGCTCCGGCGGGATCACGGGGATCACGTCGAGGATCATCCACTCGGGCTTGTTGTCGCTCTTGAGGAAGGAGTTGACGACCTTGAGTCGCTTGATCGCCTTCTGCTGCTTCTGGCCCTTGCCGGTGCGGATCTCCTCGCGGAGCTTGTCCGTCTCGGCCTTGACCTCGACCTGGCGCAGGAGCTCACGCATCGCGTTCGCGCCCATGCCACCTTCGAAGTACTCGCCGAAGCCGAACGGCGCCGGGGTACCGAAGCGGTCCTTGAGCTCGCGGAAGAGCGGCTCGTCGGCCACGATCATGCGGGTCTCGAGGCCCTCGAAGAGGGACCAGGCGCGCTCGAGGCGATCGGTCTCGATGGCGGCACCCTCGCGGATGTCCTCCATGCGGGACGCGAGGTCCTGGGCGGTCTCCTTGGTCTTGACGGCCCACTGCAGGAGCAGGTCGTTCTCGTCCTTGGTGATCGCGCCGCCGTCACGAAGCGCGTACTCGCTCATCGTGTCGGTGACCTTCTTGGGCTCCGGGCCCGGGGCGTGCTCGAGCACGTCGGCGATCAGGTGGGCACCAGTGGTGCGCGCGATCTCCCACGGCATCTCCTGGAAGACCTGCTTCTCGACCTCGGTGATCCACTCGCGGTCCGACTCGTTGAAGCCGCTCATCGCGCCCTTGGGCGAGCGGATGTACTTGAGGCGGCGCTCCAGCGCCTTCTCGTCCGTGCCCTTGGTGAACTTGACGAGGTACTGGCCCCACTCCTTGATGGCGACGGTCTGCTCGCGCGTCAGTCGGCGATCGGGGCGGAACTTGCTCTCCTTGATGACGGTGAGGAGCGTCTTACGGTCCTCGTTGCCCTGGATCGCCTCGACGATGTCGGCGTACAGGCCGTCGCCGATCTTGCGGATCTGCTTGAGGGCGGGCACGGCGTGCTCCTCCGCCCAGCTCTCCACGCTTTCCATCCAGACGTTGTCGTCCTCGTCGAAGCCGGTCTTCGTGCCGTCGGCGAGGTAGGCGCGTCGGCGCTCGAGGCGCGTCTGCACCATGCCGAGCATCTCTTCGCGGTCAGCGGAGATGCGCTCGATCTCCTTGTTGACCTTGTCCTTGAGGCCCTTCAGGTCCTTCGCGCGTGCCTTCTCATCGACCGAGGTGATGATGGATGCGGCGAAGTACAGGACCTTCTCGAGGTCCTTGGGAGCGATGTCCAGCAGGTAGCCGATGCGGCTCGGGACGCCCTTGAAGAACCAGATGTGGCTGACCGGAGCGGCGAGCTCGATGTGGCCCATGCGCTCACGGCGCACCTTCTGGCGGGTGACTTCCACGCCGCAGCGCTCGCACACGATGCCCTTGTAGTGCACGCGCTTGTACTTGCCGCAGTAGCACTCCCAGTCACGGGTCGGGCCGAAGATCTTCTCGCAGAAGAGTCCGTCCTTCTCCGGCTTGAGCGTTCGGTAGTTGATGGTCTCCGGCTTCGTGACTTCGCCGTGGGACCAGTCGCGGATCTGCTTCGGGGAAGCGAGGCCGATCTGGATGGAATCGAAGTTGTTGATGTCGATCACGTGGATTCAGCTCCTGTGCTGATGGTGGTGCTAGGACGTGCCTGGAATACGCGGGTGGGGCGACCTGTCAGTCGCTGTCACCCTCGAGGTCCTTGATGGAGACGTCCTCGTCAATCGCAAGGCTCGCGAACGGGTCTTCCTCGTCGTCCTTGACGGACGTCGTGTCGACGCCGGCAAGCTCGGCGTCGAGGTCGACGACGGTGCCGGTCGACTCGTCAGCGGCGATGTTGAAGATGCCGTCGGGGTCGACCTTGTCGTTGCCTTCCTCGACGTCCTGGGCAGACGGGCTCTCGGCCGTGGCTCGACCGGCGACCGGTGCGAGCTCGATGCCGAGCTCCTCCGCCGCGCGGACCAGCTCGTCCTGCTCCTCGGTGACCTCGAGCACTGCGCCCGAGCTCGTCTGCACGCGGATGTCCAGCGCAAGCGACTGGATCTCCTTGAGCAGCACCTTGAAGGACTCGGGGATGGTCGGCTCGGGGATGTTCTCGCCCTTGACGATCGCCTCGTAGGCCTTGACGCGACCGACCGTGTCGTCGCTCTTGACCGTGAGCATCTCCTGGAGCGTGTAGGCGGCTCCGTATGCCTCGAGTGCCCACACCTCCATCTCACCGAAGCGCTGTCCACCGAACTGCGCCTTACCACCGAGCGGCTGCTGGGTGACGAGCGAGTACGGTCCGGTCGAACGAGCGTGGATCTTGTCGTCGACGAGATGGTGGAGCTTGAGGATGTACATGACGCCGACCATGACCGGGAAGTCATACGGCTCACCGCTGCGACCGGAGAACAGGCGGAGCTTGCCGCTCCACTTGCGTCCGTCGACGGCTTCGGGGTCACCCTGCATCGAGAACTCGAAGGTGTCGTCGCCCAGACGCATGTCGCGCGTCTTCTTGGCGCGTGCCCGCGTCGCCGCGTCGAGGACGCGGTCGACGTCAGCCAGCGTGGCTCCGTCGAACACCGGGGTGGAGACGAACACGGTGCCCGCGCCCTCCACGGAGTTCTCACCGACGACGTCCCATGCTTCCTGCCAGCCGTTGAGCGCAGCCCAGCCGAGGTGCGTCTCGAGCACCTGGCCGATGTTCATGCGGCTCGGAACGCCCAGCGGGTTGAGGATGATGTCGACGGCCGAGCCGTCCTCGAGGAACGGCATGTCCTCTTCGGGGACGATCTTGGAGATGACGCCCTTGTTGCCGTGACGGCCGGCGAGCTTGTCACCCTCGGCGATCTTGCGCTTGGTGGCGACGAAGACCTTCACGAGCTTGTTGACGCCCGGGCTCAGGTCGTCGCCGTCCTCGCGGGAGAACGTCTTGACGTCGATGACGACGCCGCCGGAGCCGTGCGGCACCTTGAGCGACGTGTCGCGGACCTCGCGGGCCTTCTCCTTGAAGATCGCGCGGATCAGCTTCTCTTCCGCGGTCAGCTCGGTCTCGCCCTTGGGCGTGACCTTGCCGACGAGCAGGTCGCCGGAGCGGACCTCGGCGCCGACGCGGACGATGCCGTCCTCGTCCAGCTGGGCGAGGCTCTCCTCGGAGCGGTTCGGGATGTCGCGGGTGATCTCCTCGTCGCCGAGCTTGGTCGTACGTGCGTCGACCTCGTACTCGGAGATGTGCACCGACGTGAGCAGGTCCTGCTTCACGAGGCGCTCGTTGAGGATGATCGAGTCCTCGAAGTTGTAGCCCTCCCAGCTCATGAACGCGACCGTCAGGTTGCGTCCCAGGGCGATCTCACCGTTGTCGGTGGAGGAGCCGTCGGCGATGACGCTGCCGCTGGCGACCTTCTGGCCGAGCTTCACCAGCGGGCGCTGGTGGATGATCGTGCCTTGGTTGGAGCGGCGGAACTTGATCATGTCGTAGATGTCGACCTCGCCACCGCCGACGTCGATGCCGACGCGCTCGGCGTCGAGCTGGACGACGACGCCGCCACGATGGGCGACGAGTACGTCACCGGAGTCGACGGCAGCGCGTGCCTCGAGGCCGGTGCCGACGAACGGTGCCTGCGGCTGCAGCAGCGGAACTGCCTGCCGCTGCATGTTCGAGCCCATCAGCGCGCGATTCGCGTCGTCGTGCTCGAGGAACGGGATCATCGCGGTGGAGATCGAGACCAGCTGGGCCGGCTCGACGTCGACGTAGTCGACCTCCTTCGGCAGCACGGCAACGATGTCGCCCTTGCGGCCGCGAGCCGTAACGAAGTCGCCGACGTCGGGCGTGATGTGGCCCTGCGGATCCACGTCCGTCGCTTCCGCGACGACCATGTCCTCTTCCTGCGAGGCGTCGAGGTAGTGGATCTCGCCGGTGACCTTGCCGTTCTTGACCTGACGGTACGGCGTCGCGATGAAGCCGTGCTCGGAGACGGTGGCGTGCGAGGCGAGCGAACCGATGAGACCGATGTTCGGTCCCTCAGGCGTCTCGATCGGGCACATGCGCCCGTAATGGGTCGGATGGACGTCGCGAACCTCGATCGGTGCGCGCTCGCGGGTCAGGCCGCCGGTACCGAGCGCGGAGAGCGTTCGGCGATGCTTGAGGCCAGCCAGCGAGTTGGTCTGGTCCATGAACTGGGACAGTGCCGAGGAGCCGAAGAACTCCTTGAGCGCCGCCACGACGGGACGGATGTTGATGATCGACTGCGGGGTGATCGTGTCGGGATCCTCCGTCGTCATGCGCTCGCGAACGACGCGCTCCATGCGGTACAGGCCGACGCGGAACGCCTCCTGGATCAGCTCGCCGACGGTACGGAGGCGGCGGTTGCCGAAGTCCTCGTACTCGTCGATCTCGTGGCCGATGGTCTCGATCGGGAGGTAGCGGGTCGCTTCGGCGTAGTCCTTGGTGGGCTCGCCTTCCGCGTTCTCGTGCGGGACGCCGAGCTGCGTCGGCAGGTCGAGCAGCTTCTTCATGAGCTGCACGAGGTCGTCGGTGTCACCCGTGAGGTCCTCGGCGAGGCGCGTGGTGCCGAGTGAGTCATCGCTCCAGCCGGTGATGTCGTTGTGCATCAGCGAGCCGGTGAAGATCGGTGCGGCGAGCGTTCGCAGGTCACCGTCGACGGAGTGCGACAGGCGCGTGTTGAGCTTGTAGCGACCCACGCGGGTGAGGTCGTAGCGCTTCGGGTCGAAGAACAGCGTTCGCAGCAGCGTTCGCGAGTTCTCGAGCGTCGGCGGCTCGCCCGGGCGCTGCTTCTTGAAGAGCTCGATGAGCCCCTCTTCCATCGTGGTGACGGTGTCCTTGGCCAGCGTGTTGGCGATGTACTGCGAGCCCTCGAACAGGTCGAGGATGCGCTGCGTGCCGTTGACGCGCTCGTCCTCGATGCGCTCGTCGAGCGCTCGCTTCTCGGCCTCCGGCGTGTTGTCAGCCGGGAGGATGTTGTGGTCGCGACCGTAGCCGAGCACGCGCAGGAGCACGGTGGCGGGCAGCTTGCGCTTGCGATCGATACGGGCGTAGAGGATGCCCTTCTTGTCGATCTCGAGCTCGAGCCAGGAGCCACGGCTCGGCATCAGGTTCGCGGTGAACAGCGCCTTGGCCGGATCCTTCGCACGCATGAGGTATGCGCCCGGGGAGCGGACGAGCTGCGTGACGATGACGCGCTCGGTGCCGTTGATGATGAACGTGCCGGCAGGCGTCATGAGCGGGAAGTCGCCCATGAAGAC
The DNA here is from genome assembly GCA_025964435.1 of Thermoleophilia bacterium. GTDB lineage: Bacteria > Actinomycetota > Thermoleophilia > Gaiellales > SKUG01 > JAGQUL01. The sequence continues at coordinate 576 of JAOPYV010000027.1, read as the reverse complement.
GCGCTGCTCGCGGATCTCGCCGGTGTCGCGGTTGACGAAGCGGACCGTCATCGAGAGCGGGGCGGAGAAGGTCTTCTCCTGCTCGCGGCACTCGTCGATGTCGATGGTCGGCGCATCGAACTCGAACTCGCCGAACTCAACGGCGAGGTTGCCGGTGTAGTCGACGATCGGCGAGACGTCCTGGACGGTCTCGGCGAGGCCGTCGGTCAGGAAGGACTCGTAGGAGCGCTTCTGGATCTCGATGAGGTCGGGAAGCTCCAGGGCGCGCTCGAGCGTGCCGAAGGAGAACCGCTGGCGGACCGGGGTCTGCGTAGCCACGTGGACTTGCTCCTCGTTAGTGTCTGTTCAGGCGCGCATCGGATGTCCGAGCGCGCGCATATCGGGTGTGCACATCATGCTGCGAGTGGTTCGCATGCGAGCTGCTGCATCCTGCAGCGCTCCCGCGGCGAGAATTCCGTTGCACACGTGGCTGAGACGCTTGCTGCCGTGACGCGGTACGGCTGCCAGCTTGCTGCTCACGTGCGAGTGCACTGACGGCCATTGCCGCCCGATCCGGGAATTCCCATTGCATGCGTT
>JAOPYV010000190.1 GCA_025964435.1 Thermoleophilia bacterium | reverse complement strand
GCCGCCGGGCGCTGCGGCTCCCGCCGCTGCATTCCCTCCGCCGCCGCCACCACCGCTGCCGAGCCAGAACGCCGCCTAGTCGGCACAGCAGGATCGAGACGTAACGACGAGGGGCCCCGCCAAACCGGCGGGGCCCCTCGCTGCATATCGTGTCGCGGTGGATCAGTCCTCCGCGCCAACCAGTCCCATGCGATCCGCGATCGCGTACACAGCGGACAGACCGACGAGGGCGTAGAACACCGTTGAGACACCGGAGCTCATGATCTCACCCAGCACGTTGTACTCGAACACGGCGTTGACGCCGGCGTTGAGTCCACCAATGACGAGCAGGAACATGGCGATGGTCTCGAGGTTGAAGAGCTTCATGTTGTATCTCCTTGGGTCGGTCTATCTGGGTGTTTGGATGAAGCACGGAAAATAAGTGTCCGCGCACAGATCACAGTACCCCACTTCCACCGATGTTCAAGCCCCAGGGCGTTCTGTTTATAGACTGACACGTCAATAGTAGGGACACGTGTCAATCCACGCAAGGGCGTGGATTGAGCGCGACGCACCGGAGCCGGGACACGCGTCGTCAATATCCGCGAGGCGTTCCGAGGTGTGGCGGGTGGGTCGCGTATGGAGCGACCCAGCCGCCACACCTCGGAACGAATGTCACTCAATGACAACCTTCACGCGGGCCACCGATGCGGCCAGCGCGCTGCGCCGATGCGGCCACGCTCGGCGCGCGCCGCATTCGATCGGCGCGGCGCCGGGCAGGTTCGAGCTACCGCCGAACGACGCAAGGAGCCCTCCGATGACGACCACCTACCAGCCGCCAGTCCTGTCGTCCCGCATCCTCGGTCCGAGCTCGGCGCAGCGCCGCCAGCTGCTCGCCTGCATCGACGTCGTCGTCGGCTACGTCTCCGCACGCCACCGCTTCGACCTCGTCGGCTGGAGCATCGAGGCGGCCCTGGTCGATGCGCGCGCCGACTTCCGCGGCGGCGAGACCGTCGCCCTGCGCGCCACGCCGGAACATGACTGCCTGCTCGGCGACCTTGCCCGCGTGCCGAACGGCGTGCTGCGCGAGATCGGCTCGCGGATCACCGCGGGGCTCGAGGGCATCGCCAACGTCGTGCCGGACATCGCCTGCCTGGCTCCCGACGTCGACGGGCTCTTCTTCGTCGCCGACGAGGACGAGGAGTGGGAGCTCGGCGGGGCAGCTACGGCGTGACGAGGCCTTGGCGGATGCCGCGCCGCAGCCAGGCGAGGTAGCTGAGCGCCAGCAGTGCGGGCAGCACGAGCGCGCCGACCGCCTCCGCGGCGGTCGGCGTACCGGTGACGGTGATGCTGGCCGTGTGCAGGAAGGCCCACGCATCGATCAGGCCATGCCACGCGATGAGCGGACCCAGCGCGCGACGGCGCATGCGCACGACGCCGAACGGGATGCCGATCGCCAGCATCACGCCGGCGGCGTTGAGCCACGACGCCGACGAGTCGGAGAGGTGCGGCAGCCCGAACAGCGCCGCCGAGGCGAAGACCGTCAGCCACGGTGCACGTTCGGCGCCCAGCCGCGCGACCAGCAGGCCACGGAACCACAGCTCCTCATTGAAGCCGATCGCGAACGCCAGCACGACCACGGCGACGGCGCGCCCCGGCGTCAGGCTGGGATCGATCGCGTCGCCCTCGGAGATCGCGATCGCGATGCCGGGCACGAGCACGAGCAGTCCAACGGGCAGCAGCGCGAGGAAGCCGCGCCAGCCATCACCGCGCCGGCCGGGCAGGGCGATCGCGCTCCACCCACACCACGCCAGCACGAGCAGCACACCGAGGGCGGCGGTGCCGAGCTGCAGCACGACCAGTAGCAGCGCGTCGCGCGTGCCGAGCGGCGAGAGGTCGATCGAGCCGCCGACCAGCGCGATGGCGCCCGCCACGAGGAACTGCGCGAGCACGAAAAGACCGACGATGCCGATGCCCAGGAGCACTGCGGCCAAGCGTGACGGAGGAGTGGCGGGTGTGGTGGGAGCGGCGGCTTCGATGCCGCGCATCGTACCTCGTACGCCGGCACCGATATCATCGCGGGGTGAGCACACCTACGATCGTCGTCGTCCTGGGCAACCGCCCGCAGTTCGTCAAGCACGCAGCGCTCGCTCGCGCGTGGGCTGACCGAGGCGGCGAGGCGCGCCAGGTCATCATCGACACCGGCCAGCACTACGACCATGCCCTCGCCGGCATCTTCGTCGATGAGCTGTCGATTCCCGCGCCCGACTACTCGCTCGGCATCGGCTCCGCCAGCCACGCCGAACAGCTGGCACGGATGCTGCCGCCGATCGAGGAGATCCTGCTGCGCGAGAAGCCCGCGTCGGTCGTGCTCTACGGCGACACGAACTCCACGCTCGGTGGCGCGCTCGTCGCCTCGAAGCTGCACGTGCCGATCGCCCACGTCGAGGCAGGGCTCCGCTCCTTCGACATGCGGATGCCCGAGGAGGTCAACCGCGTGTTGACCGACCACGTCTCGACGATGCTCTTCGCGCCGACCGACGCCGCCGTGCGCAACCTGGCTGCCGAGGGCATCACCGGCGAGCGGGTGCACCGCTCCGGCGACGTGATGGCCGACATCGCGCTGGCGGTGGCTGCCGCCGCCGATGCGCGCCGTGATTCGATCTGGCGCACGCTCGCCAGCCGCGGCATCGAGCTGCCCGACGCCGGCGAGTACGGCGTCGTGACGGTACATCGCGCCGCCAACACCGAGCCCGACGCGCTGCGCGAGGTGCTCGAGTGCCTACGCGTCGCCGCCCAGCGCCTGCCACTCGTCTTCCCGCTGCATCCGCGCACAGAGGCCTTCGCCGAGCGCGCCGGCCTCCACCTCGAGCTCGCGTCGATCGAGGGCCTGACGCTGCTGCCGCCGCTCGGCTACGTCGACATGACCGCGCTGGTGCGCGGCGCACGAGTCGCGCTGACCGACTCCGGTGGCCTCCAGAAGGAAGCCTTCGTGCATGGCGTGCCGTGCATCACGCTGCGCGATCGCACCGAGTGGACCGAGACGGTCGACGCCGGCTGGAACATCCTCGTCGGGATCGACGCGGCCGCCACCGACGCGGCGCTCGTCTCCCACCTCGAGGGCTTCGGCGACACGCCGTGGGACCTCGAGCGTCCGGACCTCTACGGCGACGGGCACGCCTCGACGCAGATCCTCGACGTGCTCATCCGCCACGCGGGCGTCGGCGTTCCGTTCGGCCTGGGCTGACGCGGCAGGGCGCGGCACGGCGCGGTCTCTGAGCCGTCCTACCCAGCACCGCGCGGCCGGCGCCCTTGGCTACGGCTATGACTCCGGCTCCGGCTCCGGCTCGGCCACTCGACGGCGATCCGTATCTCAACGCGATACGCATGACCGGCCAGTGACGCTTGGCGGCCGCGCCTCGCGCCACTTCCCGCCGTTTCGTCCTCTGGAGCATGCGGAAAACCGGCGAGTGCCGGAGCAGCGGAGTGCCGGAGCACTGGCGACCCGGGAGCGGGAGCGCGTGGCTAGGCATCCAGGCTGAGCAGGCGGACCGCCTCGTGGAAGGCGTCGCTGGAGGCGGAACGGAACTCGGCGATCTCCGCGATCGCGCGGACGCCGGCCGCCGCATTGCGGAAGAGCGAACCGGCCGTGCCGGAGGCGAGGTCACTCGGGTAGCCGGTGCTGCCGCGCAGGCTCTCGCGACCGCCGGCCAGGTCGGTCGCCGTGCGCAGCGCGATCCGCAGCCCATCGTCGGCACCGCCATGCAGCACGATCTCCGGCAGCAGCTCCTGGAGCCGCTGCAGCGTGCCATGGGCGACGAGGTCGGCGCTCAGCAGCTCGTGTTCGCGATTGCCCGCGATCAGGTAGCTGCCCTCGGCGAATCGGCCGGCCGCGTCGGCGGACGTCGCGAGCTCGCGCAGCTCCTCGGCAAGCACGGCGGGGCCGCCGCCCGAATGGGCTGGCCGCGTGGTGGTTGCTGGCATGGTGTTCCCCTGTCGATGCGTCGCAGCCGTCTTCAGGCCGCGTGTGGTGCATCGCCGGTATCTCGGCGCCGGGGCCGCGAATGTTGCACCACGGGTGCCTTCGCCTCGTGCGTGCGCGGAATTGCCGTAGGATGACGCTCGATCAGGAGCCGACCCCGTCGACTCCGCATCCCCGCGCGCGAGGAAGCATGACCGCGACCACAGCCAGCCACTCACTTCCCGAAGAGCCGCTCCCCGAGAGCTTCCGCCCGGAGGTCGCCATCGTCGGCCTCGGCTACGTCGGCCTCCCCCTGGCGATGACCTTCGCTGACGGCGGCGCGACGGTGCTCGGCGTGGACGTGGATCCGTCCAAGCCGATCGACGTGCGCGAAGGCCGCAGCTGGATCGAGGACGTGCCCAGCAGCGACGTCGCCGCACACGTGGAGGCCGGGCGCTTCCTCGCCACGACAGACGTCTCCCACATCGCGCTGTGCGACGCCGTGATCATCGCCGTGCCGACGCCGCTCAACCGCAACCGCGAGCCCGACCTCGGCATGGTCGAGGCGGCGACCCGCTCGATCGCGCCCTACCTGCAGCCGGGCCAGCTCGTCGTGCTCGAGAGCACCACGTGGCCGGGCACGACCCGCGAGATCCTCGAGCCGTTGCTTGCCAACGGCGCCGCCGACGGCACCAAGCGCGAGGTCGGCGTCGACTTCCACCTCGCCTACTCGCCCGAGCGCGTCGATCCGGGCAACGCGACCTGGAACACCAAGAACACGCCGAAGGTCGTCGGCGGCATGACCGACGCCTGCACCGACAAGGCGGTCGCCCTCTACGAGCGCGCCGTCGACAGCGTGCACCGCGTCTCCGCGCCCGAGGCCGCCGAGCTCGAGAAGCTCTTCGAGAACATCTTCCGCAACGTCAACATCGCGCTCGTCAACGAGCTGGCGATGCTCTGCGAGCGCATGGACATCGACGTGTGGGAAGTGATCGACGCCGCGGCGACCAAGCCGTTCGGCTTCATGAAGTTCACGCCGGGCCCGGGCCTGGGCGGCCACTGCATCCCGATCGACCCCTTCTACCTCTCGTGGAAGGCGCGCGAGTACGACTTCTCGACCGAGTTCATCGAGCTCGCCGGCAAGATCAACACGAACATGCCGTACCACTGCGTACGCCTGCTGCGCAACGCGCTCGACGCGCACGGCAAGGCGATGCGCGGCGCCCGCGTGCTCGTGATCGGCGTGGCATACAAGAAGGACATCACCGACTATCGCGAGAGCTCGGCGATCAAGATCCTCGAGCTGCTGCAGAAGCGCGGCGTCGAGGTCGTCTACCACGACCCGTTCGTGCCGGAGATCCAGGCTGGACATGGCGTCGAACCGCCGGCCGCTCCCGCGAACATCAGCGTGGAATTGACACCGGAAGAATTGGATCGCGCGGACGCCGTCATGGTGCTCACCGACCACTCGGGAATCGACTGGCAGCACGTGCTCGACAGCTCGCCGCTCGTCGTCGACTTCCGCAACGTCTATGCGGGCACGCCCCGCTCGAACCAGCTCTGGAAGCTGTAGGAGAATCAGATGACCGTCAGCGTCGGACTTGTTGGACTTGGCTACTGGGGCCCGAACCTCGCGCGCAACCTGTTGCGCTCCCCGAACGCGGAGCTGCGGTGGCTGTGTGACCTCTCCACCGACCTGCACGACAAGCATCGCTCCGGCTTCCCGGACGTGAAGTTCACGACCGACTACGAGCAGCTGCTCGCCGACGACACGCTCGATGCGATCGTCATCGCGAGCCCGGTACCGACGCACCACGCGCTCGGCCTGCAGGCGCTCAAGGCCGGCAAGCACACCTTCATCGAGAAGCCGATCGCGCTGACGGTCGAGCACGCCACCGAGCTCGTCGAGCTGGCCGAGGCGAGCGACCTGCGGTTGATGGTCGGGCACCTGCTCGAGTACCACCCGGCCGTGCTGCGCATGCGCGACATGATCGAATCGGGGGAGCTGGGCGACGTGCTGTACGCCTACTCCAACCGCCTCAACCTGGGCCAGTTCCGCCGCGACGAGAATGCGCTCTGGTCACTCGGCGTGCACGACGTGGCGACGCTCATGTTCCTGCTCGGCGACACGCCGGTCGAGGTCGGCGCGCGCGGCGAGAGCTACGTGCACGACGGCGTCGAGGACGTCGTCTTCGGCGACATGAAGTTCGCCGGCGGCACGATGGCGCACATCCACCTCAGCTGGCTCGATCCGCACAAGGTGCGCCGCCTGACCGTCGTCGGCTCGCAGCAGATGGCCGTCTTCGACGACATGGAGGCCGAGCGCAAGCTGACGCTCTACGACAAGGGCTTCACGCGCCAGGCGCAGCAGGAGGGCTCGGGCGACTGGGGCGAGTACGTCGCCAAGCGCGAAGGCGACATCCATATCCCGCGCCTGCCCGCCG
>JAOPYV010000169.1 GCA_025964435.1 Thermoleophilia bacterium | reverse complement strand
CTTGACGGGCCGGTGATTGGCCGCACACTGGATCCATGGATCTGGCGTCGCTGTATCGCGCATATCGCGATGGCCACGCCTCGACCGTTCGCACGGGCCTTTCCGCGTTGCTCCTTGGTGCCATCTTCACGATGGTCGTCATCGTGCTGCTCACGCCGACCATGGATGGCCTCATCGGATTGCCGGGGCATGAGCTGTCTGAACCGGAGGAGACCACTCCGGCGCCGCCGCGTGCCGCAACGCCGTACATCCCGAAGGCGGAGCGCCGCGCGATGCGCCGCCGCGCCGTGTTGGCCGCGACGCAGGAGGTCGGCGTGCGCGAGTGGCCGAGCCGTGCCAACCACGCCAATCGAATCATCACCTATCGCCGCGCCGTGACGGGACCGAACGAGAACCCCCGCGTCGCCGAGCCGTGGTGCGCCGACTTCGTCAGCTGGGTCTGGCGCAAGGCTGGCTTCGAGATCGGGTTCAACGGCCAGGGCGCCGACTACGTGCCGGAGCTGGTCGCATGGGCGCGGCTCACTCGTCGCTGGCACTGGGCGCGCGACGGCTACAAGCCGAAGGCGGGAGACCTCATCGTCTATCGCTCCAATGGCGACATGCGCGGCCACATCGGCATGGTGGCGAAGATCTCACCCGGTCGCGTCCACACGATCGAAGGCAACTACGCCGACCAAGTGTCGCGACGAACGGTCAAGCCGTGGGACGCGAACGTGACCGGCTTCATCTCGCCGGTCTAACCCTGAGGTCGAGCCTCAGGGTTGTTACCATCAAGCCTCGACCTGAAGTTCAGGTGAAGCGTCGGAACTCGCAATCCTTCGTGATCGTGTCGAAGAGGTCGGCGCGGATGCGATCGCTGCCCGGCCCACACTCGATCTCGTCCTTCACGCCGTCGCGGGCATCGATCACGTCGTTGCCCGGGCCGCCGACCAGCAGGTCGGGACCCTTGCCGCCGACGATCGTGTCGTTGCCGGCATCGCCGAAGAGGGCGTCGAGACCCCGGCCGCCGATCAGCTTGTCGTTCTTCCTCGTGCCGGCGACGATCTCGATGTCGGTGCCGACGAGGTCGCTCCGCGGGTTGCCATCGTTGCGTCGACCGTCGAAGGTGACGTGGACGCCGCGGGGGTCGAGCGTCGCGATCGCGAACGACGCCAGGTCGAGGCCCGCGCCGCCGCGCAGCGTGTCGGCACCTGCGCCGCCGATCAGGATGTCGTTGCCGCCGCCCCCCTCGAGCGTGTTGGCGACGGGGCTGCCGATGAGCAGGTCGTCGCTGGTGCCGAACATGCGCACCTCCTCGACGTCGCTGCCAATGCGATCGCGCTCGAACTTGCGGCCGTCGTACATGGGACAGACGACTGCTCGCTCGTCGAGGCAGATCTCGAACTTCTCGCGCTTGGTGCCGTTCGCCTCGTAGCGATCGCGCCCTGTCCCGCCGGTGACGACCTGCGCGTGCTTGACCGGTGACTGCTCCACGAACACGTCGTTGCCGCCTCCCAGGTCGATCACCTGTGCGAGCGCACCGCTGCGGACGATGTCATTGCCGTCGTTGGCGAAGATCGACCGAACCGGTACGTCGAGCACATCCGCGTGCACCGAGCCGACGAGCGTCTCCATGGCCACGATGCCCCCCTGCACCAGCTGGATGCCGCGTGGCGCTCGCTCGAAGCTGAGCGTGTCGGTGCCGGCACCGCCATCCACGGCGATGGGCGCGGCCGGGCAGTCGCACCAGAAGGCCGTGTCGTCGCCGCCACCGAAGCCGATGGTCGGCGCAACGGCGCTCCCGGAAGCGTCGACGATGTCCGATCCCTCACTGCCGGTGATGCGCAGCTCCGGCGCGGCGGAGATCACGGTGCAGGCGATCGTCAGCGCCGATTCCGAGACACATCCCGTGCCCGCGAGCGGTGCGACCTCGCGCTCGGTCAGCTTGATGGTCGTCTGCGTGCAGCCCGTGCCGCAGCTGACCGGCGGGGTCGTGACGACGAGCACGTCGATGATCGTCGTGCCGTCGCCGTACGCGAGTGATCCCCCCGTCACGGCGCCGGGCGCGGCGTGGACCAGCGTCGGGGCGAGCAGGGGCAGGAGCAGGGACGCGAGGAGGAGGGGGAGACGGCGCATCGGGGGATCGTACCGGCCCCGGCCGGGCGGATGTGGCCGATGGCCGCGCGCGGCCCGGGTCACGGCCGGACCCTGCCACGTCGGCGCTGGCGGCGAGCCGTGCGACTGCGACCCGGACAGAGTCAGCCTGACAGCATGCTGCTGTCGGCACGTACACCCGCCAGGAAGGCCCAGTTCGATGTCCATCCGGATTCGTATCTACCCGCAGCACGATTCGATCGGTGCGATTCGCACCCGTCGCGTGAAGCGCCAGCGCGCGCAGCTCATCCAGCAGCAGCGCCTCTTCCAGATCCAGCAGCTGCGGCTCCAGCAGCAGGCGCTCGTGCAGGCGCAGCAGGGCGTGTACGGCAACTACGGTAACTACGGTGGCTACGCCACGAACCCGTTCCAGACCGGCGGCTACAACGGCGGCATCGCCGGTGGTCTCTACCAGCAGCAGGTGCACGGCTCGACCTACGCCAACGGCTACGGCTCGGCATACGGCTCCTACGGCTCCACGTATCCCCCCGCCCCGACCAGCTACGGCTACGGCCAGGGCTATGGCCAGTCGATCTACCCGGTCGGCTACGCGCCCGGCGGCTCGCTCTCGCTGCCCGGTATCCAGATGTCTCCCGGCCACATCTCCATCGGCCAGCAGCGCTACTGGTAGCAGTCAGTCATGACTGGCATCGACACGATCAGCGTCGTTGCGCTCGTGGGCAGCCTGCGTGCCGACTCCGTCAACCGTCGGCTCTTCGAGCGCGCGCAGGAGCTCGCGCCGGACGACGTGCGGCTGACCGAGGCGCCGATCCGCGACGTGCCGCTGTTCGACGATGACCTGATCACCGAGCGCAGCGAAGCCGGCATGCCCGCCAGCGTCCAGCTGCTGCGCTCGCAGCTGCGTGCCGCCGATGCGATCCTGTTCGTGTCACCCGAGTACAACTACTCGATTCCCGGCGTGCTCAAGAATGCGATCGACTGGGCCTCGCGTGGCGCCGCCCACCCGTTCGCCGACAAGCCCGTCGCGATCATGGGCGCGTCGGGCGGCATGCGCGGCACGGTGCGCATGCAGTACCACCTGCGTCAGGCGTGCGTCTACCTCGATGCGCATCCGATCAACAAGCCGGAAGTGCTGATCACGGGGGCAGCGGCCCAGCTCGGTCCCGGCGGCGAGCTCGAGCCCGCGACCGCGGAGCTCGTGCGCGAGCAGCTCCTCGCACTCGCGGCCTGGACGCGTCGCCTGCGCGGCTGACGGTCAGTCGCGAGCTGCCACGTGGAGCTCCATGTTCCACGGATCTCGCAGCACCAGCGTGCCGTCATCGCGCCGCGCATGCTGCGTGCCTGCCGCGCTGAGTCGCGATTCGAGGGCATCGATGCCCGCGGCGTCCGGCAGCAGGAGCGTCCAGTGCGCCATGCCGGTCACGTTCTCCGGGACGGGCGCTGCGCCCTCGCCCTTCCACGTGTTGAACGCGAGGTGGTGGTGATAGCCGTCGACGGAGACGAAGCCCGCCACGTCCAGCAGCACCTGGGGCTCGAAGCCGACCACGTCGCGCCAGAAGGCGACCGCCTCGTCGATGTTGCCCACGTGCAGGTGCAGGTGACCGGTCACGACGCCGTTGGCGAGCTCGGGGGTGTCGGTGCCGGTGTCGGTCTCCGCCAGCAGGCTGTCGACGTCGATCGGCGCGATGCCGAGCTTGAAGGGGTCGGTGTCGTTGGGCGGCCACTGGTCGCGCGGGCGATCGGCGGCGAGCTCGAGGCCGTTGCCGTCCGGGTCGGGCAGGTAGATCGCCTCGTGGGTGTGATGGTCGGAGAGGCCCTGGACGGGGGCGCCGGCCGCGGCGATCCGTCGCAGCTGGTGGGAGAGCTCCACGCGCGTTGGGTAGAGCAGGGCGACGTGGTAGAGCCCGGAGTGGCGACCTGCCGGTCGCGCGTCGGGGTGCTCCTCGAGCTCGATCACGACCCGCCCGTCCTGCGCGGCGAGCTGGGCGACGTTGCCGTCGCGCGCCACCGCGGCGAGGCCGATCGTGCGCCGGTACCACTCGATCGATCGCTCGAGGTTGGTGACGACCAGGCGCGTCGCGCCGAGCGTGGTTCCGCTCGGCAGCAGGTGGCCGGTGGTGGTGCTGGTCGTGGCGGTGGTCGAGGTCTCCATGCTGGCTCCATTCCGAAAATGATTGCGCTCGCAACTAACTGTAGCATGCGATTCCGGGAGACGCACGGCGAGGGCCGCGCTCGGTAATCTGTCCGCACACCTCGCACGGGAAAGGATGGGCATGGCTCGATTCGGAATGCATGGCAAGCTCACGGCCAAGGAAGGTCATCGCGAACAGCTCATCCTCGTCCTCATGGAGACGGCTGACCTGCTGCGCTCCGCCGAGGGATGCGAGATCTACGTCATCCACCGCGAGCGCGACAACCGACGCGACGTCTGGGTGAGCGAGGTCTGGGCCGACCAGTCGTTCCATACCGCGTCGGCGCAGCTGCCGGGCGTCAAGGCGCTGATCGACCGCGCCATGCCGATGATCGAATCCGGCGAAGCGACCCAGCTCGACACCGTCGGGGGCGTCGGCCTCCACTGAGGCGGGCCCGGCGACTGCAGCAGCGCCCGGATCGCCGATTGTAGGATCCGGCACATGTTCATCTCCCCAGTTGCTTCCACCACCGTCGCCCCCGCAGCACCGGCCAGTGCGCCGAGCTTCCGCGCCCCCACGCGCGAGATCGGCCTGCTCGACCTGCACGGCGTTGGCTTCTTCGAGCTGCGTGATTCGCTGACCGGCTACGGTCGCCCGCAGGGCTACGACTCGCTGGCCAACGCGCGCCGTGCCGCCTACGCGCTGAGCGCCGGCGAGGCGAGCCCCGCCGCTGGCGTCTTCCGCCAGGGCAGCCGCTTCTTCGTGCGATCGCTCGAGGCGATCGCCGCAAAGGGACCGCACGATGGTCCCGATGCCGCAGCTCCTGCTGCACGCGGTGCACAGCTGCTCCGCTTCGAGGGCAACGCCGACGCCCACTTCGCATGGGTCCGCCATGCCGGACTGGAGCTGATCGTCGACGGCGCTACCCGCATCTGGGGCCGCGACGCGCACCACGCACCGCCGGCTGCCTGAGCCGCGCACGCTGATCGTCAGCGTTCGTCCTGCGGCTGCAGCGGCGTGACGTGCCAGAACTCCTCGACGCTGACGAGCTGATGCTGCGCGTCGTCGAACTCGGGGTGGAACGGATGCCCGTGCGGATCGGGGATCGTGTGCGGGCCTTCGCGCAGCCCCTCGGCCTCGAGGATGTCGATCATCTCGTTGAAGGGGCCGTACGCGTAGATCACGTCGTGCTCGTCGTAGACGAGCATCGAGCTGCCGTCGGCCGATGCCAGCCAGATGTTGTGGCGCGCGTCCTGCTCGAAGAAGTCGCTGAAGCGGTCGAGGATCGCATGCGCCACGTCGCGTTCCAGCGGCGGGCTCTGGTAGCGACCTGCGGCATCGTCGCCGCGTGGCACGCTGAGCACGAACAGCAGGAAGAACGGCGGCTCGAGCACCTCGGCGAGGCGCTGCATCAGCGCGATGTGGCGACCGCTCGGCGCGATCACCAGCCGATCCTGCCCGCTCGTCGTCGTGTTCCAGGACCAGGTGTCCCCGTGCACGTGGGGATGGTCGAGTTCCAGGCCGGTATGGATCTTGTGCAGGCGCGTCATGGATGACGGCTACCCGTCGGCAGCTGAGCCGACACGATCCAACGTGTACGGTTGCACGATGCAGACCACCACCGTGATCTCCGGAGACGTCCACGCCCGCCTCGACAAGGCGCGCGAGCTGTACCAGCGCATCGGCATGATCGAGTGCCCCACCGACGACCCGATGCAGGACGTGCGCAACCCCGGATTCGTCCACGTCCAGCTCGGCGACTCGGTCTCGCTCGGCTACGCCGAGGTGGAGGCGGAGTTCTACCGGTGGTACTTCGACATCGTCGGCGTCGACCATGCGCTGCTGGGCAACCACGAGCTGCCGGCGGTCTGGTGGGACCCTGACGCGGTGATGTTCCTGGGCTACCACGATCGCGACGAAGTGGCGGATCCCGAGCGTCGCGCGCGGCTGGAGACTGACATCGGCCGCGACCGCGAGGCGGACCAGCTCGTGCGCGACGCGTTCGCGTCGGGCCGCTACCAGGTCGCACACGCGGTCGGCGAGTGGCTCGTCACCCATGCCGGGTTGTCAGTCGTCCATGAGGCTGAACACGGGCTGGCGGGCAAGCCTGCACACGAGATCGCGGACTACCTCAACGCGCACTTCGCCGAGTGCCTGACGACACGTCGCGCGTCGCCGATCCTCGACTCACGTTCGATGGTCGATGGCGGCATCATGTGGCTGCGCATCGAGCACCTCGTCGCCGAGTACGGGCAGGGTGCACGGTCGCTGCCGCAGATCGTCGGTCACTCCGGCTACATGGGTCCGGAGCTGCATCACGACCTGGTCTGGGACATCGACACGCCGCAGGGCGTCGAGGATGCGATCGGTCGCTCCGAGTACGGCGGCGTCGCCGCGCTCATGACGCGCGATGACGGTCGCACCTTCGAGCTGGAGTACGTGCCGTAGGTCATGCGTACTCCGGGGTCTTCTGGATCTCGCCGAGGATCTGGGCGTAGCTGTTGGCAGCTCCGTTGGCTGCGCCGCCGATACCCGATGCCTTGACGCCGGCCTCGTTGGCGGCCAGCGCCTCGACGAGGTATGCCTGTGCCTCGAGGTGGTGGCTGGTATTGGCGGTGCCGGGCTGCACGGCGTTGGCGCTCTGCAGCGCCTGGCTGACGGATCCGCCCAATGCCGCAAGCCCGCCCTCGACGTTGTCCTGGAGCCAGTGTGCGCCTTCGTGCACCATCACCAGCTTCATCAGGTTCGGATCCTTCGCAGTGCTCTGCGAGATCGAGATCGTGTCGGTCTTGGGGTTGAACACGCCGGCGGTCGTTGCGCCGTACGCGCTGGCGAACTCGGCGTCCGCGACGAGCTCGACCTTGGCGCCAGCTGCGTCGAGCGACGTGAGCACCTGCTGGGCAATCGTCGAGCCCTGGAACTGCTGCGCGGCCTGACCGACGAGCTTGGCGCCCGAGCCGGTCGCGGCTGCGGTCGGTGCCGCAGGAGCGGCTGCCGCTGCCGCAGGCTGTGGCGCTGCCATCGCGCCGGCGAGCATCGTCGCGGTCGACGGATCGGCCATCGCCGCACCCGTCATGATCGCAGGGGCGGCGCCCAGCTGGCCAACGGCCGTCGCGGCGTTCTTCATGCCGCAGCCACCAGCGCCAGCTCCACCGCCAGCGATGGCGCCGCCGCCACCGGCCGCATCGTCGTCGTCGCCTGCATCTTCGTCTTCGGCCTCGTCGGCATCCTCGGCCTTGCCGCCCTTGTCGGCCTTGCCTGCGCCGCCACCCTTGCCAGCTTCTTCTGCTTCGGCCTCGCCGGCTTCGTCAGCGCCGCCACCCTTGGCGCACTTCTCGCCGCCACCACCATCGATGGCCTCGTCGCCACCCTTGCCAGCCTTGCCGCCGCCTTCGGCGCCGCCCTTGCCGCCGAGCTCCTCGACGCCTTCGGCGCCCTGGGCTGCTGCGCCCTTGTCGGCCTTGCCGCCACCGCCCTCGGCCTTGCCGGCCTTCGCGGTCTCGTCGCCACCGCCGCCGCCTGCGCCCTGTGAGCGCTGCACGCGTGCCTGATGACCATGTCCAATGCTGCCTACGCCCATGAAAATTCCTCCGTCCAAGGGGCTCGTCCCGAAGCCCGTGGTCGGCAAGTGCCGGGGTCGGTGCGATGCTGGAGTGGAGATGGGCGGCCGTGTGGGCTGCTCAACCAGTCAACGACGAAAGCGCCTGCAGGTCAATTGGCAAGTGAACTGACGCAGGCCAGAACGGGCGCACGAATTGCATCACCCCGATGCGCGCGAAGGATTCCCGTTGCGCGACGGAGCCTGTGCTTGGTTCACGGCTCGGGAGGTTTCAAGTTCGAATCGGTGGATGTCGACGGGGAGCGCATGCTCATCGCCGCTCCTCGCCTGCTCCCCGCAGCCACGCAGTCACCAACGAAGTCCGCCACGCAGATCGTCGCCCACCGCGGCTATCACGACCGTACGGCGCCCTACGAGAACACGATCGATGCCTACCAGCGCGCGATCGCGTTGGGCGCCGACCTCATGGAGACTGACATCCGTCGCACGGCCGACGGGATCCTCGTCCTCCACCACGATGCGACGATCAACGGTCGCCGCATCTCCGACACGCGTTTCGCCGACCTGCCGCTGCTGCCGAACGGCCAGCGACTCAGCACCTTCCAGGACCTCGTCGCGCTGACGGCGGGCACGGGCGCCACGACCAAGCTGCTCGTCGAGACCAAGGAGTATGGCTACGAGCAGGAGATCGTGGCGATGCTGCGCACGCGGCTCCAGCCCGGCCAGTACGAGCTGATGGGATTCGACCTCGACTCCGTGCGTGCGCTGCGTGAGCTGGCGCCCGACGCCCGTGTCGGACTCCTGATCGGGCTGATGCCCGACTGGGAGAATGGCACGTGGCCGATCACCGGCGCATCGATCGTCTCCAAGGCCCGTCGCGTGGGCGCCGACTTCGTCGGCATCGACTGGCACATAGCGACCGAGGACCGGATCAGCGTCGTCGCGGCCGCCGGCCTCGACATCGCCGTCTGGACCGTCGACAAGCAGAACGACCTGCGCCGCTTCCTTGCGGATTCGCGGATCGACCGGATCATCACCGATACGCCCGACGTGGCGATGCGGCTGCGCGACGCTGCGAAGCCGCTCGCGCCGGTCAGCCACATCACAGGCAGGCAGGCGGCCAGCTGGTGGAGCGACGCCGTCGCTGCCTGAGGCCGTTCACCTTCGGTAGCTAATCGCTACCATCCTCAATCACTTCGCGCCTGTGATCGAAGTTGTGGCCCGGCATCCGATGACTGCTAGGTGCAGGACTCGGTCATTTCAGGTGTTGGGTGTCGCGCGCGTCTCAGGCGCGCGGCGACCGCTCGCACGCTGATCGCCTGCCTCGCGCTGGTCGTCGGCCTCCTGCTGCAGCCCGATCTTGTCGGCGCTGCGGCCTGGACGCCGATCACCAACCCCGGCACCGCCAACTCGGCCGTCGCCCCGGCCCAGGACATCGCGTGGGACGGCACGGGCCTCTGGGTCACGTGGGCGACCGAGACGCACGGCGTCTCGGTGAAGCGCTGGAACGGCAGCGTGTGGACCGCCTACGCCGCGCCGGTGGCCAGCGGGACCATGCACAAGATGCCCTCGATCACGTGGGATGGCACCAAGGCCTGGGTCGCTTGGAATGACGACAGCAACCAGATGCGGGTCGCGTACTACAACGGCGCGGGCTGGACGACGATCGCGGCGTACGGCGCCACCTCCGCGCTCTTCTCGACGCCCGACCTGCTCTGGGCCAACGGCGCGCTGTACGCCGCGCGGCAGGACGCCAGCCGCAACGCCACGGTCGCTCGATGGAACGGCAGCGCGTGGGTCGCGCAGGGCACGCCCGGCGGCGGCACCGGCAACACCTATCCGAACCTCGCTTGGGATGGAACCGAGCTCTACGTCGCCTGGAGCTCGACCGGCGGGCAGGCACGAGTCTCGCGGCTGGTGGCGGGCGCGTGGACCGCGCACTCGACCGAGGTCGTCGGCGATGGTGCCTACAGCCTGCTGCCCTCGATCACCTTCATCGATGGACGGCTCTATCTCGCACGTGATTCGGCGGTCGGCGCGAGCCTCGGGTGGTGGGACGGCAGCGACTACCGCTACACGACACCGGAGCTGCTGACGGGACAGACGGTCTTCGGCTACGCGGTCATGGAGTGGACCGGCACGCGGATGTGGGTGGCGTACGGATCCGATCCGATGACGACCCGGGTGGCGTATGCCGATCCGCTGGCGCCATCGTTACCGACGTTGGCAGCCCAGCTCGAATCCGATGCGTCGACCGCGATCGTCGGCGGCGCGTGGACACGCTTCGGGGCCGTCGCCAACCTCGTGCTGCGCGCCCGGTTCGCGGACCCGCAGGGGAGCGAGACGCTGACGCCGTGGGTCGAGGTGCGCACGACCGGAAGCGGCTTCGCCGCGACCTGTGGCATCACCCAGGCGGGGTCGGTCTGGGCGGGCACCGGCGTGGCAGCCCCGACGGCGGGCACCGGGGTCAACGCGGCAGCCACCGTCACTGGCCTGACGACCAACACCGACTACTCATGGCGCGCCTGCGCGGTCGACTCCTACGGCTTCCCCGGGCCGTGGCTCGCCCGCGGCACGCCGGTCGACAACACGGGAAGTGCCCCGGACCTGAGCGTCGATTCGGGCGCTCCGGCTGCGGCGCCGACCACCCCGCTCGCCGCCGCGACCGGCCTGTCGCCCACGCCGCTGCTGACCGCCACCTATACCGACCCCGCGCCGGGCCTCGCGGGGCTGGTCGACTTCGAGATCTGCTCCAACGTGACCTGTGGCACCGTGATCCGGACCGGTTCCAGCGCTGCCGGCATCGTCAGCGGGTCCCCGGCCAGCTGGACCACGCCGACGCCGCTCGCCTACAGCACCACCTACTACTGGCGAGCGCGTGCGACCGACAGCGTCGGCAACGTCGGCGTCTGGAGCACGCCGATCCGCAGCTTCACGACGCGTGCGCCGTCGATCTCGGTCGACATCACCGACGTGACGATCGACGCGGGCATGCAGGCCGTCGGCGCCGACGACGTGGTCGAGTTCACTGCCGCCGTCGACAGCGACGATCCCCAGGGCTACTGGCTCTACGGCGCCGACCAGAGTGACACGGCGGGGGCGACCTGCGCCTGCGGCAACGTGCCCGATTGGACTGGCACCGACGCGGTGCCCTCGGTGTGGGGAAGCGGAGTCAGCGGCGCCAGCGGCTGGGCCGGCCTGACCGTGCTCGACACGACTGGCATCGTCGACTCGCGCCTCGCCAAGTGGGGCACGGCGACGACGACCGGCTGGCCGCTCGGCGACTTCACCAACAACCGCTACGCGGGCCTCAAGCAGTCCACCACCACGCTCCTGCACCAGACCGCCGGCGTCGCGCTCGCCGACACCGCACGCATCGCCTGGCGCCTCAACCCCTCTGCGACCACGCCCGCCGGCAGCTACAGCGCGAGCGTCACGGTGACGGTCGTCGGGCGTCCGTGATTCGTCGCGCAATTGTCACACGACTGTGCGTACATCGTGGCGGGCCATCCTGAAGACTGCAACGACGAAGTCGTGTGCCAAGGATGCCATCGCCTGCAGTCAATCGACTACGGAGGTGAACATGGCATTGGCCACGTTGCTCGTCGTCGCCGTCACGCTGATCGTGGTGCTCCGCGAGACGCGGGGGCGGTGAAGACGGAAAGGGCCGGGGAGAAGACCCCCGGCCCTTTCTCAACGGAGGTGACGTCGCCGTCACCGCAGTCAATCGATACTCGTCATTGTAGCGCGTCGGGAATGTTCGGTCACGTCGTCACAGGGGCCGTATCATCGATCGATCCGGCGTCATCCACGTTCGGCGTCGATGGCACGATCGTGTATCCAGTAACCGATGGCTCGGGACTGCTTGCGACGGTTCCTGCGGGCTGGAAGCTGATGCCGCCACCATCCTCGTCCGCAGTCGGCACCTGCCGCTCGACCGGAGTGTCGCCGAGGCGCGGCGCTTTCGGTGTCCACCCCGAAGTGTCTGTACCAGCTCGCGGTAGAACGACAGCGTATGCTGTTTCGTGTCACCGACGAATGAGCCAGGGCCCTTTCCTCGCTTCTGTCCCATCTTGGCTCCGAGGGTAAGTGTGAAGGGCTTTGGGTCGCGCTTTGGGTTCGAGGGTGACAGCAGGAGATCGGGCTTTTCGACGGCTTGGCCCGCGAGGAGTGATGCGGTCTCACGTGAACCGTTGAAGCTCACGTCAATTCGACCGAGGGCGGGAGCGCCGGCGCCATCCCCCTTCAGGAACTTGATGTGAAGTTCCGTTGTTGCTGGCTCCACGACGTGCTTATTCGTGACGATGACACCGTTTCGCGATCCGTCCTCCATGTGGAAGTAATGGATGAAGCCAGTGCCCGTGGCGACCGCCTGTTTGCCAACGGAGGTAATGTGCACCGTCACGAAATAGAGCTGCTCTGCAATTGATTCGACCTTCATGCCCCAAACGATACTGCGCGCGGCGGCTTCGAGCCGCCCCAGTAGCAACACGCTACCCGTCCGAAACCCTAGGTAGAATGCCGCGTATGGCTTCTGCTCCCTCCTTCTCGCACCTGCACGTCCACTCCGAGTACTCGATCCTGGACGGTGCGAACAAGGTCGGTCCGATGATCGAGCGGGCCTGCGAATGCGGGATGAAACACGTCGGCCTGACCGACCACGGCACGATGGCCGGCACGGTCGACCTGTACAAGAAGGCGACGAAGGCTGGCATCCATCCGGTGCTGGGCATGGAGGCCTACCTCACGCAGGACCAGTCGATCCGCGCGCTCGAGGACGGCAAGCGCTCGGAGACGACCCACCTGACGCTGCTCGCCGCCGACAACGTCGGCTGGCAGAACCTGATGTCGCTCTCCTCGGACGCGTTCATCAACGGCATGTACTACAAGCCGCGCACGGATTACGCACAGCTCGAGAAGAAGTCGACGGGCATGATCGCCCTGACCGGCTGCATGGCGTCCAAGACCCAGCAGTTCATCCTCGCCGGCGATGACAAGGCCGCTCTCGGCGAGGTCGCGCGCCTGCGAGACATCTTCGGCGCCGACAACCTCTACGTCGAGATCCAGGACAACGGCGTCGTCGACGAGCGCTCCGGCCTGTCGCAGCAGGCGATCAACACCAAGCTGCGCAAGATCGGCGAGGACCTGGGCCTGCCGTTCGTGATCACCTCCGACGTGCACTACCTGCTGCAGGAGCACGCCAAGCCGCACGACGCGCTGCTCTGCATCCAGACCAAGGCGCGCCTGGCCGACGAGAAGCGCTTCAAGTTCTCGACCGACCAGTTCTGGTTCAAGACGCAGGAGGAGATGTTCCGCCAGTTCGAGCCGCTCGGCTATCCGCTCGAGTGGTTCACGAACACGGAGGAGATCGCCGAACGCTGCCAGGTCAAGTTGACCCTCGGCGAGAACCTGCTGCCGCCGTTCGACTGTCCTGAGGGCCACACGTCTGACAGCTACCTGCGCGAGCTGTGCGAGAGCGGCCTGCGAATCCGCTACGGCGACAACCCCAGCCAGGAGATTCGCGAGCGGCTCGACTTCGAGCTCTCGACGATCGCGCGCATGGGCTACTCCGCCTACTTCCTGATCACCTGGGACTGGATCGCCTGGGCACGCGAGCAGGACATCCCGATCGGTCCGGGCCGTGGCTCGGCGGCGGGCTCGATCGTGGCGTACACGACGTGGATCACCGACCTCGATCCGATGAAGTACGACCTGCTGTTCGAGCGATTCCTCAACCCCGACCGCATCTCGATGCCCGACATCGACACCGACGTCGCGCAGGAAGGTCGCGAGGCCTGCATCCGCTACCTGACGCAGAAGTACGGCTCCGACCGCGTCGCGCAGATCTCGACCTTCGGGCGCCTGCAGCCGAAGGCCGCGGTCAAGGATGCCGCGCGCGTGATGGACTACCCGGTCGCGATCGGCGAGCAGATCTCCAAGCTGATCCCCGACGGCCCGGGCCAGAGCTTCAAGAAGAACATGGCCGAGGGCATGGACCTCGCCAAGGCGTACGCCTCCGACCCGACGGTCAAGGCCGTCGTCGACATGGCGATGCCGCTCGAGGGCATGGTCCGCAACACCGGCATCCACGCCGCCGCCGTCGTCATCTCCGACCGCCCGCTGGCTGACATCGTTCCTGTGCGCACGGGCGAGCACGGCGACCAGGTCGTGACCCAGTTCGAGCAGGCGGACGTCGAGGACCTCGGCCTGCTCAAGATGGACGTGCTCGGGCTGCGCAACCTCGACGTGCTCAAGAAGGTCAAGCAGTTCGTCAAGGACTCCAAGGACCTCGACCTCGACATCACGCAGATCCCGCTCGACGATCCCGCGACCTTCGAGATGATCGCGCGCGGCGACACGACCGGCGTCTTCCAGCTCGAATCCGAGGGCATGCAGGGCGCGGCGCGGCAGGTCAAGCCGACCCGCTTCGAGGACATCATCGCGCTCGTCGCGCTGTACCGCCCGGGTCCGATGGAGTACATCCCGACGTTTGCGGCGAACAAGCGCAACCCCGACAGCATCGTCTACGAGGATGCGCGGCTCGAATCGATCCTGGCTGACACCTACGGCATCACGTGTTACCAGGAGCAGTACATGCTCATCGCGAGGAAGCTCGCGAACTTCACGCCCGGCCAGGCGGACGAGCTGCGCAAGGGCATCGCCAAGAAGCTGCGCCCCGTGCTCGACAAGGTCAAGCCGATGTTCCTCGACGGCTGCCGCAACAACAACGTCAACGCGAAGGTCGCGGCGGGCCTGTGGGAGGACGCCGAGAAGGCGGGTGACTACTCCTTCAACAAGAGCCATGCGGCGTGCTACGGACTGATCGCGTACCAGACGGCGTGGCTCAAGTGTCACCACCCGTCCGAGTACATGGCGGCGCTCATCTCGACGGTGATGCACACCAAGGACAAGGTGCCGTTCTTCGTCTCCGCGTCCAAGAAGATGGGCATTAACGTCCTGCCGCCGGACGTCAACGAGTCGGTGCACGACTTTCGCGTCATGCCCGACGGTGCGGTGCGCTTCGGCCTCTCCGCCGTGAAGGGCGTCGGCCACGCGGCGATCGACGAGATCATCAAGGCACGCGCGGAGAAGCCCTTCGACAGCCTGTACGACTTCTGCCAGCGCGTCTCCAAGGAGCATGCGAACAAGCGCGTGGTCGAGGCGCTCGTGAAGGCCGGCGCGTTCGACTGCACCGGTGACACGCGCAAGGGCCAGTACGACGCGATCCCGAGCGCGATGCAGCTCGGCGCGAAGACGCAGGCCGACGCGGCCAGTGGCCAGTACGACCTGTTCGGTGACCTGCTCGCCAACGGCGAGGGTGCCGAGGACGGCGACGAGAACAGCCTCGCGATGGAGTTCCCGCCGATCGCGCGCCAGGAGTGGCTCTTCCTCGAGAAGCTCGACTTCGAGCGCGAGGCGACCGGCCTCTACATGTCGGGCCATCCGATCGACGAGTGGCGCGATGCGATCGAAGCGCGTACCGTCGATTCGATCGGCGACGTCGTCGCCTTCGGCGAGGACATCAACCGCCGCGTCCAGGAGGAGGGCTACGTCCCGCCCAAGGAGGAGCGCGGCAAGGGTGGCGAGCGGATCGACAAGCGCCACAAGGTGAAGGTCGGCGGCATCGTCCAGGAGTACCGCGCGCTCGTCACGAAGAAGGGGCAGCCGATGGCGTTCTTCGTGCTCGAGGGCACGGATGGCCAGACGGTGCGCGTCGTCGTCTTCCCGGCAGTCTTCGAGCAGGTGCGCGAGAAGCTGCAGGGCGACCGTCGCGTCATCATCCTCGATGCGCGGCTCGAGGCGAAGGACGGCTCCGTCGACCTGATGGCCGAGCGCGTCTCGACGCTGCACGAGGCGCCCGAGCTCAACGCCGTGACCGTGCGTGCACCCTCGTCGACCTTCGAGGACGCCCACACGATGAGCGAGCTGCGCCGGATCCTCAAGAACTATCCCGGTCAGGCAGAGGTCACCTTCCGCGTGCAGATGGCGGAGGGCGAGCAGGTCATGCGGCTGGGTGAGGGCTGGCGCGTCAAGATCGAGCCGGGCCTGCGCCAGGAGCTGCGCGAGTTGCTGGGTGACGAAGCGTTGTGCTGACTCGCGCACGTGTGCGACACGACATCCGTCGGTTGTGAGAGCATTCCGCGCGATAGCCGCCCTGGAGGGGCGCGGCGCCGAGACAAGGATGTCTGACATGCAGATCACGCCCAGCAACACCACGCCGATCGCTCCGCCGAAGGTTGGCTTCTCCGATGAGCGCATCGCTGGCATCGCCGATCGCATCAAGGACCTCACGAGCCGCGCGCTGAGCGCCGCCGAGGCCGTCACGCGCTCGACCAGCGACACGATCCCCGGTTGGTTCGCCTTCCAGGGCGTGCGCCACGCCGAGGGTGCGATCAACCTCTTCACCTACGCGTCCAATGACAAGGGCTTCGCCCCGTACGCCGGTGTCCGTGAGCAGCTCACCGAGGGCCTCAGCTACCTGCACCGCGCCACCGAGGTCGCCGACGCGGCACCCGTGCAGGGACAGGCCGAGATGGTCAAGTACTTCTCCGGACGCGCAGCCGAGTTCTTCGGCAACGCGATCCAGCTCGTCTCGCGCTGAGCCTCGGCTTTTCGAGCCGACCCGCACGACCTACCTTCCAGGAGACCATCATGCGAATCGCATTTCCCACCGTCACCGCAACTGCGGCTCCCGTCATGCAGCCGATGGCACGTTTCCCGCAGCCGTGGCTGCGTGAGGCGCAGTCCGAGCTGTACGCCGCGCAGCGCGTCGCCAACCTCGCGGTCGCCAAGCCCGGCACCGTGACCAGCGCCGACTTCGCCGCGGGTGCCGCAGCCGCGCGTCATGCCGTCGACCTGCTGCTCGGCAACGAGCCGTTGTCCGGTCAGGACCTCGCCGGTGCGGCGACGTTCGCGAACGAGGGTGCTGACCTGCTGCTCAAGGCTGCAGCGCAGCCCAGCAACGTCAGCTTCGCGGCAGCCGCCAGCGAGCAGTTCTCGAAGGCCTTCCACGCGCTGACCTTCGGCGGCGCGTGGTGATCCACTCGCCGCGCATCCACTGAGACACGCAGCGCTGCTCACTCGATACCTCGGCAGGGGAACCATGCCGGGGGGCAGTCATGAATGGAATCGTCGCATTCACCGTGGGCCAGTCGCGTGGGCACTTGGCCACGGCCATGTCGAGCCTGCAGTCGGTGACCTCGGGCACGGTCGATGACGTGGCGCACCTGCTGCGCATGACCGCCTCGGACCTGCGCCACGTCGGCGGCGAGATCCACGCCCTGCCGCACAACACGCCGATGCGCGACTTCGGCACGGCGAATGCGATCTACACGCGCCTCGACGACACCGCCAAGCTGTTGACCAGCACCGCCGACGACCTGCCCGGCACCGCCAAGGAGCTGTCGACCGTGATCGATGCTGCAAGCGCCGGCATCCGCGCGTCGGAGCATCGCCTCGGCGTGATCGCCGGCAAGCCGCTCGGTCTTGCGCAGGCACGCGAGCTGGTCGATGGAGCCAGCGCCCAGGCCTCGGCCGCGGTCGATCTTGGCGGCGGCCACGCCATGGAAGCTTCGCGCCTGCTGCGCGCCTCGGCGAGCGACCTCGAGCTCGCGAGCTCCACCATCAGCACGCTGCCGCACAACGCCGCCCTGCAGGACGCCGGTGTCGCCTACGGCGTCGTGAACCGACTCGAGGACGCCGCTGCCTCGTTCCGCACCGCGGCGGGCGAGCTCCCCGAATCCTCGACTGGTCGCTTCAACGCGATCGGCGGCGGCCGCGACAACGTCGGCGCGGCCCGGCACGACCTGGGCGTGCTCGAGCACGGACTGTTCGGCCCGCAATAGCGCACCAGCAGTGACGTTCCTCGTCCCCATTGCCAGCTGTGACCTTTCATGGTCATCTGGATGTGGGACAGGAGTCGGTTGCATCGATCACGGGCGTTTGGACGCGCCTCGAAGCACTCACCGGCTCTCAGCGCACGGACGCGAGGGACGAACATCATGTGTGGAACTACTGGAGTGGCAGGCGCGGCAGGCGGCGGAGCACCGATTCAGGCGCCCACCCAGGCACCGAGCAAGACGCCGGGCCAGGTCGCCGGAGCATCAGGTGGCGGTGGCACCGCTGACTTCGCGGCGATCACGCCCGTCCTGGGAACCCTCTCCACGGCGCTGCAGTCGCTGATTACCGCCGTCGGTGGCGTGGCCGGTGGCGGCGCGCCCGGCAAGACGCCCGACGCACCGGCCAAGACCCCGGCCCAGGGCCCGACGCAGACGCCCGGCCAGGTTGCTGGCGCAGCTGGCGGCGGCGCAGTTGCCGGTGCGACCGGCGGCATGAACGAGCTCTCAGCAGTCCTCGCGAAGCTGACCGCTGCACTGCAGTCGGTCATCTCCGCAGTCGGCGGCATCAGCGGTGGTGGCGCGCCCGGCAAGACGCCGACGCAGCTGCCCCTGCAGACCGATGTCGGTGGCGCCAAGGGCGACCCGAAGCAGACCGATGTCGGTGGCGCCAAGGGCGACCCGAAGCAGACGGATGTCGGTGGCGCCAAGGGTGATCCGAAGCAGACCGATGTCGGTGGCGCCAAGGGTGATCCGAAGCAGACGGATGTCGGTGGCGTGAAGGGTGATCCGAAGCAGAAGGAAGCCGGCTGCGACAAGGGCGGGCCCAAGCAGACGGATGTCGGTGGCGTGAAGGGTGATCCCACGCAGACGAGCGTCGGAGGCGTCAAGGGCGATCCGACCCAGACGAAGGTCGGCAGCGCCACGGGCAGCCCCGTGCAGCAGCTGCCCACGCAGACGGATGTCGGCGGCGTGACCGGTCCCGGCAAGGGCAAGCCTGACTTCAAGACGCTGCCGCTCCCGGCGATCATCAACAAGAACGCCGGTGGCATCCTGGTCGACCAGGTCGCCAAGTTCGACAAGCCTGCCAACTTCATGGATACGGGCACGCTCACCTCCGTCGGCGGCGTGCAGGGTGACCCGACCCAGAGCTCGGTTGGCGGCAAGAAGGGCCCCGGCCAGAAGCAGCAGTTCTTCACCTACGCACCGGCACCGACGCCGACGACGACCGCCGTCGCTGCTGCCTATGGCACGCCGACGCAGAAGTCGGACGTCGGTGGCGTCAAGGGTGATCCGAGCCAGTCCAGCGTGGCGGCCGCCTACGACAACGGCCTTGCCGGCGTGGAGGCACAGGCCAATGCGCTCCTCGCTTCGCTCGGGTTGTTCGGCCAGACGCCGGCGCAGAAGACTGAGGTCGGCAGCGCCAACGGTGGCGTCATCCAGCAGTTCCCGACCCAGAGCGAGGTCGCTGCGGCTTACGGCAACCCGACGCAGAAGTCGGACGTCGGAAGCGCCTACGGCAACCCGACGCAGAAGACCGGCGTCGCTGGTGTCAGTGGAGAGCCGGCCCAGAGCCCGATCCAGTACTACGCTGCGGCAACGCAGCCCGTGCTCCAGAGCACGTGATCCAGCGCCGGACACGGTGAAGCATTCGGCGCGCCGACCAAGTGGTCGGCGCGCCGATCCGTTACCGGGCAGGTTCGGTCGATGTGGTGCTCGGGCACAGGAGATTCGTGTCGCACCCATTCACATTCGAGACCTCTGAACCACTGACGTTGGGCATCGAGGAGGAGCTCTTCCTGCTCCCTGCCGAACGCGAGCTCACCGGCATGGTGCCGCGCGCCGACGAGGTGCTCAACGGCGACTTCCAGACGATCGCCGTCCCCGGTGGCTGGCTCAAGCCGGAGCTGCTGCGCTCGACCGTCGAGCTGGCAACGGCCACGGCGAGCGGCCTGCCCCAGCTCGATGTCGACCTGCACGCACTGCGCGACGAGCTCGTGGCGCGCGCCGACGCTGTCGGCCTCCGCGTCGCGACGATGGGCATGCACCCGCTGCACAAGGTGACGGAATCGAGCATCACTCCGACGAGCTCGCATCGCGCGACCGCAGAGCTGTTCGACCGGGTCGGCACGTTGCGCGATCAGGTCACCCATGGCATCCATGTGCACGTCGGCATGCCGAACCTGCGCGATGCAGTGCTGGCGATGGATGCGATTGCGGCGCAGGTCCCGCTCATCATCGCGCTGACCGCCAACTCGCCGATCGTGTGCGGTGAGCGCGCGCCCTGGATGAGCGCGCGGGCCGAGCTGCTGCGCGCGATGCAGTGGGGTGGTCCGCCGCCGCGCTTCGACTCGGCGCAGGAGTACGAGTCAGTGCACGCGCTGCACCAGCTGGAGAGTGGCGGGGAGCAGCGCTTCCTCTGGGAAGTCGCCCCCGTGCCCGCACTCGGCACGATCGAGCTGCGATCCGCCGACGCCAATGCCGACCCGGCCGTGGCGCTCGGCATCGCGGCGCTCGTCCAGGCCATCGCGGCGCGATCGCTCGACGGCCTGACACCCGCCCGGGCACATGCATCCCTCGAGCGACACAACCGCTGGAGCGCGACCGAGTTCGGGCCCCGCGCCCGCTTCCTCGTGCCCGGACGCGATGCGCCGGTGGATGCCGCAGAGCTCGCCCGCGACCTCATCGCGCAGCTGCGCCCGTGGGCGCAGGCGCTCGGCACCGAGCCGTGGTTCGAGGTCTTCGAACGGCTCCTGCTGGAGCCGCCCGCCCAAGCGGCGATCGAGGCTTACGAAGCGGGCGGCGTGGCTGCCGTGCTGGACGCTGCGACGCTGGAGCCGGTCCGCGCATAGCGGCGCTGCATGATGATCGCGACGACCAGTCCGGCGACGATCAGCGTGCCGGCGACCCAGACGTTCTGGCGCACGCCGAACCACTCGTGCGCCGCGTCGATGCGCAACGGCTCGACGATGATGCGGACGGTCGAATACGCCGCGACGTAGAGCGGAAGTAGCACGCCCGGTGCACGGCTCGTCCAGCGCTTGTAGAGGGCGAGGAAGACGAAGAAGAGCCCGAGGTTGAGCAGCGATTCGTAGAGGAAGGTCGGGTGGAAGGTCGCCTCCTGCGCAACCGCCAGCGGGCGATGCTCGAGGTCCACCTCGAGCGCCCACCACGCATCGAGCGGCTTGCCGAACAGCTCCTGGTTGAGGTAGTTGCCGATCCGTCCGATCGCCTGCGCCAACAGGAGCCCCGGCGCCGCGATGTCAGCCCATGCGCGTCGGGGAATGCCGAAACGCGGGCCGAAGAAGAGCGCACCGAACGCGCCGCCGAGCACGGCACCGTAGATGCCGAGCCCGCCCTGCCAGATCGCGAGGATGTCCTCGGGATTCTCGGCGAAGCGGCTGGGCTCACTGGCCACGTGGTAGAGCCGTGCACCGAGGAAGCCGAAGGCGATCGCGATGAACCCGGCGGTCATGAAGCGCGTCGTGTCGACGTGCTGGCGCTTGAGGCCCCACTCGCAGAGCATGAGCGACGCGACGATCGCGACCCCCATCGTCAGCCCGTAACCGTGCAGCGTGAGCGGGCCCACCTCCAGGTTCTGGAAGGGCGGCGCGGGAATCGTGGCGAGCAGCGAGGTGAGCATCCGGAGGATCGTACCGAACGAGCCGACGCCCTCCGGGGTATTGGCCGCAGCCTCTAGTATCCGCACATGCGAATCCTCAGCGGTATCCAGCCCACCGGCGGCACCCACCTCGGCAACCTGATCGGCGCACTGCGCCACTACGTGACCAACCAGGACGTGGGCGAGGCCTTCTACTTCGTCGCCGACCTGCACGCGCTGACGCTGCTTCCCGATCCCGCCGTGCTGCGGGAGCAGACGCGCAGCACTGCCGCGATGCTCCTGGCCGTCGGGGTAGATCCCGAGCGCTCGACGCTCTTCGCACAGAGCCACGTGGCAGCCGAGCACACGCAGCTCGCATGGGTGCTGCAGTGCGTCGCCAACTTCGGCGAGCTGAGCCGCATGACCCAGTTCAAGGACAAGAGCGAGGGCAAGGGGGACTCGGTCAGCGTCGGGCTCTTCACCTACCCCGTGCTGCAGGCGGCTGACATCCTCGCCTACGACAGCGACGTCGTGCCGGTCGGTGCCGACCAGAAGCAGCACCTCGAGCTCGTGCGCAACCTCGCCCAGCGCTTCAACAACCGCTATGGCGACGACCTGCTGGTCGTGCCCAAGCCGCTGATCGCCGAGGTCGGCGGTCGCGTGATGGACCTGCAGGAGCCGACGCGCAAGATGTCGACCTCGAGCGCCTCGGACAAGGGGACCGTCTGGGTGCTCGACGAGCCTGCGACCGTGCTCAAGAAGTTCAAGTCCGCCGTCACCGACTCGGAGACCGAGGTGCGCTACGACCCGGCCGCCAAGCCCGGCGTCTCGAACCTGCTCGAGCTGCTGCACATCGCGACCGACCGCAGCATCGATGACCTCGCCGCGGAGTTTGGCAGCAACGGCTACGGCCACTTCAAGGTGGCGACCGGTGAGGCGATCGTCGAGCTGCTGGCTCCGATCCGCACGCGCTACACCGAGCTGATGACCGACCCGGCCGAGCTCGACCGGATCCTCGCCAACGGTGCGGATCGTGCGCGTGAAGTCGCGCAGTCGACGCTGGATCGCGTGATGGCGACGGTCGGTTTCCTACCGCGCTGAGGCGACCGTGAGCTGTGCGGTGACGTTCTTCATGAACGTGCGCAGGAGCGGTGCGCCGTGGGCGTACAGCAGCGGCAGCCAGACCGGCACGGGCATGCCCGCGCCCGTGACGGCGTAGTCGAAGGTCTCCGGCAGCGAGGAGACGGCCGCCTCGTAGAGCGTGCCTGCCGCGGCGAGGAAGAAGATGATGCGCACCGTCGGCGCATCGGGCCGCACCGAGACGATGCGGATGGCGAGCATGACGCCCAGGATCGCCGCGACGGTCCAGGGGCGCTGGTGGAGCAGCCCGGTGATCGCATACGCCGCGAGGAACCACGTCGCCTGCTGCACGACGCGCGAGGTCGCCGTCATCGGCGGCGTGCGTGAGCCGAACCGCCGTTGGACCTCGAGCGCGAAGGCGCAGAGTCCAGCGAAGGCGAAGCCGAACTGGAGCGGTACCCACCACGCCTGGCCCAGCAGCCAAGGGTGGTCGTAGGCGAGCGCGCCCGAGCGCACGTGGATCTGGTCGAGCGTGGCACCGACGATGCAGCTGGCGGCGAAGACGACGGTGATGATCCAGGCACGGTTCATGTCAGCGGGCTCCGGGGATTCGGCGCAGCGTGCGCATCGCGCGCAGCAGGAGCAGCGCGCCGCGTGGCGAATCGGCGAGGCCGAGCAGGCCCTCATAGCCGCCGCGCTGGGGGAAGGAGGAGACGATCGACTGACTCCGGCAGAATCGTCGCATGCCCTGCGCGCCATGGCGTGCGCCGATTCCGGACGCGCGGGTGCCGCCCATCGGCACGTCGAAGCTGCCGTAGATGAGCAGCGTGGAGTTCACGCCGACGGAGCCAGCAACGAGCTGCCGGGCGACGTGACGGCCAGCGCGGCGACTCCCCGCCCAGACCGAGGCGTTGAGCCCGTACTCGGAATCGTTGGCGCGCTGGATCGCTTCGGCCTCGCTCGCGACGCGCTCCAGTCGCACGACCGGCCCGAACGTCTCCTCGCGCTGCAGCAGCATCCCGTCAGAAGTGTCAGTCAGCAGCGTGGGTGCCACGAAGGTCTCGGGCAGGCCCTCGGGAACGTCCAGGCCGCCGGCCACCACCGTCGCACCGCGCTCGATCGCATCACGCAGGTGGTCGCGAACGCGCTCGGCATGGTCGTTGGAGGCAAGGCTGCCGAGGTCGACGTCCCACCCCGTCGACCAGCCCTGTCGGAGCGACGCCGTGGCGGTCGCGGCCGCGGTGACGAAGTCGTCCCACAGCTCCGCGTGCACGTACACGCGCTCGATGCCGATGCAGGTCTGTCCGGCATTGGCGAAGCTGCCGAGCAGCAGGCCTGCGACCGCCTGGTCGACGTTCGCACCCGGAAGCACGAGCATCGGATTCTTGCCACCCAGCTCCAGTGAGCAGGGGATGGGACGCGCTGCGGCGCGCTGGGCGACGAGGCGTCCGGTCGCGAGGCTGCCGGTGAAGCCGATGTAGTCGACCGCGTCGATGAGTGGTGCGCCCAGCTCGGCGCCGGTGCCGACCAGCACGTGGAGCAGCTCGGGATCGAGGCCTGCCTCGAGGAGCAGGTCACGGGCCAGCAGCGCCGAGCGGGGTGTCAGCTCACTCGGCTTGAGCAGCACCGCGTTGCCGGCCGCGAGCGCTGGCAGCGCGTCGCCGATGCCGAGCAGGAACGGGAAGTTCCAGGGCGTGATCAGGCCGACCAGGCCACGCGGGTGCAGCACCTCACGGGCGCTCGTCACCCACGGGAGCGCGCCGCGTGCTCGGCGCGTCGCAAGCTGTCGGCGGCCGTGGGCCAGGAAGTAGCGAGCCGTTCCGGCGACGGATATGAGCTCGCTCAACGCATCGCGTCGCGACTTGCCGGTCTCGGACTGGATCGTGTCGAGCACCTCGTCGGCACGCTCGAACAGGAGGTCGTGGAAGCGGCGGAGCACGCGTGCGCGCTCCCGCCACGGCGTCCGCCCCCAGCTGGCCTGCGCCTCTCGGGCGCGATCGGCGATCGCGCTGACCTCGTCACCTGCGGTGCACGCGACCGTCGCGACATGCTCGCCCGTCGCCGGATTGACGACCTCGAGCAGCTCGGGCGTCGCGGTCGCAGGTGCAGTCGTGGAGGTCATGCACCGCTCGTACCCGTCGCCTTCCGGAGTGATGCCGGTCGCTCAGCTCGAGCGGGCGAACAGCAGGCCGTTCACCAGGCGCCGCGCGCCAGCGGTGTCGTGGCCGCGGCGCGGCATGCCGTGGTCGGCGCAGCAGCCATCGACCACGGGGCCGGCGCCGTCGACGAGCGATGGGTCACGCAATGCTCGAAGCGCGCAGCGGATGGGGGACGCTGCGGTTCGCGTTCGACTGAACATGGGTCTGCCTCCTCCTGGTGCGAGCAGCCAGAAGGTAGTCGACCTGCGTTCAGGCGCGGGGAGCGCCCCGTGAAGCGGAAGTGAAGCCGCGCTCAGCGCACGGCGAAGTAGCGGTGCGCGCTGGTCGTCCCGAGCAGGCTCCCATGGCTGCTTGCCTTGACCTGGACACGCCAGACGCCCCGGGCAAGCTGGTTCTTCGCCGTGCGGACGCGGGCACGGCCGGCGACATCCACGCTCGCCTTCGTGGTGTGTCGCGTCCTCCACATCTTGCCGACGCGCTGCTGGTACACGACCTCGACCGTGCGCCGCGACGAGCGCGCGTCCTGACGTGCCGGGTTGACGATCGCCAGGAACGACGTGCCGAAGGCGCGCTTGGTCACGCACGCCTGACGCACCGGGCTGAAGCCACATGCGGCGTAGCGGAAGCTGCGAGCCGTCGTCGTCATGCCGACGGTGCCCTTCGAGGCGATCCGCGCGGAGTTCTCCTTCTGGCGGACCATGTTCGAGCCGGTGACCGGTGACGACGTGGTCAGTGACGCCGTGAGCGAGGTGCGTCCGCCGCCGACGAACTTGACCGTGACGGTGAAGACCTTCTCGCGATCGGTCTCGGCCGAGACGTCGCCGACCGAGCACGCGGCACCGGAGCAGGTGCTGCCGGTAGGGGCGCCGATCGAGAGGAGCTGGAGGTTGCGCGACGTGGCGAGCGTCAGCGCCACGTCGAGCGCGACGTGCGGCCCATCGTTCTTGACCCGGACCTTGGTGGTACGCACCGAGCCGACCGCCTGCTCCCAGTCCATGGAGTCGACATCGACGCGCAGTGCGGTCGCCGGCTTGAGGAACGACTGGTTGCGCACGGTCAGGTTCTGGTCGGCCGCTGCAGTCGCCGGGGTTGCGACGCGTCCATCCTGGAGCGCCGCGAAGAGCGCCGCTGCCCGAGCGTCGGAGGCACTTCGGTCGTCGGCAGCCATGCCGATCAGCCCGTTCACCTTCGGCTTGGTCAATGCGCTCGCGTCGATGCCGGCGTGGTCGTGGCCATGTATCATGTGCATGATGATCGGCAGCCCACCCTGTGCCTGCAGCTGCGCGGCGAACGCCCACGTCGCGCGCTCGCCGGCGTTGAATCCGTCGCGTGAGCCATCCTGCTCGTTCATGCCGTTGAGGCGACCCGCGCCGGAGATCCCATCATCGCTGGCGAGGATGAGCGCCGTCGATGGGTTGACCCCGGCATCGACGAGCATCTTGTAGACGCCCGACGCGGTCTGCGCGTGATGCGCGCGCGCCCACTGCTGGCCCGTGGCGTCGCGCGTGAACCGCACGTAGCTGCGCGCCAGGATGCTCGTGCCCGGCAGCGTCGCGGGAATGCTCGACGCCGTGAGCCCATGGGCGGCCGCATCGCTGGTCCGCACCAGTCCCATGAGGAAGGCAGCGGCGCCCAGGACGGTGCCCTCGCCGCGGTTCTGGTGCATGATCATGTGCGCGTAGGTCTCGGGCGCGAAGGTCTCGATATAGCCGGCCGCGGCATAGGTCTGGATGTGCTGCACGTACGTCAGCGGCGCGCCCGTATCGGGGTGGCGCGGGAGCAGCCCGAGCACGTTGTTGAAGTTGGCGTCAGTGACGCTGTAGTTGTTCTTGCGCAGGTCACCGGAGTTCTGGGTTCGTCCCTGCTCGCCGCCGAAGCCGGGTCCATCGGGAACGACCACGGTCTGTGCCGTGCCCCGGAAGACGACCGGGCCGACGGTGCCGGGCATGAAGCGGGCGTCGCCGGCGACCGGTGGCGTTGGCGTGGGATGCATGCCGCCATGGTCGTCCTCGGCGTGCGCAGCAGGTACTGCAAGCGCCAGCAGCAGGAGGGTCAGGCTCAAGATGGTGCGCAGGCAAGGCATTCCTTCAGGGTGACACACCGTGCAAATCCATTGCCTTTGCTAGCAATGCGGCCAAGCTCGTGGGCCCGAAGAGCGGCCAACGGGTGGCACCCCTGCAACGTCCGCGATCGACCAGTTCGACAAGCAGGCAGATCGATCCTTGGGGGAGGACATCATGGCGAATCCACTGACAGCACTCACGCAGCGCATCATCGTCGGGCCGAAGCATCTCGCGGTACCGAACTTCCAGGGCGCGAACAAGGAGTTCGCCGCCATCATGGGTACGGCGAAGGCCACGCCGGGCGGGCGACACGTCGCGCCGCAGCGCAGTGGCATCCTGCCGATGGATGTCCGTGCCGCTGATCCCGACGCACTGCGTGGAGCGGCCGAGGCTGCCAACAAGCGCGTGACGGCGAGCGCACTCGCGTCGGTGGACCAGATTCGCGCACGCAACGCGCTCGCCGACATCGTCGAGCAGCCGATCTCGTTCGGGCGGCCGAAGATCGATGCCGACCTGATCGCGATCGGCAACGGCTCGAACATGCATCCGACGCCGCACCAGATCGCACGCCTGAGTCGGGCCTTCGCCGAGGGATGATGGCCCGTTGAGGGCCAACACCCTCAATCAGTAGTAGAAGCGTACTCACTGTCCGACGGGGTCGGTAGACTTCGTCCACGATGCGTTCTGCCGCCCTTCAGCTCGATCTCGATTCCTACGCCGGCCCATTCGACCTGCTCTGCACGCTGCTCCTGCGCCGGGAGATCGGCGTCGAGGACGTCGCGCTGGCGGAGATCGTCGTCGGCTACGTGCAGCAGCTCTCGGAGCAGCAGCGCGTCGATCCCGATACCGCGAGCGAGTTCCTGCTCCTCGTCGCTGCCTTGATGGAGATCAAGGCGCGCGAACTGCTCGCACAGGACGTCGAGCTCGAGATCGAGGAGCCCGGCAGCCTCGATGCGCAGGGCGACATGCTCGAGCGCCTCGTTCGCTACTCCACCTTCCGCACTGCCGCGCAGTGGCTCAGCACCGGTGCCGGCCAGCAGCGCTGGTGGCGCATCGCGTCGCGCCCCGTGCGCCGCAAGCGGGAAGGCGTCTACGAGGGTCCGGTCATGGATCCGGCGCTCCTGCACAAGTCGATGACCGTCCTGCTCGCGCAGCGCGATGTCGACATCCGTCACCTCGTCGGTCGCCATGCGTCCGTGAGCGAGATGACCGGGCGCCTGCTCACCGCGCTGCGCCAGCGCACCAAGTTCACGCTCGACGAGGCCATCGAGGGGCTCAACCGCCTCGACCAGGCCGTGGCGTTCGTCGCCGCGCTCGAGTTGTGCAAGAACGGTCACGTCGAGCTGCGCCAGGATGCGCGCTTCGGCCCGATCGAAGTGACACGCCGCGAAGCCACTGGCGACGCGGATGGGGAAGCGGCCGACGGCGCCGCAGGGGAAACGGAGTTCCAGACAGCATGAGCACGACCACCGAGAATCCTGAGCAGGCCGAGCGCGAGACGAACGTCGTCGCGCTGCGCCCGCGCACCGAGCAGCCCGCCGTCGAGGCAGTCGAGGACGACGGCATCATCGTGAGCGATGACGCCGATGCGCCCGAGGCCGACGATGACGTCATCGACACCCAGGCCGACCACGCCTCGGCGAAGGTCGCGCAGCTGCGCCCGCTCGCTCCGAAGTCAGAGCCGGCCGAAGCGCCGCTCGAGCACCAGGTCGAAGCGCTCCTCTTCGTCTCGCCCACGCCGCTGACCACGACGCAGCTCGCCGAGCTCACCGACCAGGATGAGGACGACCTCCACGAGTGCCTCGTCGACATGATGCAGGCGTGGGGCGAAGGCTCCCGCGGCATCGTGCTCGAGCGCGTCGCCGGTGGTTGGGCATTCCGCGCCTCCGACCGGTGCCGCGAGCAGCTCGGCAAGCTCGTGCGCCCGCAGGGTGACACGCGCCTGTCGCCGAGCGCGATCGAGACCCTCGCCATCGTCAGCTACCTGCAGCCCGTCAGCCGCCCGGACATCGCCAAGATCCGTGGCGTCTCCGTCGACGCCGCGATGACCGGCCTGCTTGAGCGCGGCATGGTCGAGGAGGCTGGCCGCAGCGACTCCGGTGCCGTGCTCTTCCGCACGACCGCACACTTCGAGCGCGCCTTCGGCCTCAGCAGCCTCGGTGCACTCCCCGAGCTCGAAGGCTTCGGCCCGGGCGAGGAAGAGATCGCTCGCATGAAGGACCAGCTCGAGCGCATGGCGGAAGCTCGCGTCGAGTAAGTCTGCTGGGGTAGGGTCGTCCCCATGGAAACTTACGAGCTCGTACTGTTCGTCCACGTGCTGGCCGCGATCGTCTGGATCGGTGGCGCCATGGCGATCCAGGCGCTGGCCATCATGACGATGGGCCGCGGCGACGCCGTGGCGATCTCGCGCTTCAGCGGCGATGCGGAAAAGATCGGCATGCGCATCTTCCTGCCGGCGTCGCTCGTCGTCGTGCTTGCCGGCGGCTGGCTGGTCTACGACGGGCCCTGGACGACGGACACGACCTGGATCTCCATCAGCCTCGGCCTCTATGTCCTGTCGTTCCTGACCGGTGCTGGATTCCTCGGCCCGGAATCGGGTCGCATCTCCAAGCTGACTGCCCAGCACGGTCCTGAGCATCCCGACGTCCAGCGTCGCATTCGTCGCGTGCTGCTCGTGTCCCGCATCGAGCTGGTCTGGCTCGTCGCGATCGTCGCGCTCATGGTGCTCAAGCCCGCCTGACCCGACGGCGCCTCGCAGCCTCATCTGCATTCCGGAACGCGCGGATCATGCAGTGAGTTCGTGCAGCGGAAATGCTGCTGAGCGCTCCGGCCGTGCTGCCTCGATCGGCGGATGCGGCGCTCTTGATCGACACGACGCTCGTTGGCCCGTGGTCGACTCGCGTTCCGTCGTGATCATCTCCGGCGCCGGTACCGGCGGCAACACGGCAATCGCTTCCGCCGGACTGCACTGACGGAAGACACGAACGCCCGCCGGGCGCAGGGCCGTGGCGGGCGTTCGAGGTGGCGCTGAACTGGATGGACTAGCGCGAGTAGTACTCGATGATGAGCTGCTCGTTGACCGGCGTGTCGATCTCGTCGAGCGTCGGGCGGCGCAGGACGCGACCCGTCAGCTCGTCGCCGTCGACCTCGACCCAGCTCGGGACGCGATGCACGTCGGCGAGTGCGTCGGCAGCCTTGCCGCGGACGGAGGAGTTCGGACGGAGGCCGACCGAATCACCCGGGGACACCTGGGCGGACGCGATGTCGCAGCGCTTGCCGTTCAGGTTGATGTGACCGTGCGACACGAACTGACGAGCCTGTGCACGCGTCGACGCGAGGCCGAGGCGGTACACGACGTTGTCGAGGCGCTGCTCAAGGAGGGCGAGGAGGCGCTCACCAGCAACGGTGCCCGCTTCCTGCTTCTTGATCGCCTTCTTGGCGTACGTCGAGAACTGCTTCTCGCGGAGGCCGTAGCACCAGCGAGCCTTCTGCTTCTCGAGCAGCTGCTCACCGTAGACGCTCAGGCGTCGTGGTCGTCGACCGTGCTGGCCAGGGGCCAGGATGCCGCGTCGCTCCAGCGCGCTCTTGCCGAGCAGCGCACGCTCGCCCTTGAGGCCGAGGTCAACTCCAGCGCGTCGTGAGAGACGCTCCTTGGGGCCGGTATAGCGTCCCATTACTTTCCTTCCATTGCGCAGGGGTCTCCCTGCCATCAAATCGCAGGGGGCAGCTTATCCTGCCAGAACGCGAGACGCAAACGACAACCGACCCGCGATGGCCCCCTTCCCCGGTACGCTACCCCCATGACCTCCCCCCAAGATCCCTTCCTGCTGCCCGGTGACACCCCCGTCGAGGGTGACAAGCTCCAGAAGTTCATGTCCGCCGCAGGAGTCGCGTCGCGACGCCATTCCGAGGTGATGATCGGCCAGGGCCGGGTCACCGTGAACGGCGTCACGGCCAAGCTCGGTGACCGCGTTCACGCGGGGGACAAGGTGCTCGTCAACGGCGTCGAAGTTGGCCCACAGGCGCCACGCCTGCTCATGCTCAACAAGCCGACGGGCGTCGTGACGACGCTCGATGACCCGCAGGGACGCCGCACCGTCGCCGACCTCGTGCCGAGCGACGTGCGCGTCTATCCGGTCGGTCGGCTCGACTACGACACGAGCGGCCTGCTGCTGCTGACCAACGATGGCGACCTCGCCCATCGGCTCATGCACCCCTCCTTCGGCGTGAAGAAGACCTACCGCGCCAAGGTCGAGGGCCGCATCTCGCCCGCGAGCGTGCGACAGCTGGCGCAGGGCGTCGAGCTCGAGGACGGCATGACGGCGCCGGCGGAGGCGAAGCTGCTCGATGCCGGCGACCACCAGAGCCTGATCGAGCTCATCATCCATGAGGGACGCAATCGCCAGGTTCGTCGCATGTGCGACGAGGTCGGACATCCCGTGATCGAGCTCGTGCGCGTCGCGTACGGCCCGCTCGTGCTCGGTGGGCTCGGGCTCGGCAAGCAGCGGGCGCTGACGGATCCCGAGATCCGACGGCTCAAGAAGTTCGTCGGCACGGCACCCGCGCGCAAGAAGCGGCCGCCGGTCGCCGAGGGTGTTGCTGGATCAGAAGACGAAGCGATCGATGCCGAGGGCCAAGGCGACGCCGGCAGCGGCGGGGACGCCAACGATCAGCAGCAGCCGAATGAGGCTGGCAAGCGCGCTTCGGGGCACCGAGGTGGCGGCACCGGGCGCCGCAAGACCACTGCCACCGGCAAGTGGGACAACAGCGGGAGCTCGAACCCCAGCCGGACCAAGGGTGGGGGCACCAGCAAGCCCAAGCCCAAGCCCAAGGGTGGCGGCGGCGGCAAGCGGCACGGCGGGAGCGCCGGCGGCGGCAGCGGAAGCGGTGGCGGCATGGGCGGGCGCGGGCGCTGAGATCGACGCGAGCTGCTCGAATCCGGGCGGTGGTGTCGACGGCATGCGCAGCGGTGCCTGCTGCGGTTGCTGCGCGGGCTGAGCCTGCACCGGAGGCTGCGGCTGGGCCTGTGGCTGCATGGCAACGCGAGCCTGCTGCGGGAATGGCTGCTGGACGGGCTGTGCCTGCTGCGCCGGCGGGCGTGCGGCCTGCTGCGGCTGGATCGCGGCGCTGACGGCAGGCGCCAGCGGGGCGCGCGTGCCGGGTGAATTCCAGACGAGCATCGCGTCGTCGACCTCGACCTTGCCGCCGAACCAGGCGGACGGTGCTGCGGCGGCGACGGCAACCACAGGGGCGAGGCCCAAGCCCGGTGCTGCAGCCGGAGCGGCAGGGCCGTGGTCCGGGGTGACGGGAGCCGGGGCGCCAGTTCCAAAGGGGTCGAGGCGGCCGATCGCGGCCTGTGCGTTGCTGCCGTAAATCGAATCGAGCGCGGGCTCCTGCGGCTCGAGCGACACTGGTGGCGGCATCGTCGACAGGTCGAGCGTGGCCGGGACGATCGGCGCGATCGGGGTGATCGTTAGCGGCGCAAGCGGCGCAGGCACGGCGAGCTCGATCGGTGCACTGACCACGTCGATCGGCAACGTCGGCATCACGGGATCGATGCGGTGGACGGGGGCGGCAACAGCCGTGGCCGGGATCGACGGCGCGGCGACGGGCCGCGGGTCGTGCGGTCCGATCTGCGGCGCGGCCAGGTTCTGCGACGCGAACTCGCGGCGGTCATCGGTGACGCGGCGGGCGTGGCGGCGCTCACGGGCGCCGCGGCGCTCGACGGCGGCATGGAAGTCGGCGTGCGGCACGGGTCCATCGATGTGCGGAGCGCTCGGCATGCCACGCTCGACGCCGGCATCGGCGGAGGCAGGCGTGGCGGTGGAGACGGAGACCGGCGTAGCGATGTCATGGCGCAGCGACTCGATCAGGGCGTTGATCGACGTGCCTGACGGCATCGGGGCAGCGGAAACCGGGGCAGGGGTTGCGAACGGCGAGCGAGGAAGCTCGATCGTCGGAAGGGTCCTGCGGGGTGTCTGGTGGTGGGGATTGGAGCTCATCTGGGTGCCTCGTGGAGCGTGCGGGGGATTGCACTAGGTCCAACGTGCACCGACTTCCAGCTTTTGGCAAGGGGTGATCTAGGATGTCGAGGTGACTTCCCTCCAGCATCGACCCGGCGAGCGCCGGCGCGTTTCCCTTGGTGACCACGGCCTGCAGGTCGGTGATGGGGAGTTCCTCGTCATCGGTGGACCCTGCTCCGTCGAATCACGCGACGGGCTGCTGCGCATCGCGCAGGGCGTCGCGGATGGCGGTGCGGCCATGCTGCGCGGCGGCGCCTTCAAGCCCCGCACCTCGCCACACTCCTTCCAGGGCCTCGGCGACGAGGGCCTCGTCCTGCTCGCCGACGCGCGAGCGCGGGTCGGCCTGCCGATCGTGACCGAAGTGCTCGACGTGCGCGACGTCGCACGCGTGGCTGCGGTCACGGACTTGATCCAGGTCGGCGCGCGCAACATGGCCAACGGTGGGCTGCTGCGCGAGGTCGCCCGCACCGGCAAGCCGGTGCTGCTCAAGCGCGGCTTCGGGGCGACGGTGCAGGAGCTGCTCGACGCGGCGGAGTACCTCCTCGTCGAAGGCAATGAGGACGTGCTGCTCGTCGAGCGCGGGATCCGCACCTTCGAGACGGCCACACGCTTCACGCTCGACATCGCGGCGATTCCCGTGCTGCGCGAGCGCACGCACCTGCCAATCCTGATGGACCCGTCACATGCCGCAGGCGTCGCGCGCTGGGTGCCGGATCTGGCTCGTGCAGCCGCTGCCGTGGGTGCCGACGGGATCATGGTCGAGGTGCACGATGCGCCCGGGTCCGCGCTGTCGGATGCCGAGCAGGCACTGTCGGTCGAGCAGTTCGCGGGGCTCGTCACGTCACTGGATCCGATACTTGAGGCCGTCGGCGCCCGCCGCAGCTCGGTAAGCTTGTCGGTCTCGTGACCACTATCCATGTTGCACCCGCCACCGCTGTCCGCGGTGAAGTCCATCTCCCAGGCGACAAGAGCGTCTCGCATCGGGCATTGCTGCTCGCGCTTGCCTCGACCCGCCCCGTCCGGATCAGCAACCTCGCCACCGGCGAGGATGTCGCGTCCACCGTGCGCGCCGTCGAGCAGCTGGGCGCGAAGGTCGAGCGCGACGAGCAGAACCCGTACGACCTGACCGTGACGGGCGTTGGCCTCCAGGGCATCCAGGCGCTGCCGGACGGTGCGGCGATCCAGTGCGACAACGCTGGCACGCTCGCGCGCCTGCTGTCGGGCCTGCTCGCCGGCCAGCCCGAAGGACGCTTCTTCCAGCTCGAGGGCGACTCCTCGCTGAGCGTGCGACCGATGCGACGCATCGCCGAGCCGCTCAAGGTGCTCGGCGCCGACGTGGAGATCAGCACCGACGGCACGATGCCGCTCAAGATCACGAGCCGCGGCCCACTCCGCGGTGGCACGTTCGAGCTGACGGTCCCGAGCGCACAGGTGCAGAGCGCCATCCTGCTCGCCGGCCTCAATGCGGACGGCCCCGTCACGATCTCCGAGCCTGCCGTGCTGCGCGACCACACCGAGCGCATGCTGCGTCGTGCGGGCGTGAAGGTGAAGCGCGCCGGCAACAAGATCACGGTCGACCCGATCGATTCGATCGAGCTGCCCGACACCCGGATTCCGGCCGACCCGTCGGCGGCCGCGCCGTTCATCGCCATCGCGACCGTGCTGCACGGCTCGATGCTGCGCCTGCCCGGCGTGATCGAGAGCCCGGGCCGCAGCGGCTTCGTCGACGTGCTCGAGCAGATGGGCTCGCGCATCGGCATCTCCAATCGTGGCCAGGTCGACGGCGAGCCAGTCGCCGACTTCGAGATCCAGCACTCGCAGCTCAACCGGACCTTCCTCGAGGTCTCCGACGTCGCGCGCATGATCGACGAGCTGCCCGTGCTCGCGCTGATCGCCCACTTCCGTCGCGGCGAGTTCGTCGTGCGCGGGGCGGAGGAGCTGCGCGCCAAGGAGACCGATCGCATCGAGGTGCTCGGCATCGCGCTGCGACACCTCGGCATCAGTCTCCAGCCGCTGCGCGACGGCTTCGTCATCCGCGGATCCTCGGCACGCCCCGACGGCGGCACGATGGACGCCGCCGGCGACCATCGCCTCGCCATGCTCGGCGGCGCGATCGGCCTCGTCTCCAAGCGCGGCGTCACGATCGAGAACGCCGACTGCGTCGACGTCTCGTACC
Organism: Thermoleophilia bacterium; assembly: GCA_025964435.1. Taxonomy (GTDB): domain Bacteria; phylum Actinomycetota; class Thermoleophilia; order Gaiellales; family SKUG01; genus JAGQUL01. The sequence goes on along the minus strand of JAOPYV010000169.1, from coordinate 16,674 downwards.
CGGGCTACTTCGAAGTGCTGGACGCCATCGCCGTCCGCTAGGGAGCTGGTCAGGCGCGCCAGCGCTTCTGGAGCGATCGCAGCTGCTCCCAGCTTCGCGTGTTCGCGACCTGGTCGGGCCGCAGTCCAGCGCGGCGCGCGATCGCGGCGCCGTGCTCGACCAGTCCGAGCGTGTTGGGCCCATGCGCGTCGGAGTTGATGCACAACAGCACGCCCGCATCGGCGGCCCGAGCTGCCGTTGGAGCGTCGAGGTCGAGGCGATCGGGCGACGAGTTGATCTCGAGGAAGGTGCCGGTGTGCGCCGCAAGCTCGATGAGTCGATCGGTGTCGAGCTCGGTCCTCGGCCTGCGCAGCAGCAGCCGGCTGGTCGGGTGCCCGATGCAGTCGACGTACGGATTGAACATCGCGCGCTCGATGCGCCGCGTGATCTCCTCGGCGGGCTGGCGCTGCCGGGAGTGGATCGAGGCGACGATCCAGTCGAGACGCTCCAGCACGTCGTCGGGAAAATCGAGGGTGCCATCCGGAAGTATCTCCAGCTCCGTGCCCTGGAGCAGGTGAAAGCCATCCGGCATGGTCGCTCGGACGCGCTCGAGCTCACGCCACTGCGCAGCGAGGTCGGCTGGAGCCAGCCCGTTGACGATGCGCAGCGACCAGGAGTGGTCGGTGATCGCGAGGTACTCGGAGCCGCGGGCGATCGCGGCGTGGGCCATCGCCTCCATCGTTGCCCGCCCGTCGCTCCAGTTCGAGTGGCAGTGCAGCTCGCCGCGCAGGTCGGCCGCGGCGACGAGTGCGGGCATGTCGCGATTGACTGCGAAGGCTGCTGACGCAGCTTCGAGCGCGCCTGCGGCATCGCGGCGCTCCGGAGCGATCCACGCCAGCCGAGCGCGACGATACAGGTCTGCGTCGGGAGCGGCGCGCGGCGCGTCGGGCGGCACGGGGGAGGTCGGCGCGGCAGCGGCAGGCGCGGCGCCGGATCGCTCCAGCACGGTTCGCGCGTGGTCGACAGGACCCACGGCGTAGGCATACGACGCCGCCTCATGGGCCGTATCGGTGACGTGGATTCGGACCCCTGCGCCACTCAATCCATCCAGTGCGAATGTCAGGCACTCATCGACGATCGGGGCGTCCTCGGAGGATGTCAGCCACCCGCGGGCATCGAGCTGCTCGCGCAGCGCAGCCGTCGCGGCAACCGTGTCCTCCGCCACCACGACAATATCGAGCATGTCGACGAGCTCGAAGCCTCGTCGAAGCTGGCCCGCCTCGAGGATCCGCAGCACGCCCGGCACCGAGCCGCGAAGCACGCCCGCGATGTCCGCCACCGCACGTTGCGCCTGGGAGCGCAGCAGCTGCACGGCCAGTTGCTCGGGCTCGTGTTCGAGTTCGAGGATCCCGGCGCGCACGATGTCCTCGGTCGCCGGCCCCACGCCGCGCACGGTCCGCAGTCGCCCGTCGCTGACCATCTCCTCGAGCTCTTCGATGCTGGTCGGGCGCAGCGTGTCCCAGATCACCGTGCTGGTCTTGGGCCCGAGGCCCGGCAGCCGGGTCAGGAGCAGCCGGGCCGGTGGCGTCTCCTCGCGCAGCCGCTCCAGCTCGGCGATCGTTCCCGTGTCGCAGTACTCCGCGATCCGCGACTGGATGGATCGGCCGATCCCCCGCAGCTCGGTGGCTCGGCCCGCCATCGCGAGCGCGCCGACCGACACCGGTAGCTGGGCGATGGCGCTGGCCGCCCGTTGATAGGCGCGTGCCGGGTAGCGAGCCCCGACGAACTGGGAATGCTCCGCCAGCTGTTCCAGCACGCTGGCGATCTCGCGATTCGAGGGGTGCTCCACGTGCGGACCAGCTCAGTCGCCCGGGGTGTCCTGCTCGGCAGCGGTCAAGGTCAGGCCGCCGTCCATCACGAACGAGCTGCCGGTCGCATAGGCCGCGGCATCCGTGCAGAGGAATGCGATGAGCTCCGCGACCTCGCGTGCGTCGCCCGGTCGGCCAGCGGGGATCGACGGGCGATCCAGCGAGTGCGGATCCACGTCCTCGGCGTCGTTCATCGGGGTGGCGATCTCGCCCGGCGCGACGGAGTTGACCCGGATGCCGTGCTCGGCGAGCTCGAGGGCCATCACTTTGGTGAGCAGGCCCAGCCCACCCTTGGCGGCGCAGTAGGCGGAGCTTCCCCTGAGGGGCACCTGCTCGTGGATGGAGGTGACGTTGACGATCACGCCGCCGTTGCCCTGCTCGACCATGCGCCGGGCTGCGACCTGTGCGCCGAGGAAGGCGCCGACCAGGTCGACCTCCAGCACGTGACGGAACTCCTCGATCGGTGTCTCGAGGAAGGGTGTGCTGGCACCGATGCCGGCGTTGTTGACGAAGATGCGGAGGGATCCGCCGAGCTCGTCGATCAGTGCGGCCAGGGCGGGCTGCACGCTCGTCGGATCATCGAGGTCGAGCGTCGCGACGACCGCACGAACCCCGTGCAGCTCGACCTCGCGGGCCGTCTGCTGCACGCCGCGAGTGTCCTCGTGCACGGTGAGACCGATGTTGAAGCCGCGACGCGCGAGGGCGACTGCCGCGGCCTTGCCGATGCCGGAATCGGATCCGGTGATGATTGCGGTTTCCATGGACGATGGATCCCCGCCGCACCAATCGATATTCGCCGCGGGCCCAACCTGCGGTAGCATCCAGCCGATGGCCTCGAGCACGAACACCACGGAATCACCGGCTGCGTTGGATATCTCGCGCCCCGTGTCGAAGGACCAACTGGTCGAAGGGGAGCGCTGGACACGCGCGCTGACCATCACCGTCGATGGTCCTGCCGGCAGCGGCAAGAGCACGGTGGCGCGGCTGGTCGCCGAGACGCTCGGCTTCAACTACGTCGAGACCGGCGCGACCTATCGCGCGCTCGGGTGGCTCGCCCTCGAGCGTGGGATCCCGCTCGATGACGGTGCGCGCCTCCGCGGTCTCGCCATCGCCCAGCCCGCGTCGCTCGGCTACGGGGTCGACCGCTGGGAAGTGAAGATCGCCGGCGTCGACATCACCGATGCAATCCGCGAGCCGCGCATCGACGATGCCGCCTCCCGCGTCGCATCGCACCCCGAGGTGCGCGACGTGATGATCGCTCGCCAGCGCCAGCTCTCGCTGGATCGCGACAGCGTGCTCGACGGTCGCGACTGCGGCAAGGTCGTGCGCCCCGACGCCGAGCTCAAGATCTTCATCACTGCCGACCTGGAGGAGCGCGCGCGACGCCGCGGCGGCCAGCAGGATGAGTCAGGAAGCGGCGCCGAGTCGAACGTCGCCGCCGCACTCGAGGCGCGCGATGCGCGCGACGCCAAGCAGAGCGAAGCCGCCGACGACGCGTTCGTGCTCGACACGACCAACGTCGGTATCCAGGAAGCCGTCGACCTGCTCGTCAACATGTGGCTCGAGCGCCGCCGCGAGCTGCTCGACGGTGAGATGACGCAGGGCCGCACCGCGCGCGAGTGGATCGACAACGAATCCGGCCTCGCCAACTTCGACAAGGTGCTGCGCCGCACGCGGCCCGTCTGGGAGAAGGGCTTCCGGCTCCAGGCCCACGGCGTCGAGCGCGTGCCGGACGAGCCGTGCCTCTTCATCGCCAACCACGCGTCGACGTGGGATCCCGCCTTCCTGATCTCGCCGCTCAATCGCGTCATCCGTTACATGGGCAAGGCCGACCTCGCCAGCAATCGCTACCTGAAGAACCTCGCCGACGCGATCGGCTTCTTCCCGGTGCGACGTGGCGCGGGCGATCGCGTTGCGCTGCACATCGGCGAGGAGGTCCTGCGGCGCGGTGACTCGCTCGGCATCTTCCCCGAAGGCACGCGCGTCTACGAAGGCCGCCTCGCACGACCGCGCCAGGGTGCAGCGCGTCTCGCCCTCATCACCGGCGTGCCGATCGTCCCGGTCGCCATCTACGGCAACCGTTGGAGCGAATCGCTCTTCAAGGTGACGGTCGCCTTCGGCCGCCCGCATCGCTTCGATGGACAGCTGGCCACGCCGGCGAATATCCGCAATGCCACCACGGCCGTCTGGGCTGACGTCCAGGAGCTGTGGGACGCGCAGCGCGCCGACCGCTGGTTCTAGCGACGACTGCCCGACCCTGTCCGCGCCCGGCCACTGCGTGGGCCGGATCCGGCTGGGGTCATCGCGCACGGCGCGGAAGGTCCGGTCGATGCAGGACGATAGGAGCTCGCCCACCTGCGGAGAGCTTGTCGTGCACCTGTCACCGATCCACCCGAACCGAACCATCACGGTGTCGCCCACCGATGCGATGTCGCCGCGCGCGCTCTTCGCCGCAGCCTCGAGCCAGTTCGCCGGCGCGATCGGTGTGCTCAACGGGAGCGCGCTCTACGCACCCAGCGCCGCGCAGGCGACCCAGGCGATCGGCCGCGTCGAGTCCGGCGTCAACACGCTCCGGTCGGTGCTCTCATCCGAAACCCCCTTCCCGACCAAGCAGCGGGCAGCCGGCGCCATGGACCGCGCCCGCGACGGCGTTTCGCAGCTGCTCGAGTACGCCGAGGCCACGCACCTGCGCTTCGGGACGCTTCCCGTTTCCCGCGCTCGGATCAGCGATCAGCAGGTCAGAACGCTCAATTCCGCGATCGAGCTCCTGCTCTCCGCGACGGGCCGACTTGCATGGAACTGACTCAGAGTGCCACCTGAGCTTGCGCAACCTGCGATGATGGCTGGTCGGCCCATGGATATTGATCACGACATCGAAGAAGACCTGGACATCCTCCCCTCGGGCGCAGACCTTGCGTACCTCGACGAGGACGATGCCGAATGGATTGCGGCGGAGCTTGCGGAGGTCGAGGACCAGCAGCTCGAAGCGAGGCGACCGTTCATCGGTCGCGTCGCCGTCATCGGCTACCCGAACGTCGGCAAGTCGACGCTCGTCAACCGACTCTCCGGCACCCGCATCGCGATCACCCACGAGACCGCTGGCGTCACGCGCGATCGTAAGGAGATCGAGTGTGAGTGGAACGGCCACCAGTTCATCCTCGTCGACACCGGCGGCGTCGACCACGGCGACCGCTCGAGCATGTCGAAGGAGATCCGCAGCCAGGTCAAGTCGGCGATCTCCGAGTGTGACCTCGTGCTGCTCGTCGTCGACGGCCAGATGGGCGTCAGCGCCGCGGACCATGAGCTGACGGACCTGCTGCGCTCCACCCGAGCGCGCGTCCGCCTCGTCGCCAACAAGGTCGACAACCCCAACAACGAGAACGAGGCCGCCGAGTTCTTCGAGCTCGGTCTCGGCATGCCGATCCCGGTCAGCGCGCACCACGGCAACAACACCGGCGACCTGCTCGACATCGTCGTCGAGGAGCTGGAAGAGGTCGGCACCCCGTTCAACCGCGATGACGACAAGGCGATCCGCATCGCCATCGTCGGCCGCCCGAACGTCGGCAAGTCGACGCTCGCGAATGCCATCCTCGGCCACGGCCGCCACATCGTCGCCGACATGCCGGGCACGACCCGCGACAGCGTCGACACGCGCTTCGACTTCGAGGACCGCGAGATCATCCTCGTCGACACGGCCGGCCTGCGCCGTCGCCGCTCGGGCCAGGATCCGCTCGACTACTACAGCGAGGTGCGCGCGCTCCAGGCCGCCGACCGCGCCGATGTCGCCATCCTGCTCGTCGACGCCTCGATGGGCGTCCGCGAGAACGACCTCGCCGTCGCCGACGCGATGCGTGAGCGCGACTGCTGCGTCATCGTCGGCCTCAGCAAGTGGGACATCAACGAGGTCGACCTGTTCGACGTCACCGAGACGATCGCCCAGAAGCTGCGTCAGCGCCCCGAGGTCGTGACGACCTCCAGCACCGAGAACCGCAACGTCCAGAAGCTGCTGCGCAAGGCGATCGAGCTGCACGACAAGGCCGCGAAGAAGGTCTCGACGGGCGAGTTCAACCGCCTCCTGCGCGAGCTCAAGGAGCGCAACCCGGGTCCGCTCGACAAGCGCTCGCGTCGCCGCCTGAACATCCTGTACGGCACCCAGGTGCAGACCGGGCCGCCGAAGTTCCGCGTGTACGTCAACGCGAAGGAGCTCATGACGCGGCCGTACGGCTTCTTCCTCGAGAACCAGATCCGGGCGAAGTTCGGCTTCGAGGGCTGCCCGCTCATCATCGAGTACCGCAGCCGCGCCTAGCTCGACGACTCCGGCGGGCAGTGCAACGCCCGCCAGCTCCTCGCCGATACTTCGGCAGGGGGAACGTCATGGCAATCGCAAGTCCGATTCGTCAACTCGTAGGTCACGGTGCCGGGGTCAAGGCCGCGGTCACGCACACCTTCCCGCGCGAAGCGCGGTCGGCCAACCAGGCAGCTCGGCGCCTCGACTACGCCGAGTACACGCAGGGCTTCACGACCCTCCCGACTGCGAAGCTGCTGCAGGTGCCCGGCCTGCAGCCGAGCCTCGATGCCGCGCTGGCCGCGGCGCACCGCTCCGCTGGCGGCGTTCGCGCCGCGGATCCACAGGCCGCCTTCGACCGCCACGTGCTCAGCTACCTGGACGGCCCGCCCAGCGCGGCGGACGAGCTGGACGAGGTCCAGCTGATGGTCGGGCTCCAGCAGAAGCGCACCGACCTGGATGAACGCATCGCCGGCTACTACGCGAATGGTCCAGCCATGGACTGGTTCGACGCGCAGGCCGCCCAGGTGACCAAGGGATTGTCGGTGGCCGATGCGGCGCGCGCCCAGACGCTGCTCGACGAGGCGTTCGACACCGGGCACGCCACGGTCGGCATCGCCAAGCAGAAGTGGGAGCGGCTCCGTCCGTACCAGGCGTCGAGCGAGCTCCAGCCAGCTGCCTACAAGCCGGCCGACGGCGGGTCCTTCCCCTCGGGCCACACCTCCAATGCGTTCGCCGTGGCGCATGTCCTCGGTGCACTGAATCCGGCGGGTGCCGCCCACTACCTGCAGGTCGCGAACACGATGGCGCACTCGCGCGCGGTCGCCGGCGCACACTTCCCGAGCGACACCGTCGCAGGCGCATTCATCGGCACCCGAGCCGGGATCCGCGCGGTCGAGCGCAACGCCGACTTCATCGCGATGATCCGTGCCCACAACGCGGCCTGATCCTCCGACGCGACCAGTTCATATACTCGCGAAATGAGTTCATCGCAACAGCGCACGGCCGACCCACGCTGGCTCGTGATCGGTGCCGGCTCCTTCGGAACGGCGATGGCGCGCATCCTGGGCCCCCGCCCCGTCGAGCTGACCCTCGCCGCACGCTCGGCCGAACAGGTCGAGGCGATGCGCGAGACCAACACGAACGAGCGCTACTTCCCGAGCATCGAGTTCCCGCACGACACGCACTTCACCACGGTCGACGACGCGGCAGGGCAGCAGTGGGACGGCATCGTGCTCGCCGTCCCGACGAGCGCCTTCGCGGCGACGGTCGAGCGCTTCGCGGACAAGGCACCGGTCTTCCTCTCGCTCGGCAAGGGGCTCGATCCATCGGGCCGCCGCCTGAGCCAGGTCGCCGCCGAGTTCATCTCGCCGGATCGCTACGTCACGCTCTCGGGTCCGAACATCGCCAAGGAGATGATGGCCGACCTGCCGACTGCCGCCGTCGTCGCGGGCACGAACCGCGACACGGTGCTGGCGATCCAGCACGTCGTCAACACGCGCAACTTCCGCGTCTATGCCGCGACCGACATCATCGGCGTCGAGCTCGCCGGTGCCTCCAAGAACGTGATCGCCATCGCGGCGGGCGTGCTCGAGGGCTCGGGGCTGGGCGACAACGCGATCGCCGCGATGATGACGCGCGGCCTTGGGGAGATGGCGCGGCTCGGGCTCGCCAGCGGCGCATCGCTGCAGACCTACCTCGGCCTTGCGGGCGTGGGCGACCTGATGGTGACCTGCCGCAGCCCGCACTCGCGGAACCATCGAGCCGGCCGACTGCTCGCCGAGGGCGTCGCCGTCCCCGACGTGAAGGCGCAGATCGGCCAGGTCGTCGAGGGCATGCGCACGGCACCCATCGTGCGCGACATGGCACATGCGGCCGGCATCGAGATGCACATCTGCGAGGCCGTGGCGCAGGTCGTGGAGCACGAGGTCCCGCTCGCCGACGTGGTCCGTACGATGATGAGCCGTCCGCCCGGATTCGAGTTCGCCGGCGAGCACGAATTCGGCTGACGCTGGTACGACGCAAGCTTCCTGCCCCTTTGTCTTTCCCGAGGTGCGGGACGCTGCTAGGGTCGCTCCGGTCCTAACGCTTTCCAAGGGGAAACAACTCGTGCACGCATTCCGTCGCAGTGGCATCGCCGCCGCAGTCATTGCCAGCTCCGCACTCATCGCCATCGGCTGTGGTGGCTCCGATTCCGACGCAGCCTCGGCCGCCAAGGATTCGCAGGCGCTGGACATGGTCCCGGCAACCGCACTTGGCTACGCCACGGTGGACATCGACTTCGACGGCGAGGGCTGGAAGCAGTTCGACAAGCTCGCGACCGCCTTCGACGCCGACTTCAAGGGCATCCAGGACGTGCTCGCCGACGAGTCGACGGGCGATGACGACGACAGCGACCTAAGCTGGAAGGAAGACTTCGAGCCCTGGGCCGGTGACAGCGCCGGTGGCGCCGTGACGACCGTCTCCGCGGACGGCAAGTCCGCCAAGGGCTTCGTCTGGGTCGACGTCAAGGACAAGGCAGAGTTCGAGAAGTTCGCCAAGCGCGAGGACTACAAGGCAGACGGCAAGGTCGGCGACTTCGACGTGTGGGTCGACGAGGACGACGCGTTCTTCGGCGTGAAGGATGACCTGCTCATCCTCGCCACCGAGCGCAAGACCCTCGACGCCACCGCCACGTTCGATGGTGACTCGATCACCGGAGTCGACGGCCTGGACAACGTCGTCGACGAGGCCGAGGGCGATTCGCTCGCCACGCTCGTCGTCAACGGTGCTGGCGTCCGCGACGCGCTCAAGGACAACGAGCAGTACGCGACCATCGCCAAGGCCGTCGACCTCAAGGACTTCACCGGCATGTCGGTGACCTTCGCCGCGAAGGACAAGGGCCTGAGCGTCCACGGCTACGTCCAGGGTCTCAGCAAGGACGGCAAGAACAGTGGCAACGAGCTGTTCCGCTCGCTCCCCGAGAACACGCTGCTCGCCATCGGCGCGCAGGACCTCGGCGGCGGCATCAAGAGCGCCGTCGACTCGGCTGGCAAGGACAACGCGCAGGTGCAGCAGGTCGTGGGTGGCCTGGCTGGCGTGCTCGGCGTCGACATCGATGACCTCGCCGAAGCGCTCAAGGGTGAGTTCGCCCTCGCGGTCAGCGCCGACGATGCAGCGCTCGGTGCGCTTGCCGGCGGCGTCGCTGGCGCAGCCATGGGCGGCGGCCTGGGCGGCATCAATCCTGCCGCACTGACGAAGTCCGGCAACGTCACGCTCGCCTTCGAGAACGAGGACACGACGGTGGAGACGCTCGACAAGGTCGCCGCCGCCGTTGGTGGCCTGACCGGCTCCGCTCCTGTCACCGGCACGTCGGGCGACTTCGAGACGAAGACCTTCACGGTCTCCGGCCTGCCGATCACCGCTGCCAGCTCGGACGAGGTCGCCGCGATCTCGATCGGACAGGACGTGTTCACGAACTGGGGCGACACGACGCTCGCCGACAGTGACACCTTCAAGGACGCGTGGGCAGCCGCCGACGCGCCCGACGATGTCGCTGCCTCCTTCTGGCTCGACTGGTCCCGCGTGTCGGGCCTGCTCGACGTCAAGGGCTCCAACAAGATGGAAGCCGGCGGTTGGGTCGGCTGGCTCGACGCCGACGGCGATGCCGTCAGCTTCGACGTCTTCATGCACGTCGACGAAGCCTGAGAGTAACCGCCATCGCAGCACGACGACACCTGGGAGTACTGCTGGTCGCGACCGTCCTGGTCGCGACCGGCTGCTCCATCCCAGGGGCCGGTCGACTGCAGGGGCCGCCCGAAGGGCTGCCCGAGGCGGTCGAATACCTGCCGGGCGATGCGCTCGGCTGGACGATCATCGACACGGACCCTGACGCGAAGCGTTGGGGTCCGCTCGAGTCCGCGACCCGGATCGACCTGTCGACCTCCGCGCATGACCAGCAGTGGGAGCCGTTCTTCGGGACCGGCTACGACTACGCCGATGGCGTCGCGCCCTGGGTCGGCGCGACTGCCGGGACGGCACTGCTCTCGAGCCGTCCGGACGAGAAGGACGCCCTGCTCGGCTTCGCTGATGTCGACGATCGCGGCAGGCTCGAAGCGGTCCTGCGAGATGCTGGATGGACTCGCGACGATGCGGACCTCGGCGACGGTGTGGCCGACGACTTGGAGCTGTGGCGCGGCGACGGTGACCGTGACGGCGCGCGCTTCGACGTGATCGGCGTGGCCGACACCGCGATGGTCGGCGCGAACGACGCGGCGTCGCTGCGCGCGATCCTTCGCCAGCGCGAGCGCTATCCCGCGATCAAGCGCAAGGCCACGAACACCTATACCGTCGAGGCGATGGGGCGGACACCGCTCGCGGTCGTCTACCGCAGCGACATGGTGCGTGACCAGCTGCGCCGCCTGATCGCCGACGACCGCGGCGCGCTCGAGCTGACGCGCTGGGCGACCTCGATGGGCAGCATCCGCGCATGGCGCGACGGTTGGATCGGACTGGCACCGCCGGTCGATCGGACGCGCACGGCCGTACGCCTGGTCGGGGCGACCGACTGGGTCAAGGACCTTTCGACCCAGGGCGAGCCGGCTCCTGTTCCCTTGGCGACGCTCGGGAGCGTCGGCGCCGATGCGCGACTCGCCGTGGCCCTGCATGACCCGGGCCTGTACGCCGAGGACCTGCTGCGTGCCGGACCCGGCAACGGCGCGACGTTCGCGACCGAAGAGGATCCGAAGGACAGCGGCGGCGTCGACCTCTTCGACGTGGTCGATCGCTACGACGGCGATGCGGCGCTCGGGCTCTACCGGGACCGCATCGAGCTGCACGCCGCAGCGGGCGACGGGCGTGACGCGTTGCTCGAGGACACCGAGGCCGCGATCCGCATCGCTGGCGTCCGTCGGCTTGCCGTTGCATCGAGTGGTGCGACGGGGATCGAGCTGACGTGGAGCTTCGCCGCGGGCGGGGCGGCTGCGCCGCACCCGACGCTGCAGGACGGCGTCGACCTTGCACCGACGTTCGCCCGGGCTGGCGCACCACCACGGCCGCCGGTCGCATGGATCTGGGCGAATCCATCGGCCAGCACGAGTGATGCGATCGTCGGTTGGATCACGTGGGACCGCACCGAACGGCTGACCTATGCATTCGACGTGCCGCTGGGCCAGCTGGCTGCCACGGCACGCCTCGTCGACTGAACCGCGAACAGCGACCCGGACGAAATCGAATCCTTGTAGGATGTTGTGCACGCAACGGGCCGTCGGTGGCAGTTGCGAACCAGGACGGAGCGAACGTGGCCGGAGCCAGCGAATATCTCTTCACATCGGAGTCGGTGACCGAGGGTCACCCCGACAAGATGGCTGACCAGATCAGCGACGCGGTGCTCGACGCGATCATGGCCGCAGACCCGCTCGCGCGCGTCGCCTGTGAGACGTTCGTCACGACCGGACTCGTCGTCGTTGGCGGCGAGGTCTCGACCAACTCCTTCGTCGACGTGCAGCAGCTCGTGCGCGACACGATCGTGCAGATCGGCTACGACAACTCCAAGTTCGGTTTCGACGGCCGCACCGCGGGCGTGCTCGTCGCGCTCGATGAGCAGAGCCGCGACATCGCGCAGGGCGTGGATGAGGGCTGGGAGCTGCGTGAGGGCGACCACCTGGCGGGCGACGGCTACGACCAGGTCGGCGCAGGCGACCAGGGCATGATGTTCGGCTACGCGACGGACGAGACCGACTCGCTCATGCCGCTGCCGATCACGCTGGCACACGGCCTGACGCGCCGCCTCGCGGAGGTGCGGCGCAGCGGCGACATCCCGTACCTGCGCCCCGACGGCAAGGCGCAGGTCACGGTCCGCTATGACGCCGACGACCGCCCCATCGCCGTCGATGCCGTCGTCGTCTCGACGCAGCATGCGCGCACGCACGACGGCGAGCTCCTGACGAGCGAGGGCCGCATCCGCGCTGACGTCGTCGAGCACGTCATCAAGCCGGTGCTCGGCACCTGGTGGCATGACGACATCACGCTCTACGTGAATCCGACCGGCGCCTTCGTGCTCGGCGGACCGCATGCGGACGCTGGCCTGACCGGCCGCAAGATCATCGTCGACACCTATGGCGGCTCGGCTCGCCACGGCGGCGGCGCGTTCAGTGGCAAAGACGCGACCAAGGTCGATCGCTCCGCTGCCTACGCAGCGCGCTGGGTCGCCAAGAACGTCGTCGCTGCGGGTCTCGCGCGTCGCGTCGAGCTGCAGGTCGCCTACGCGATCGGCGTGGCCAACCCGGTCAGCCTGCACGTGAACACCTTCGGCACCGAGACGGTCCCCGTCGACAGCATCGAGGCAGCCATCCGCACGGTCTTCGACCTGCGCCCGGGTGCGATCATCGAGCAGCTCGACCTCCGTCGACCGATCTATCGCCAGACCGCCGCCTACGGGCACTTCGGTCGCACCGACATCGACGTGCCATGGGAGCACCTGAATCGCGTCGACGAGCTCAAGGCCGCCGTCGCCGGCGTCACGAGCGTCACGGCGTAGGAGCGGTGCTGGAGCCGGTATCGTGCACACGGTGACCGAGGGCCTCTTCGACATGCCGGCAGTGGTACCGACCAAGGTGGTCGTGCCCACGCACGACGGCCCCGCCGTCGCTGTCTATCCGCTCGTCCCGACGCGTTCGTTCGACGCGCCGCTGACCTACGCCCTCCCGCAGGAGCTCGTGGGTTCGGTCGTGGTCGGCACGATCGTCGAGGTGCCCCTGGGGAACGCCGCGCGCGTGGGGGTGGTGTCGGCTGTCGACGTCGAGCCACCGCCGAACGTGCGGCTCAAGCCGGTCGGCCGCGTCGTCGACCAGCCGGCCGTGCCCGCACCGCTGATCGAACTCGCTGAGTGGGTCGCCGACCAGTACGGCTGCGCACGCACCATCGCCCTGGCGCTCGTCGTCGGTCCCCGGCTGGCAGCGAGCGCACGCGCCACTGCAGTGCCGCACCGCAAGCGCCAGCAGGCCGTTCGCCGGATCGTCGACGACCTCGATGGGCTGGACCTCAGTCGACGCCAGCGCGCAATCGCTACCGAGATACCGACTGCCTGGATCGCGCTCGCCGCCCTGGCGTCCAGCCTCGGCACGACGCGCTCGACCTTCGGCAAGCTCGCCGAGGCCGGCGTCGTCGCGATCGAGGATCGCTACCTCGACGAGCTCGCCGTCGCAGCCGAGGCTGACGCGGCGCCCAGCCAGGACGAGCCCAAGGCGGAGGGCTTCCTGCCATTCGCGCTGACGCCGCTCCAGCTCACGGCCGTCGACATCTGTTCCGGCGACGCCGACGGGACGGCGGAAGATCCCACGACGTTGCTCGTGGGCATCACCGGCAGCGGCAAGACCGAGGTCTACCTCGAGACGATCGCGCGCACCCTCGAGCGGGGCCGCACGGCGATCGTGCTCGTGCCGGAGATCGCGCTGACGCCCCAGACGGCGCGGCGCTTCCTGCTGCGCTTCCCCGGCGACGTGGAGGTGCTGCACTCGGCCATGACGAAGGCGCAGCGCGCCACCGCCCATGAGCGCATCGCACGCGGCGACGCCCGCGTCGTGGTTGGCCCACGATCTGCGATCTTCGCACCCGTCCGCGACCTCGGCATCGTCGTGATCGACGAGGAGCACGATGGCTCCTACAAGCAGGATTCCGAGCCGCGCTACGACGCGCGCCGCGTTGCCTTCCGCCGCATCCAGCTCGAGGGCGCACGGCTGGTGCTCGGCAGCGCCACGCCTCGCCCCGAGAGCTGGGCCGGCGTCGCGCGCCACGTCGTGATGAACGAGCGGCCCGGCGGTGGACGGCTCGCCCCGGTTCACCTGATCGACATGCGCGACCACCAGGACGACTACCCGCTCTCCGTGCCGGTGCAGGATGCGATCGAGCAGGCGCTGCAGCGTGGGCGCAAGGCGATCGTGCTGCACAACCGCCGAGGCTATGCCGTCGCATTGCATTGCCGTGGCTGTGGCCAGACCTGCAAGTGCCCGCGCTGCGACGTGTCACTCGTCATCCATGGAACGGTCGCCCGCCGTCAGCGACTGACATGCCACCACTGCGGTCACGACGAGCAGGTCCCCGAGCGCTGCGCCAAGTGCGGCTCGAACGAGATCGCGCGCATGGGGGCCGGCACCGAGCAGCTCGAGACGCTGCTCGCCGAGCGTTTCGCCGTCCCCGTGTTCCGGCTCGATGCCGACGCCGTCAAGACGCGCGGCGCCGTCGGTGAGATCCTCGGCGCCTTCGCAGCGGCCGGTCCCTCGATCCTCACCGGCACGCAGATGGTCGCGAAGGGTCACGACTTCCCCGACGTCGAGGTCGCCGTCGTGATCGATGCCGACGCCGGCCTCGCCATCCCCGACTTCCGCGCCGACGAGCGCGCCTTCTCGCTCGTGGCGCAGCTCGCCGGTCGTGCTGGTCGCAGCGCCGCGACCAATGAGCACGCCCAGGTGCTGATCCAGACCTGGAATCCCGAGCACCCGTTCCTGCGCTATGCGCGCAGCCATGACACGCCCGGATTCCTCGAGTACGTGCTCGCCGACCGCATCCAGTTCGGCTACCCGCCCTACTCGCGCATCGTGCGCGTGCTCATCTCCGCCCGCTCCGAGGAGCTCCGCGACCACTGGTCCAAGGCGCTCGGCGACGGCATGCGCCGGCTCGACGCGGGCACTGTGCTCGGCCCCGCACGCCTGCTGCGCATCAACGACCGCGAGCGTGCGCAGGTGCTCGTCAGCACCAAGCGCGCCAGCGATGTCGCAACGGCGGTCCGCCGCTTCCTCGGAACGACCGAGACGGCGCGCCGACGGGTCGACGTACGCGTGGCGCTCGACGTCGACCCGCAGGCGCTGATCTAGCCCCACGGCTCCCGAGGTGTGGCGGCTGAGTCTACGTATGCGCGAGTGACCCGCCACACCTGGTGGAACGGATCGGGCACCGCCGCCCCCTAGTGCGCCGCGTGCGCGCCCTCGAAGGCCCGGCGCAGCTCGGCGATGTCCAGCTTCTTCATCTGGAGCATCGCCTCCATGGCACGCCGCACGCCCTCGGTGTCATCGCTCGCGGCGATGTCATCCCAGCCGCGAGGGACGACCTGCCAGGAGACGCCGAAGCGATCGGTGCACCAGCCGCACGGCCCTTCGGAGCCACCGTCGGTCAGCGCCTCCCAGACCTCATCCAGCTCCTCCTGGGTATCGCGCGTGACGATCAGCGAGATCGCCTCGTTGAAGGTGAAGTTCGGACCGCCGTTGAGACCGAGGAAGCGCATGCCCTCGGCCTGCCACTCGACGGTCATCACCTCGCCCGGGCGATTGCTCGGCGTCGGGTCGGGATCGAGGTAGCGCACGGTGCGCCCGATCGAGCCGTCGCGCAGCACCGACGTGTAGAACGCGGCGGCTTCCTCGGCCGCGCGATCGAACCAGAGACAGACCTGCAACATGATGCGCTCCCTTACTCGGGGGGACGCACCTTGCGCGCGACCCAGACTTCTTCGCTCGGCCACTTTCGTGCCCACTCGGGATCTGCGTAGTCGTAGCGACTCGCAGCATCTTCGGGGGCCTGCAGCTCGAGCAGTCGTTCGACCTGGAAGCCATGCTCGCCGAGCACGCGGATCCACTCGCCGTGGGGGAGATGGAACTCGACTGAGTCGTCGGTCGCGTCGTCCGGCCACTCGAGGCGATGCAGGCCGAACAGTGGTCGATGCAGTCCCGCCGTCGTGTGGTAGCCGGGCTCATCCATGCAGAGCACGCCGAGGATGCCATTGGTCAGGAAGATCAGCTCGCCCCCGACGCGCAGCAGGCGCGCTGCCTCGGGCAGCCACGCGTGCGGGTCACACCACAGGCATGCCCCGTACTCGGAGATCGCCAGGTCGAAGGAGGCATCCGGCAGCGGCACCGCCTCGGCGCTACCGTGCAGGAAGGTGATCTGGTCGAGCCCGTGCTCGGCCTGGAACGCACGCGCCGTCGCCAGCTGCTGCTCGCTCAGGTCGATGCCGGTCACCGTCGCCCCAGCCCGTGCGAGCCACGCCGAGACGTAGCCCGCGCCGCAGCCCAGCTCGATGACGTCGCGTCCCGCGAATCGCTCGATCCCGCCGAGCACGTCGACATCGGTCTCCGGAATGCTCCAGATGCCCCACGTCGGCTCGGACGCCCAGCTCTTCCGTGCCGAATCGACGTAGTCGGGAGCCCACGTGTCCCACTGCCGCTGGTTGCGTTCGGCGTAGTCGCTCATCGCTGTCTACCTCGCTATGGGTTGGCAAGCGCCGTCAGCAGCACCGTGGTCGAGTAGGTGCCCGGAGGAGTTGCCGCCGGGATGCTGGCACGCGTCGTGAGCGTGATCGTATCCGTTGCGGCGGAGTAGCCGGAGCGCTGGTGCAGCAGCACGTCGACGGTGCCGAACCCGGTATAGAGGTTGTCGACGACGTTGCTCTCGGCATATGCGCCCGCAGGCCCCCACTTCGCGAGCCGTGTGCCCGTCGCCGCGCGCACCGTGTAGCCGATGCCGAGCGGCGTACCGCTGGTCCAGGTGGTCGGGGCGAGCGTGGCTGCCTGCATG
>JAOPYV010000144.1 GCA_025964435.1 Thermoleophilia bacterium | reverse complement strand
CGAGCAGGAGCGCGAAGTTCTGCTTCGAGGAGGCGTGGTACATCGCCTCGTCGATGTTGATCGCCTTGTCCATCACGAGCTGCAGCAGCGACTGGTCGAAGGACTGCATGCCGTAGTAGCCACCCTCCGCGATCGCCTCGCCGATCGTGCCGGTGTCGTCGGCGTTCTCGATCGCGTCGGCGATGCGGCTCGTGCCGACCATCACCTCGATCGCCGGCACGCGCGAGCGCCCGTCGACCGTCTTGACGAGTCGCTGGGAGATGATGCCCTTGAGCGTTCCCGCGAGCATCGCGCGCGCCTGGCGCTCGAGCTCGGCCGGGAAGAAGTCGAGCACGCGATAGATCGTCTCCATCACGTCGATCGTGTGCAGCGTCGAGAAGACGAGGTGGCCAGTCTCCGCCGCGCTGAGCGCCGCACGGACCGTCTCCTCGTCGCGCATCTCGCCGATCAGGATGACATCGGGGTCCTGGCGCAGCGCACGGCGCAGCGCGCCCGAGAAGGAGCCGGTGTCGGTGCCGATCTCGCGCTGGTTGATGAGCGAGCGCTTGTCGCGGTGCACCATCTCGATCGGGTCCTCGACCGTCACGATGTGCTTCGCGCTGTGCTCGTTGATGTGGTCGATCATGGCGGCGAGCGTCGTCGACTTGCCCGAGCCGGTCGCGCCGGTGACGAGCACGAGGCCGCGCTGCTGCATCGCGAGCTGCTGGATGACCGGCGGCAGGTTGAGCGTGTCGAGCGCCGGCACCTCGTCGGGAATGACGCGCAGCGCGATCGAGATCTCACCGCGCTGGCGGAAGACGTTCACGCGGAAGCGCGCACAGCTGCGCAGCTCGTAGGAGAGGTCGGTCTCGCCGGCCTGCTCGAACTCGTGCAGGCGGTTCGGTGCGTGGCGGGTCAGCTCGCGTACGATCATGTCGAGGTCGTCGAGCCCGATCGCGTACATGCCGGGGATCGGCGTCAGCTCACCGTTGAGGCGCAGGTACGGTGGCGAGCCGGCCTTCAGGTGCAGGTCGCTGGCGCCCAGCGTCGACACCTGCCGCATGCAGTAGTGCAGGGTCTGGACGGGGTCACCTGATGGTGCGGCACTTCGTGCGCTCACGCGTGGGGCCTTTCCTGGCGGGGCAGATCGATGCCGTCGCATCGGCAGGATCCGCACGAAACCTGAGTCCCCCAGA
This sequence comes from Thermoleophilia bacterium, assembly GCA_025964435.1. Lineage (GTDB taxonomy): Bacteria > Actinomycetota > Thermoleophilia > Gaiellales > SKUG01 > JAGQUL01. The sequence continues at coordinate 15,949 of JAOPYV010000144.1, read as the reverse complement.
CGTACCATCGGATGAGGCCCGATCCCCGACGCGAAGTGCGTGGGAATCGGGCCTCAGGTCGTGCGGGTCTCGCAGGTCTTCCGGGTGGATCAGGCGGCGAAATCGCGCAGCGCCTGTGCCTCGCCGAGCGCCTCGAGCTTGCGGAGCGCCTGGTTCTCGATCTGGCGGATCCGCTCGCGCGTGACGCTGAACTCGCGACCAACCTCGTCGAGCGTGCGGGGATGCTCGCCGCCGAGGCCGTAGCGCAGCTCGAGCACGCGTCGCTCGCGCTGGGAGAGGCTCTGCAGCACGCGCCGCAGCGTCTCGCCCCGCGCATCCTCGGACGCGTGGTCCTCGGGGGCGGGAGAGCTCGTGTCTGCCACGAACTGGCCGAACTCCGAATCCTCATCGTCGCCAACCGGGCGATCGAGGCTCATCGGCGCCTGCATCGAGTGGCGGATCTGCTCCACCTCGTCGAGCGGCATGTCGAGCTCGGCCGCGATCTCCGCCAGGTTGGGCTCACGGCCCAGCTCGGCGACGAGGCGACGCTCGGTGCGCCCGATCCGGTTGACCTTCTCCACCACGTGCACGGGCATGCGGATCGTGCGGCCCTTGTCGGCGAGCGCACGCGCCACCGCCTGGCGGATCCACCAGGTGGCGTACGTCGAGAACTTGAAGCCACGGCGCCAGTCGAACTTCTCGACCGCACGCACGAGGCCGATGGTGCCCTCCTGGATGAGGTCGAGGAAGCCGAGGCCCTGGCCTCGGTAGTGCTTGGCGATCGAGACGACGAGACGAAGGTTCGCCTCGATCATCTGCTGCTTGGCGGCGTCGCTGCCGGCTTCGAACGCCTTGGCGAGCTCGACCTCCTGCTGCGCCGTCAGGAGCGGCACGCGGCCGATCTCCTTGAGGTACATCTGGAGCGAGTCAGTGGTCTGCGGTCGAGCCTGGGCACGTGCCTTGGCAAGCGCGGCCGACAAGGTTGCCTGCGGCGCGGGTCGTGCTGGCTCGAGTTCAGTCTCCTCGACGTCGTGGACCTCGATGCCGCGGTCCTCGACCATCGTGACGAGCTGGGAAATCTGATCGTCGTCGAGTTCGACCTCCTGCGCGAGGCGCAGCAGGTCCGAGTGGGGGACGCCAGCTTCAAGAACTGCCGGGTCCGCGTCGAGTCGTGCGAGGAACTCCTGCACTTCTTCGACTTCTGATGCCTTGACCAAGATGGTGCTGCTCACGATTGTTCGTGCCTTCCTGAGGCGGCGCGTCGATGTCGCGTCATCGCCTTGAGTGGTGTCCTGGGTGCAGAGGGAGCTGCATCCCTCGTAACTATACCCCGTACTGGGGCGTCGCTACACCTTATGAAGTTGTGTCAGGTGCAGGATGATGAAGGTTTGTGATTCCTCACTCACATCTCGTTTCGCGCAGAGGTGAGGGTTCGTTCACTTGATCTACGTGGTATCGGAAGTTCCAGCGATTCCTGAAGAGCCAACCGGTTCATTCGCAAAAGGGCTGCATACGCCGAATGAGGGCGGGAATCAGGCGATGGGGCTTCTGGTGCGTACCAAGGCCGACACCAGCACTACGCGGAACCGGGCGAACCGGTTCACGGCTTGGACATCGCCGCCGGGTCGGAACTGCACAATTCGCGACCAATCGGGGTCGCGAGGCGCGACGTGCCGGGGTCGACCGTCGTTGCGGCCAGCGCATCGAGCTGGTCGCAGCCCTTCTCGCGATCGGCTCCACCCCAGAGCGTGGCAAGGGCGAGCTGCAGGCGTGCGCGGTCCCGAGCTGCGGGATCCAGGGTCGTGTTGTCGGCCAGCGCCTCGAGCCGGCTTGCGCTCGACTCGGGATCGTCCTTGTCGTAGATCGCGACTGCGGCCGCGACCCGCGACATCGCATCGGACGTGTCGGCGAGCGCCGTCGCGGCCTCGCGAGCGGCGAGCCGATCGTCGGCACGGGTCGCGAGCACGAGCTTGGCAAGCCCGGCACGAGCTGCCGGCGCCGCTTCGCGCGGCTGGATCAGCAAGGGCGGATAGCCCTGGAATCCGCCCGGGTGCAGGAGGTCGTCGGCAAGGCTCGACATGCGCAGGCTGGTCGGCGTGGCGGCGGCCTGGCCAAACTCGATCGCGTCGCGATACGCCTCACGTGCCGCTCGGTTCTCACCGAGCAACGAGCGCACGAGTCCGAGGTGCAGCGCGACCTGCGCGTCGTCGGGGTACTCGCTCGCGAGCTGCGACATGTCGCGCTCGACCGACTTGGGTCCCGCGCCCTTCCACCCGCTGAGGATCAGTCCGATCTGCGCGGGAACGTCGTTCGGCGTCTCCGCGACGATGTCGATGAAGGACGTGCGCGCGGCCGAGAGCTTGCCGGTCGCCAGGAGCGCTGCGGCACGACTGACCGGCGCGTCCTTGTCGACCTCCGTCGGCAGCGCGAGCGGTGGCGGTGCATCTGGCAGGCCCGTGTCGACCGACTTGGGCGAGGGGCCCGTCATCCACCACGCGGCCGCGATGATCGCGGCGGCAGCGGCCACGACCAGCAGGAGCCGCCGCATCGTCGCGGGGGCGCGCACTGCTGTCGGCTCGAGGGTCGTGGCATCCATCCCCGGCATCGTATCGTTCCCGTTCGGCGTCGGCTCGGCGCTTGCGCATGTACGCGTATGGGGGAATCGGGTCAAGGACGGCAGGCCGCTGACCGATGCACGCGGGGAGCGTCGCTCCTTCATCGACATGCATCGCCTTCCACCCCGCATCTCTCGTGTTACCCACGCCCTCGCCCCCGCGATGGTGCTGCTCTGTCTGGCCCTGGTCGCATTCGTCCCGCTCGCGGCGGGCGCCGGATCGACCATCGAGTTCACGCCGAGCGCGCCGACCGCACCGCTCGAGCCCTCGACGGATCCCTTCTCCCCGCCCACGCCCCCGCGCGGCGTGTCCGCCGACAAGATCGAGTTCTCCTACACCGCCGCCGACCGCAAGGCGCAGGCAGCCGCAGCCAAGGCAGAGGACTTCCTGGCGAAGGCCGGCGCCGCGACCGGCAAGAGCGCCATCGCCACGGGTCGCATCGAAGCCATCGAGGACCTGCTCACGGCAGCGCAGGGCAATGCCGATCGCCTGAAGGGCGAGATCGAGGTCCGCCTCGTCGCCCAGTACAAGGAGGGGGAAGCTGGCGACCTGCGCTTCCTGCTTGATGGCAAGGGCCTGTCCGGCCTCGTCGATCGAAGCCGCGTGCTGCGCGACCAGAACTCCCGCGACGCGAACCTCGCCGAGGACTACGCCAATGCCGTCGGCAAGCTCGAGACGCTCAAGATGCTGCTGATGGAGCTGCGCGACATCGAGGGCGAGCGCGCCGAGAGCTACGTCGAGCGCGCCGAGCGCCAGCAGGAGCACCTCGTCGCCGCACGCGCGGCGCACATGGAGGCGCCCGACGCGACTGCCGAGGATCCGAAGGCCGGCCTCGACGGCACGTGGTACGTCATGGATGGTGCCTTCCAGGCACAGCTGTTCCTGCCGACCGGCGCCAGCGCCTACACCGGCGGCACCCGCACTGCGGCGCGCCAGGCCACCGTCGTCCAGATCCAGCGCGTGCTCGCCGATCCACGCATCGTGCTCGATGCGAGCGGCTACAACGACGTCGCCACCGGCCAGATCGACGGCCGCCTGCTCGACGCGCTCTCGGCAGCAGCCAACCGCTTCAACGTCGTGAAGGTGACCTCGCTCAAGAGCGACCACGGCGTCTACACCGCCGGCGGCAACGTCTCGGCGCACAGCTACGGCTGTGCGGCTGACATCGGCACGATCGGGAAGACGTACATCACGCCGTCCTCACAGGTGCAGGGCAGCGAGGTCCATCAGGCAGTGCTCTTCTTCGCGGCGCTCGGCAGCTTCCAGGCTGACCTCGGGCCACATCAGGTGATCTCGCTCTTCGACCTCGGCGGCGCCACGCTCAGCATGGGCGACCACGGCGACCACATCCACCTCGGATACGCCTGCTAGTCACCCGTTCGGGTACGCGCGCTGGAAGTCCGCCTTGGTGGGCCACGTCCCGGGAACCGGCTCGCCGCGTCCCTGCACGATCGGCACGAAGCGATTCGAGCTGGCGATCCCGATGACGCCGGGTTCCAGTGCCTCCACACGCGGCTGCCCGAAGTACGGCTTGACGACTTCCTCGAGATAGATGTTGCCGCTGCCGAACTGGTTCGCCTCGACGAGCCCGGGTGGGATCGTGCGGTCGGTGATGCCCTCGGGCTTGACCACGCCGTCGCGCAGCTCGAGCGGCGACCGCTTGAGCGTCGACGGGTTCCATGCCGCCTCGTGGAGACCCACCAGGTACAGGTTACCGGTGTTCGATTGGACCACACCGGTTGCGCGCAGCGCGCCGGCCCGACCCGTGTACATGTCGCGCGACTTGCTGGTCATCTCCATCGCCGCGGCGGCAGCCTCGTCGAGATTGGTCCCGACCGGGATGAAGGTATTGCGAATCGCGTGACCCTGGACGACGAGCTCGGCCGGACCGTCGAACCTGGGTGTCGTCTTGCGGATCAGTGGCGTCGAGGTGAGGCCGCGAAGGAATGCGATGTCCTCGGTGGGAACTGGCACGCCGGACACCTGCACGTCGGGCACGTGCACCGACCGCACCTTCGCCGCTTCAATTCCCATGGCCGCCACGCGGTTCATCGGTTCACGCCCCTCGTCGTCCTCACCTGTCCTTCGGTTCCACGGACGTTGCCGTTTCGGTCGCTGTCGCTCAGCTCGTCACCCGATCAGGGAACCGCACCTCACGCGCGGCGCAGTCGACGACCAGGCGGGCCCCGATCGGCAGCGTCCACGATGGGTCGGTGTGGCCGAAGTCCATGCCGGTCACGATCGGCAGGTCGGTCAGACCCAGCTCCTCGCGCAGCACGCGCAGAAGCGCGATGTCGTAGTCGACATGCGTCGCCGGATCCAGGTCGGCGCCGCCGGGTCGCCCGAACAGCAGCGCACGGAGCCCGCCGAATCCGTCGCTGCCTGCGGCCAGCGCACGCAGCATGCGCACGACGTGCTCGGGTGACGGCGCCTCCTCGCTCGTCTCGATCGCCAGTACGGCGCCGTCGAGGTCCGGCATCACGGCAGTTCCACGCAGCCAGTCCAGGACCTCGAGACAGCCCGCGATGCAGCGCCCTTCGACGACGGCCTCTCCGCCCTGCAGCCAGCGCCAGCCATCGCTGTCAGTGCGCGCTCGCGGTCGCTCCTGGTTGGAGGGATCAGCCCAGTCGAGGAACTCCACCGTCCAGCCGTCCTCGTTGGGCGGCCAGACGCCCGGAGCTTCCTCCCCCATCAGCGCGCGACGCGCGCCATCGAGCGCATAGGGATCGATGCCCGCGTTCTCCGCGAAGCCCGCCAGCAGCGACGGGCCATAGAAGCTGCCAACGCCCGCGGCCAGGAATGCCATGTGCGTGACCGTCGTGTCGGAGAAGCCGATGAAGGGCTTGGGATTGGCGGCAATCAGCTCGAGGTCGAGGAAGGGCAGCAGCCGGATCGACTCGTCGCCGCCGATCGTCGAGACGATGCCGTGGATGTTGGGATCCTCGAGCGCGCCGTGCAGGTCGCGTGCCCGCAGCTCCGGATGGCGTTCCAGGAACTCCGGGCTCGCGCGCGTGTGCGGCAGCTCGATCACCTCGACGTCGAGCGCCGCCACGAGCTGGCGCACGCCCGCCGCATAGCGGTGCGGGAACATGTGTGCCGCTCCGCTCGAGAGCGATGCGATGGCGACGGTGTCCCCCGCGCGCAGGCGACGGGGCAGGACGATCGAATGTGAGTCAGGCATCCGGATCGACTACCCGCGATGCGGTGCGATGCCACACCTGTCCCGGGATCTGGGTACAGGGGCGACATGGGTCGTCGCATCATCATCGGCATCGTGCTTGCCGTCATCGCCGTGTCGTATACGTACTTCAGCTCCGAGGAGCAGGACGTCCCCGTCACGGGACGCCAGCAACGGGTGGCGATGAGCGACGAGCAGCAACAGCAGCTCGGCCTCCAGGCCTACGACCAGACGCTCGCCGAGGAGCAGGAGAACGTCGTCAGCTCCGGCGCGCAGCACGACCAGGTGCAGCGCGTTGCCAAGCGCATCGCGAAGGTCGGCGGCGAGGACAAGCCCGAGTTCGACTGGGACGTCACGCTGCTGCAGCGCGACGAGGCGAATGCCTTCTGCCTGCCCGGCGGCAAGATCGTCGTCTTCACCGGCCTGCTCGACGTCGCGAAGACCGATGATGAGCTGGCGACGGTGATGGCGCACGAGGTCGCCCACGCCGTCGCCGAGCATGGCGCCGAACGGATCTTCCGCGAGCAGCTGACGAGCCGCGCCGTGACCGCCGCTTCCGGCGCCTTCGCCGATGATCCGCAGCGCTACGTGCAGGTGGCGTCGCTGCTCGGCGCTGGCGCCCAGTTCGGGCTGAGCCTGCCGTGGTCGCGCGCCCAGGAATCCGAGAGCGACCACATCGGCCTGATCTACATGGCGCGCGCGGGCTACAAGCCCGAGGCCGCGATCACCTTCTGGACGCGCATGTCCAAGGCCGGCGGCGGCAGCGTCCCCGAGTACCTGGCAACGCATCCCTCGGGCGCGACGCGCATCAAGCAGATCCAGGGGTGGATCCCCGAGGCGAAGCGCGAGGCCCGCGAAGATCCCGCATAGCGCGCAGCGCGCGGCGACCCGCGTAGGCTCATCCGCATGAAGCGCTCCTGGATCCTCGAACTCTTCCTCGCGATCGTCACGATCGCGATGTACATCGCACTCGTGCGAGTAGTGGATGCGGTCGTCGCAGGGGCGATCACGCTGGTGGTCGTGTACGGAGCCTGGTTCGTGTGGAAGCGCCGCAGCGGTCGCTCCAGCTAGTGCCGCGCGTCGATTCTCTCAGCGCAGCACGGATACCGCGCTGACGGATTCGACGTGCGGTTTCCGCGGTCAGATCTTTCAGCGCTGTACCAATACCGCGCTCGCGGAATCGACGGTTCCGCGTTGGCATCAGCCCGGCCGCGTCGACATGAGCGCGCGGAGGCGGACGTCACGAACCTGAAGACCCAATATGCACCCTCATGTTCGTGACGTCCCGAACGGAGTGAGGGGAACGTGCTCGGCGACATCAGTGCGCAGGGACGACGTGTCGAACATGAGCATCCATAGTGCGAGCTCATGTGCGACACGTCCGCACGGCGCATCAGGTTCGGGCGCCGCGGCGCGCTTGGCCGGCGAACCTACGGGGCGAGCTCGGGGTGCTCTTCGCCCGGCATGACGTTGGTTGGTGGTGGCTCGGGATCCGGGAACGGATCGACCGGGCGGCGCTCGGCGGCCGTCGACAGGACGATCATCGTGCGCGTGCGCTCGATCCGGGCGATCGAGCGGATGTTCCACACGAGGCGCTCGAGGGCGACCGTGCTCTGGGCGCGGCACTTGAGCAGGAAGCTCTCGTCACCGGCGACCGAGTGGCACTCCTCCACGCCCTGCAGGGCGATGAGGCGGTCGCGCGCGTCCATGTAGGTGGCGCCGCCGCGCTCGCTCACTGCGACGAATGCCGTGACCTCGGCGCCCACGGCGCGCGGGTTGACGAGCGCCTGGTAGCCCATGATGACGCCGCGCGTCTCGAGCTTGCGGACGCGGTCATGCGCGCTCGCCGTCGAGATGCCCGCCGTCTCCGCCAACCGGGCGTACGTCGCACGTCCGTCGGTCTGGAGCAGGCCGAGGATCTTCCAGTCGGCGTCGTCGAGCTTGATGGGCTTGTCTTTTGCAGCACGGGCCATGCCGAAGATCCTACAGGTATCGGTCTGTGCGACCCGCGCGCGCGGGTCCAGCGCACGTGTGGAAAGACGCCATACGGCCACGGAGGCGGGAAATTCCCGTTTCGGGCCTGTTCCAGTCGGGTACCCGCCGGTGAGCCGAAACCCCCGAAAGGACACACCACATGCTGGTCCGCGACATCCTTGATGGCATCGAATCCTTCCCGACGATCGTCACCGACGTCACCGTGCGGGAAGCCGCGCGTGTCATGCAGGAGTCGGACGTGCGCGCCATTCCGGTGGTCGAGAACGACAAGCTCGTCGGGATCATCACGGACTGGGACATCGTGGATGCCTTCGCGACGGAGGGCGACAGCCTCGCCGACCGCCCGGTCTCGGCCATCATGACCAGCGAGAACCTGTCGACGATCAACGCCGACCGGACCGCTGCGGAGGCCGCAGGAACGCTGCGCCACAACCGTGTCCACCACCTGCCGGTGCTCGAGGACGACAAGTACGTCGGTGTCCTCTGCCTCGGTCTCGAGTGGTCCGAGGGCGACATGCTCGCCCCGCCGGTGCGCCCCGTGCTCACCGCGCGCCGCCCCTGACGTTCGGAGAGCGAACCGGACGGGGAGGATCGGCCAAGTATGAACGTGGCCGTCCGACCCAACTTTCGCGCGCTCCTGACCCTCTCGCTCGGCGCGCTGCTGCTCGCGCTCGGTTTCGAGGCGCCGCAGGTGCACGCCGCACCTGCCACCACCGCGCCTGCCCAGTCGAAGCTGGAGCTCGCCCCGACCCGGATTGACGTCCAGGCGAAGGCCGGCGAAGTCGTCATCCGCGAGATCCAGCTCTCGGCGCGCGGCGCGACGCCGCTCGTCGTCGACTTCTTCCATGGCGACTTCGGCTTCAACGATGCCAGCTACGGCGTCGAGATCATCGAGGACACCGCCGACGAGACCACCGCCTTTTCCACGCGTGACTGGTTCAGTGTCCCGAAGCGGAAGATCACGATCCCCGCCGGCGAGACGGTCACCGTGCCGCTGAAGATCACCGTGCCCGACAACACGCCCGGCGGGACGAGCCTCGGCGCCGCGCTCTTCGCCACGCAGCCCGCGGCCGTCAGCCCCGGCAGCCAGATCAACCAGCGCTCGCGCATCGGCTCGCTCGTCTTCATCTCGGTGGCCGGCGGCGAGCCACCGAAGCCGAAGCTGACGCGGTTCGAGCTGCCGCGCCTGCAGACCAAGGGACCGATCCGCGCGAAGATCCAGATCGACAACGTCGGCGACGAGTGGTTCGCCTATCAGGGCTCGATCGGCATCAAGGGCACCGCGAAGTCCAAGGCGATCAAGATCGGACGCCAGGTCGTGGTGCCCGACACCCCGCGCAACGTGACGACCACGTCGGACAAGAAGGGCACCCAGGGCCGCGTCGTCGTCGGCTCCAAGGAGCTCGGCTTCGGACGCCACGAGGTCGTCAGCCGCCTGCGCATCGAGCCGACCGGCACGACGCTCGTCTCCACCAGGACCGTCTGGATCGTCCCGGTCTGGGCATGGACAGTGGGCATCCTCGCGGCCATCGCGACCATCATCGGTGGAATCCTGCTCACGCGCTGGATCCTGCAGCGTCGCGCCCAGGCGCAGGCCGCCGCATCGAGTGCCGCGGCCGCCGCTGCTGCAGCTGCTGCAGCCGACGCCAAGGAATCAGCTGCCGACGAGCCCGACATCCTCGATGTCCTCGAATCGACCGGCGCGGACGCGGGCCTGGACGACGCCTACGCGGCGGATGAGCCGGAGGACTACGCCGATCTCGACGGCGAGATGCTCGATGAGGAGTCGGCCGAAGAGCCGGACTTCGTCGATGACTTCGACGAGGCGAGCGAAGATCAGTTCGCGTAGAGCTCGAATGCCTCGTCCTCGTCATCCGTCTTGAGACGGCGACGCAGGAACAGGAAGTAGATCACCGCGAGCGCGATGCCGACCAGCGGCAGCAGCAGGCTCGACCAGGTGCTGGCCCACTCGGTCGGCAGGTCCTCCGTGGCGCTGGATCCCTCGGGGGAGACGAGCTCGAGCGAGCGCTTGCCGGGAATGAGGCCGTCGCGGCCGCCACCGACCGTCGTTCCGTTCTTCGTTACTGTCTCGCACTCGCCGACGGCGCCGGGCAGCGCGCGGGTGCACGTGCCTTCCGCGATCGTTCGCTTCGTGCCACTGCCGGGTCCGCGCGTCTCCTCGGTGATGCGCGGCGTCGGCTTGACCGCGGTCGCGCCACCGTTGGTGTAGCGGGTCACGGTCTTGTTCGGTCCGACCTGGGTGATCTCGGTGACGACGAGGTCCGGCGGCGGGACGCCACCGGCATTCATGAGGAACAGCACGCCCATCCGGCTCTGTGCGATCAGCGCATTCGCCGTGCGCGCCGTTGGCATGACGAACAGCGCCGTGTAGTGGCCACCGGTGGCGTCTGCGGGAACCGCGACGCGCACGTTGACGAGCTTCGTCTGCCCCGCAGGGACGGTGATGTCCTCCGGGGTCGTGACCCAGTCATAGCCGGAGATCGCGCTCTCGAACTTGCCACCGAGTAGCACGGGTGTCGCGTCGGGATCAGCCTTGCTGCCCTCGAAGTCCTCCTTGGAGAAGGTGAACGTCGTGGCGCGCTCGTCAGTGTTGGTGACGCGGATCTGCTGCACCACGCTGGCGCCGGGCTTGGCCTCCAGCTCGAAGATCAGGGGCGCCACGCCAAAGCCGACGGAATCGCCGTTGCTGGCGACCGTCGCGCCGGCCTGCGGCGCCGCGAGGAGCAGCATCACCAGCGTCATCGCGAGTGTCGCGATGCGGTGGTCGAGCGAGTGTAGGACGCGGGTCACTGGTTGGTTGCCTCAGAGTTGCGCGACGGCCGTGGCGCGGATGTTCGCCGTCGGTCGGGCATTCGCCGGGAGGGCCTGGTCAAACTCGGCGCGCAGCCGAACCGTGGTGCGCGTTCGGGGCGCAGCGGTCTTCTTGCGTGCGACCTCGACGCCACGCTTGCCATCGAAGCCGCGCCAGCGGGCGCCGTCCTCGAAGCGGTTCAGCGCGAAGTCACCGACCACGGTGAAGCCGAAGCCACGCTGGTTGTCGGCGACGTCCCAAGCCTTCGGCTCGTCGGCGAGGTCGGCCACGTCGATGCCGTTCTGCGCGTCCCGCATGGCCGGCGAGCGATCCGTGGACAGCAGCAGCTTCATGCCGTTGGCGGACGAGGAGTAGAGGTCCCACTGGACCGAGCCGTTGACCACGCCCGACGTGTCGTTGCTGAAGGTTCCGTTCAGCGGCTGGGACAGGATGCCGCTCTGGAGCACCTTCTGGTCGACGCTGCTGCCACTCTCGGAGACGGGCGCCTGGACGTCGGCTGCGTAGCCGATCGAGAGCGCAGGCGCAGCCACACATGCCACACAGGCGGTGGCAACGAGGAGATCGAGGAGGCGTGAGCGCGTGCGCCGAGGGCTCATGCACGACCTATCGGCATACCGGGGGTCGGCCTTGATCAATCCGGGAGGTCATCTTCGGCATGCCACGTACGCGGCGCGCGCATGCGCCACCACACGACCAACCCAAGCACGCCGACGACGACGAGCAGCCACCACGGCAGCACGTAGACGCGCGGCGAGTCGGCGCGCGCGTCGTCCGCGGCATCGCGATCGATGCGTACGTTCGCGTCGAGCACGTCGGGAGCGTCGCGCAGCTCGACGTCGAACTGCTGGGTGCGCGTCTCGCCCGGCAGGAGCACGCCCGAGTCCAGTGGCAGCCGACGCGAGCCGGCGATGAGGCCATCGACCACGACGGCACCCGAGACGTTCTCGTGCAGGTCGCCCGTGTTGCGCATGACCAGGGTCCAGCGCACCGTTCCCGCGCGCCAGCGGAATCGATCACCAGCGGGGGTCAGCTCCACGTCGAGGGCGCGTCGATAGTCACCAGCGACGCGCAGCAGGAACGTGACCTGGGTGTCGAGGCCGATCGGCACGCCCTCCCCCGCCTCCGACGGTGGATTGAGGATGCCGAGCGTGGCGTAGGCGCCACCGATCCTCGCGCCCTGAGGCACGGCGATGCGCACGCGCACGTCGCGCTCCTCGCCTGCTGGAATGCTGATGGACGTCGGGCTGGCGGTCAGCCAGGCACCGGCGCCTCGGGGCATGCTGCCCGGGGCTGCCGTCTCGATCGGCGCGGGTCCCGTGGTGGTGGTACGCGGGCGACCGTCGCCCACCGATACGAGGAACTTGTACGGCAGCGAGGTCTGGTTCTTGATCGTCACGGTGGTGGTGGTCGTCTCGCCGCGCCGGACGTCGAGCTGCTGGACCGAGGGCGTGATCGTGAACGCCTCGTTGGCGTCAGCGGCGGCGGCGAGCTGCGCGCTCGCCGGGCCGACGAGCAGGACCGCGAGGGCTAGAGCAACGGATGCGCGGAGATGACGAGCCCGGCGCGGTACGAACCTTCGCGCTGGACGGCGCCGTCGGGAATCATCGTCCGCAGGTGCAGCGCCATCGTGTACTCGCCCGTGCCGCCTTGCGTGGAGAACGCCCGGTACGAGCTCTTGGTGAATCCGCGCCACTTCCGGCTCCTGGCATCCCCCCACTTGGCCGTATCGTCGGCGACGGGACCACTGGAGGATTCGACGCTGACCGAGTACCCGAACATGCCCTTCTTCGCACCCTGACTGCTCCACGCGCACGGACATGCCGCACCTGTCGAGTAGTCGGCAAAGGTATCCGGTGCGCCCTCGCCATCGACGGCGTTGGCACCACGCAGGGCTGGCGACGTGGTCGATGCGATGCGGATCTCGTAGCCGTTGGCCCAGTTGGCGGCGAGGCGCCAGCCATCGCTGGTGACGTCCTGCGAGTCGCCCGGGATCGACAGGTTGGGCAGGCGGACGGCGGTCTGGCCTGCCTGCCAGCCCGGCGTGACTGACGTGGCGTTGGGCACCTCGACCTCGACACGCGTGTCCGAGCTCACGGGCGCGGCGGCACCGGTCGCAAGCGGCGCGGCGACCCAAGCCATCACGGCACAGAGCACGCCCGCGACGATCGCCAACACCGGATCGATGCGGGGGATACGCCGGTCGGCGTGAACTGGGGAAAGGAGTGCAGGGCGGGCCACGGATTCGGTATCGGCAGCCATGCAGACCTGCTTGAGCCGACTCGGGGTATTCGTTCGATGGGAAAACTGACCAGAATCAAAGGAAATATGGCGTCAAGTTGCAACGATCGTGGGCCGATAGGTCCCTCATGTCCACGCCCGGTTCCAACCGTCACGCCGATCGGCCCGCCGATCCATTGCTGCGTGCGGTGAACCGAGCGACCAGCGCGGCAGCCGCCGTGCTCGACCCGGACATCATCCCCGGCAACGCCGCAGATGCCCTCGTCCGTTACCTGGGCGCGCGACGCGCAGACATCTGGCGATTCGATGGACGCCGACCCGTCCACCTCGCCTGCGCCGGCAATGGCGCCGAGACACCCTCCACACTTCCGTCGGTCCTCATGCGCGTAGCGCGCGGGGGACTTGCACAGACCGTCACCTCTGACGAGCTCGGCCACGGCGCCGGCACCGAATGGCGTCGCCTGCTCTTCTCCGTCGGCGTCGAGGAGGTCAGCATCCACGCGCTGACCGTCGGCGACCGCGTGCTCGGTGCGATCACCATCATCGCCGAGCCGACCGACCAGCCGATCGCCGATGAGGCGTGGACGATCTTCGCGCAGCAGGTGGCGGCCTCGATGCAGCAGGCCGAGCTGCACCGCGCCGCCCAGGATGCCGCGCTTGCGATGCGCGTCCAGAACCGCGTGCTCGCCGAGCTCACCGATGAGCGCGACGTCCCGTCGCTACGTGCAGCGGTCGAGCACCTCGTCGCAGAGTTGCTCGGCGATGCAGCCGTCGCCGTCCTGCCCATGGATTCCCTCGGTCGCGTGACCGTGCCCGTGCTCGTCTCCCCCGCCGACGGCACGCTGCGCGTCGCGACGGCGCCGGAGATGGCCTTCGTCGCACCAGCGCTCGAGCACGCCGTTCCCACCACCTTGCCGAGCCCGTCGCTGCGCATGTGCGCCTCGCTCGGACTGAGCTCACTGGCCGGGCATGCCTCGGTCGAGGACTCCGCAGTCTGGGCAGTCCAGCTGCGTGCTGGCGACCGGACGACCGGCGTGCTCCTCGTCGGAACCCCCGGCGACGAGATGTCGACCCCCGCAGGGCGCGCCCGCGTGTGTGAGGTGCTGCTCGCCCTCGCCCCGGCCGTGTCGATCGCCCTCGAGAATGCCCAGCTGTTCGCACGCGAGTACGTACGCGCCAGTCGTCTCTCCGCAGCCAATACCCTGGCGCGAACGGTCACCGGGTGCGCGACGCGCGACGACCTCTACACCGCCGTGGTGATCGGCATCGGGGCGCTCTTCGGCTATGCGCGAGCGGCCGTATACGACGGCGACCTCAAGCCACTTGCGAACGAGGGCTGCATCGCCGCGCGCGGCTCCGATCGGGAGCGTTCGCTCGTCTCCACCGCGCTCCACCGCCGCCGCTCCAGCCGCGTCGAGCGACCTGACCGTACCTGTCATGCGATCCCGCTCGTGAGCGGTGAGCGCATCCACGGCGTGCTCTATGCAGAGCAGCCCGACACCGTGACGCCCGAGCAGGAGAGCGACGACCTCGCCCTGCTCGCATCGATCTGTGAGCACGCGGCTGCCTGCCTCGTCGCGATCGAGGCGACCGAGAAGATCGAGCGCAACTACAAGGACACGATCCAGGCGCTCGTCCACGCGCTCGAGGCGCGCGACGAGTACACCGCCGACCACTCCGACGTCGTCGCTGAATGGTCGCTCGAGACGGGTCGCCGGCTCGGCATGGACGACGCGGCGCTGCGCGACCTCGAGCTGGGCGCGATCCTCCACGACATCGGCAAGGTTGCGATCCCCGACGCCATCCTCAACAAGGCAGGTCGCCTGACTGAGGAAGAGTTCGAGGTCATGAAGTCGCACACGATCGTGGGCGAGCGCATCCTCAAGCCGATCGGATTCCTCGTCAACGTCGCGCCGATCGTGCGCCACGAGCACGAGCGCTGGGATGGCCGCGGCTACCCCGATGGCGTCGCTGGCGAGGACATCCCGCTGGCGAGCCGCATCATCTTCGTCTGCGACGCGTACCACGCGATCACCAGCGATCGCCCGTACCGCGCCGGCCAGACCCATACCTTTGCGCGCCGCATCATCACCGAGAACGCCGGGACGCAGTTCGACCCGGCCGTCGTCAGCGTCTTCCTCGACGTGATCGAATCTTGGTGCGGCGAGCGCGGCATCGATACCGGCGGCACGCTCGAAGGCATGGAGATCAACAACCCGCTCGGCGGAGTTGCTGCCAAGGAGATCGCACCCGCCGACGAGGACGCCGCGGCCGCCTGATCTCAGGTGTGTGGGCCGCCACCGCTGACGCGGGGTGTATCCGCTCCGGGAATCAGGTCATCCCCCGATTCGTCGCCATGGTCGGTCGGCCGCTCGAGGTCCACGAACGTTCCGGGCACGTCGCCCTCACGAGCGGGCGAGGCATCGAACGACTGGCGCATGATGATGTCGACGTGCACGATGCGCGGGCCGTCGGTCTCGACGACCTCCATGCGCACGCCGTCGAATCGCACGACGTCGCCCTCGTGCGGCGCCTGGCCGAGCAGGCCGAACACCACGCCGCCGATCGTGTGGTAATCGTCGCTCGGGAGCTCGAGGCCGAAGCGCTCGTTGAGCTCCTCCACGGAGAACTTGCCGTCGACGCGGATGTGTCCCTCGCCGATGCGCTCGAGCGGGCGCTCGGGGCGATCGTGCTCGTCGTCGATCTCGCCGACGATCTCCTCGATCAGGTCCTCGAGCGTGAC
This sequence comes from Thermoleophilia bacterium, assembly GCA_025964435.1. Taxonomy (GTDB): domain Bacteria; phylum Actinomycetota; class Thermoleophilia; order Gaiellales; family SKUG01; genus JAGQUL01. Next base: position 368 of record JAOPYV010000144.1, on the reverse strand, counting down.
GATGCCGGCCAGCGAGCCGTACTCGTCGATGACGAGCGCCATGTGGCTCTTCGAGCGGCGGAAGTCGGCAAGGAGGCCGGCGAGTGACTTGCTCTCGGGCACGACGTGCGCCGGGCGCAGCAGGCCCTCGACGTTGACGCGCTCCTTGCCCTGCTGCTCGGCAGCGGTGAACAGGTCGCGGATGTGCAGGATGCCGGCGACGTCGTCCATCGAGCCGCGGTACATCGGGTAGCGCGTGAAGGGCTGGCTGGCGATGGCGGCGAGCAGCTCTGCCGGCGGCATGTCGACGGGGAAGCCGACCACGTCGGGGCGCGGCACCATGACCTCCTGCACGTCGGTGTCGGCGAAGTCGAAGACGTTGTAGAGCA
>JAOPYV010000141.1 GCA_025964435.1 Thermoleophilia bacterium | reverse complement strand
GAGCCGATGCGTGCAGCGCCACACCCAGGAGCGCGGTGAGGGCACCCATCGCGGCCACCAGCGTCGTCGCGGCGCCCGTGAACGGCAACGCCCCAGCGCCACGCGGTACGGACACGAGCGGCGATGCGGTCGCCGCGAGCGTCGCGGTTGCGGCTCCGGCGGGTCCGCCGACGAGCACGACGGGACCGTTCGGAACCGACGTCTCCACGCGCAGCTCACCCAGCAGCGGATCGTGCTCTGCGGTGGCGAGCTTCGCGGGATCCTCCGGGGTCGGAGCGCCTGCAGCGGAAGGATCCGTGACGACGACGGGACCGGTGATGCACGCGGTGCCCTCGGACTGGACACCGGGATTCATCGAGTCAGGGCAGGCGTCGACGGCGGACGGCTCCACGGCGCTGCTCGAGGCAGGCGCTCCGAGCAGGAGTGCACCGGCAGACAGGAGCAGGAGCGCGCGGGAACGGCGTGAACAGGTGGACATGTGGAGCTCCAGTGACAGGGGAGTGGTCAAGGACAGTCCCCCAGTGATGCTCCGAAGCGCAGACAGTAAACCGACGCCTCAGAAGTGGTACGGCTCGCCGCGCGCGATGCGGAACGAGCGGTAGAGCTGCTCCGTCGCTACGACCCGCGCCAGCTGGTGCGGGAGCGTGATGCGGCCGAAGGCGATCCGGTCATCGGCGCGTGCCCGCAGCTCATCGGTCAACCCGAGCGTGCCGCCGATCAGGAGCACGAGGTGCGCCGCCCCGAGCCACCGCTCCGCGAGCTGCTCGGTGGTTCGCTGCTCACCGCGCGGGTCGAGCGCCACGAGCGTGGTCGTGCCCGCACCGCGGGCCGCGATCCGATCCAGCTGGGTCGTGATGCGCTCGCCCTCGGCGCGCAGCACGACCGCCTCGCCGCGCTGCACCGGTTCCGCCTTGAGCTCGTGGACCTCGAGCTTCACGTAGCGCGAGAGGCGCCGCTCGTAGTCGGCGACGATGCGCTGGTAGTCGCTGGCGAGCGACCCGACCACGACGAGGTCGGCACGTACGAGATGAACCTCCATCGCTGCATCCTTGCATTCGCCCCGTGTGCGGGGGCTGGTAGGGTGCCCGACATGGAAGAAGAGCCGCGAGAACGTCACCTGAACATCCACACCTCGCCCGAGATCATGGCGGGCCACTATGCGAACTTCGCGAACGTCAGTCACTCCGACTACGAGTTCACGATCACGTTCGCACGCGTGGACCACGAGATCGAGGCCGACGAGGTGCCGGGCGTCGTCGTGAGCCGCATGAACCTCAGCCCCCGCTTCGTGCGCGAGCTGATCGATGCGCTCGAGGACAACTGGTCCAAGTGGGTCACGCGGGAAGGCATCAAGAACCTCCCCGAGACCACCGACCACTGACGCACGGGGTCACGTCGCGTGATCGCCTTCATCAGTGACGTCCACTCGAACCTCGCCGCGCTCGAGGCTGTCCTCGCGGACATCCACGCCGTCGGGGGGTCCGACGCGCGCATCTGGTGCCTGGGCGATACGGTCGGTTACGCCGCACAGCCGGCGGAGTGCCTCGACCTCGTGCTCGATCGCTGCGAGGTCGTGCTCGCCGGCAACCATGACCTCGCCGTCTCGGGCGACGATCGCGCGTCCGAGGATGTCGTGCCGGGCCTGTTCGATGGCGGCCCAGGGGCTGGCATCGCGCTGGCGCGCCAGGTGCTCGGCAGCGAGCGTATCGCGCGCATGCAGTCACTCGAGCCGAGCGCGCTGCTCGACAACGTCGAGCTGCACCACGGCTCCGATCGCGACCCGATCTGGGAGTACGTCCGCACCGCGGAGACGGCGACCGCCCACCTGCGCGCGCAGCAGCGCGAGCTCGGTGCCGTCGGCCATACGCACATGCCGCTGCTCTGGGAACTTCCCGCTGCAGCAGAGGTCGCCAGCGGCGGACTGATGCCTGCCGGCTCGAGCATCCTGCTCGAGCGCGGCACCGCACGCGTCTTCAATCCGGGGTCCGTCGGCCAGCCGCGCGACCGCGACCCGCGCGCCGCGTGGGCATCACTCGAGGGCGGTGTGCTCACCTTCCGCCGCGTCGACTACGACATCGCCGCGGCGCAGGCATCGATCCGCGCCGCGGGCCTGCCGACCGAGACGGCGGACCGCCTCGAGCTCGGCTGGTAGCGCGTTCGCTGCAGGTCAGCGAAGCGCGATGGCGATGGCGGCATCGTATGCCGACCGCAGCACCGGTGAGAGCTTGTCGAGCATGACCGGCTTCTGCCAGGTCCCGTCGAGCTGCTTCCAGTGGATCGTCACGCCCAGGTCACGCTTCGTCTGGTCGCTCACGCGCATCTCGAGGATGGCAGCGCCATCGACGGCCGCGCGCAACGCGGCGATGGCGTCCGGACGCGCATCCTTCGTCAGCGGCGTCGTCTTCTCGCGGTAGGCGACCTGCTGGCCTTCCGACATCGGTGGCGCCCAGAGGGAGCGGCGCTGGACGGTGCCCGTCGCGGCGCCGGAGGCATCCCACGACGCGTCGAAGGTGCGCTCCAAGGTGCGCGAACCCATCATCAGCGGCAGGAACTGTCCCTGCTCGTAGCGGAACTGAAAGGTAGCCGGATTGGTCGTTGCAGACACCATCATGCGGAACATCCTTGTTCGTGGGACACCACACTACCCAGAGCGGTCCTGACCTTGAGGCAGTTCCAGCGCCCACGCGCGCGCAGTCTGCAAGGATTCAGGCATGGCTCCCACTGATCCCACGCCGACCGCGCCCCTGTCGCACGCCGAACTCCTCGCGATGCTCGAGGCCCCCGACCTCACGCCGAAGGAACGACGTGAGCTCAAGCGGATGACGCGTTTCCAGAAGCGCGTCGAGACGTGGGAGGCACGGCATGCGATGCCGAACCAGCCGCGCCGGATCCATCGCATCATCATCACGGTGATCATGATGGGCGCGATGCTCTGGCTGCTCTGGCTCCTCAACTTCGCCGGCAACTAGTCCGGCGAGGCGCGGGTCAGCCGCGCAGGATCAGGCTCGCGCCGGTCATCTCGGGCGGCTGCGGAACGCCGAGCAGGTCGAGCAGCGTCGGCGCAACGTCGGCGAGTCGCCCCGGGCGTACCGACGTGACGTCGGCGGCGGTGACGATGAAGGGCACGGGATTCGTGGTGTGCGACGTGTGGGGCTTGCCCTGCTCCGTCAGCATCTGCTCCGCGTTGCCGTGGTCGGCCGTGATGAAGCACGCACCGCCACGCGCCTCGACCGCGGCCACCACGCGCGCAAGCGCGCGGTCGGCGGCCTCGCAGGCCAGCACGGCGGCGCTGGTGACACCGCTATGGCCGACCATGTCGGGGTTGGCGAAGTTGACGACGGCGAAGCCGACGGCGGGATCCGCGAAGCCCTCGACGAAGAGGTCGGCGACCTGGTCGACCGACATCTCCGGCTTGTGGTCGTAGGTCGGCACGTCGCGGGGCGAATCAGCGAGACGGCGCACCTCGCCGACATGGATGCCTTCGACGCCGCCGTTGAAGAAGTAGGTGACGTGTGCGTACTTCTCGGTCTCCGCGACGTGGAGCTGGCCGACGCCGGCCTCCTCCAGCACGTCCGCGAGGGTGTGCGTCAGCAGCTGCTGCGGGAAGGCGATCGGCAGCTCGAGCGTCGGATCGTACTCGCACATCGTCGCAGCGCGGCGGACGGGCCGATAGGCGGCGCCGCGCTCGAAGCCGGAAAAGGCCGACGCCGTCAGCGCCGGCACGAGCTGGCGCATGCGGTCGGGCCGGAAATTCGCGAAGACGACGGCGTCGCCATGGACGATGCCGTCCCCTGCGTCGTCGAGCGCGATCACGAACGGCTCGACGAACTCGTCGGTGATGCCGGCCTCATGCGACTGGCGCACGGCGTCGCGCGCCGACGAGGCACGCTTGCCCTGGCGGTTCACGAAGAGGTCGAAGGCGCGCTCGGTGCGGTCCCAGCGGTGGTCGCGGTCCATCGCCCAGTAGCGGCCGATCACCGAGACGATGCGGGCTCGGCAGCCATCCTCGGTCGCCTCGATGTCGCCGAGCCGACGCTCGAGCCACTCGAGGTCATGCAGCGAGGAGTCGGGTGCGACGTCGCGGCCATCGGTGATGGCGTGCACACGGATCTCGCGGACGTTGCGACGTGCGGCAAGGCGGGCGAGCTCGACGATGTGGGTGAGGTGCGAGTGGACGCCGCCGAAGGAGGCGAGCCCGACGATGTGCAGCACGCCGCTGCCGTTGGCGGCGGCGTCGGCGATGTCGACGAGCGCGGGCATCTCGTGGAAGGTGCCGTTGGAGATGGCCAGGTCGATACGGGTCAGGTCCTGGTAGACGACCCGACCTGCGCCGAGGTTGAGGTGCCCGACCTCGCTGTTGCCCATCTGTCCGGCGGGCAGGCCGACGTCGATGCCGCTCGCGATCAGCTGCGCATGCGGGTGCGCTGCGTGCAGGGCATCGAAGGTCGGCGTGTGCGCGAGGTCGACGGCGTTGCCGGGACCTGGCGGCGCCGCGCCCCATCCGTCGAGGATGATCAGCGCGGCGGGCTGGCGCACGGCTGCGGCCGGTGCGACGACCGGCGGGACGTCCACGTCGTGCACGTCATCTGCCATGTCAGGCCCGCGCCTCGGAGCCGGAGACGACGTCGAGGCCGGCCGCGACGATGCCGCTGAAGGAGTCGACCTCGAGCGCGGCGCCACCGACGAGCGCGCCATCGATGTCGGGCTGCGACAGCAGCTCGTGCGCGTTCTCGGGCTTGACGCTGCCACCGTAGAGCACCGGGATCCGCTCCGCGATCTCCGCGGTGAAGATCGAGCTGAGCGTGTCGCGGATGAAGGCGTGCATCTCCTGTGCGAGCTGCGGCGTCGCCGTCTCGCCGGTACCGATCGCCCACACGGGCTCATACGCGATCGAGAGGCCACTGCTCGTCGCCTTGATCACGTCGAGGTCGCCGAGCGCCGTCTCGAGCTGGTCGCGCACGACCTCCTCGGCATGGCCTCCCTGGCGCTCCTCGAGCGTCTCGCCGACGCAGAGCATCGGGCGCAGCCCGAACTCGGCTGCCGCGACGACCTTCTCGCCGAGCGCGGCGTCGTGCTCGTTGAACTGGGCACGTCGCTCGCTGTGGCCGAGCAGCACGCCGTCGACGCCGAGGTCGCGCAGCATGGCCGGGCTCACCTCGCCGGTGAAGGCACCCTGGTCGGCGAAGTGCATGTTCTGCGCGTAGATGCGTGCGTTCGGCGGACGATGTTCGACCGCCAGCTCGAGGCTCGTGAAGGGCGGCGACACGACGACCTCGACACGCGTGCCGAGTCCTTCGGGGTGGTCGTCCATCCACGTGCCGAGGTCCTCGAGGTACTCGAGCGCCTCGGAGCGCAGCTTGTGCATCTTCCAGTTGGCAGCGACGACGATCGGTCGCAGGGATGACTTCTGGCCACTCACAGCGGTGCCTCCAGGATTGCCTCGATGCCCGGCAGGCTCTCGCCCTCGAGCAGTGCCAGTGCAGCGCCGCCACCCGTGGAGATGTGGGAGATGCGGTCGGCGACCTTGAACTGGTTGGCGGCCGCGACCGAATCGCCACCGCCGATGACGGTGAAGCCCGGGTTGTCGGCCACGGCGTCGGCGATGGCACGGGTGCCGTCGGCGAACTCCTCGATCTCGAAGACGCCCATCGGGCCGTTCCAGAAGATCGTGTGGGCGTCGGCCAGGTGCACGATGTAGAGCATGCGCGTGCGCGGGCCGATGTCGAGCGCCATCCAGCCGTCCGGGATCTTGTCGGCCGGGACGACCTGCGTCTCCTGGCCCTCGGCCAGCTTCTGCGCGACGACGACGTCGAGCGGCAGCAGCAGCGAGCAGTCCTCTTCCTCGGCGAGGTCGATGATCTGCTGTGCGAGCTTGATGCCGTCGCCGTCCTCGACGTAGGAGGAGCCGACGTCGGCACCCTTCGCCGCGAGGAAGGTGTTGGCCATCGCGCCACCGATCAGCACGGAGTCGGCGAGCGTCACGAGGTTCTCGAGCACGCCGATCTTGTCGCTGACCTTGAGCCCGCCGACGATGCAGGCGAACGGTCGGTTCGGCGCCTCGACGAGGTGGCCGAGCTGCTGGAGCTCGTGCTCGACGAGGAAGCCGGCGACCGCCGGGATGTACGCGGCAACGCCGGTCGTCGACGCGTTGGAGCGGTGGACGGTCCCGAAGGCGTCGTTGACGAACAGGTCACCGAGCCGCGCGAGTTGGCGGGCGAACTCGGGGTCGTTGGCCGTGTCCTCCGGGTGGAAGCGCGTGTTCTCGAGCAGGAGGATGTCCCCCGGCTCAGCGTCGCGGACGATCGCCTCGACGCGCTCGCCGACGCAGTCGTCGATGAAGCTGACGGGGCGCTCGATCAGCTCCGAGAGCCGCTCGGCGACGGGACGCAGGCTGAGCTCCTCGACGCGCTGGCCCTTGGGCCGACCCAGGTGCGACATGAGGATGACCGTCGCGTCCTGGCGGACGAGGTGGTCGATCGTCGTCATGGCAGCCTGGATGCGGTTGTCGTCCTGGATCTCGCCGTCGACGATCGGCACGTTGAAGTCGACGCGCACGAGGACGCGCTTGCCCGCGACCTGCTCGCCGCTGATCGACGGCAGGTCACGCACGAAGGAGCTCGAGGTCATCCTGCAACTCCGACCTTCGCCAGGCGACCGACGAGATCGGCGCAGCGGCTCGAGTAGCCCCACTCGTTGTCGTACCAGGCGAGGACCTTGACGGTGCGGCCGTGCGCCATCGTGGTCAGGCCGTCGACGATCGACGAGTGCGTGTCGTGGATGATGTCGGTCGAGACGAGCGGCGCCTCGCTGTAGGACAGGATCCCCTTGAGCGGGCCGTCGGCGGCGGCGGAGCGCAGCGCGTCGTTCACCTGCTCCTTGGTCACCTCGGTCGCGAGCGTCGCCACGAAGTCGGTGGCGGAGCCGGCCGGCACGGGGACGCGGAGCGCGATGCCGTCGAGCTTGCCCTTGAGCTCCGGAAGGACGAGGCCGATCGCCTTCGCCGCACCGGTGCTGGTCGGGATGATGTTGAGCGCAGCGGCGCGGGCGCGACGCAGGTCCGAGTGCGGCGCGTCGAGCAGGCGCTGGTCGCTCGTGTAGGCGTGCGTGGTGGTCATGAAGCCGCTCTCGATCCCGAAGGTGTCGTGGAGGACCTTGGCGACCGGCGCGAGGCAGTTGGTGGTGCAGCTCGCGTTCGAGATGACGTGATGCTGGTCGGCATCGTACTCGTCGTCGTTCACGCCCATGACGAGCGTCAGGTCGACGTTCGTGGCGGGAGCGGAGATGACGACCTTCTTGGCGCCGGCGGTGATGTGCGCCTTCGCCTTCTCGCCATCGGTGAAGAAGCCGGTCGATTCGAGCACGACGTCGACGTCGAGCTCGGCCCAGGGCAGGTCGGCGGGATCGCGCTCGGCGGTCACGCGGACCAGCTGGCCGTTGACGGAGAAGCCACCGTCGGCGAGCGAGATGTCGGCGTCGAAGCGTCCCTGGACGCTGTCGTACTTGAGCAGGTGCACGAGCGTCTCGGTCGGCACGAGGTCGTTGACGGCGACGACCTGGACGTCGCCGCCCTGCTCGACGATGCGGCGGAAGGTACTGCGGCCGATACGACCAAATCCGTTGATTGCGACACGGGTCATGACACTCGCTCCTTGGCTCGAAGTCAGGGGCGCACGCGCTGCCGGAATATCTGGCGTGAGCGGCGCGCGCCGGGGCCCCTCGATGCTACAGGACGCGCGTGACCGTGCCGGAAAGGCCGGACCCGAAGCTGCCGATCACGCGATGCCGAACTCACGTGCGATGCCCTGCACCCCGTCCGGCAGGTCGACGGCGACCTGGATCCGTGAGCGAAGCCGGTCGTAGACCTTCGGCTCGAGGCCGTGCTCCGCGATGATCGCCTTCGCGAGCACGCCGGGCGTGAACTTCATCGACTTGGCCTGGAGCAGCTCGGCGACCTTCGCCTGCCCGGCCTTGGAGCGGAAGTCCGCACCGGCGAGCCGGACCAGGTCCCGCAGCACCACCTGGGAGTCGCCATAGCGTCGCGACACCATCGCGTCGTGCTTCTCCGCCGCTGCGGCGGGCAGGTTCGGGCGGCCGTAGGGCTTCCACCCCGGGTCGAAGGACGGCTCGCTCGCGAGGCGCTGGGCATAGCGCTCCGGCGTCAATCCGGCTGCACGCGCATTGCGCGCCTGGAACACGGGTGTGCGCGCGAGCACGTTCGCGGTGCCTTCCTCGATCCAGCGTGCCTCCTCAGCCACGCTGGCGGTCCGCGGCGTGATCGAGTGCTGTACCTCGTGCGCCTGGTTGCCCGAGATGTACTTCGCCATGCTGGGTGACGACAACTGGGGCTCGTCTCCCGGCCCTGGTCGATATGCACCTGCGGCGGTGAGCATCCCACGCGCAGTGGGAGGGAAGAAGGTGATCCATCCACCGGCGTTGCGCGCGCCGACGGTCGCACGCGCCTCGAGATCGAGCGCGTACCGTCCGAAGGCCCTGGTCGCAGCGCCGACGTCACCAGCTGGAACGGACCCGAAGCGCGCAGGCCCTTCCGGAGCATCGATGTTCGAGAGCAGGGATGCTGCGTGGAGCGAGTCATCGTCCTCGGCGAGGATGAATCCCTGGAGCGTGGACTTCGCGCCGAAGGCACCGGTCGAATCGACCGCCACGCGCAGCTGGCGCAGCAGCGCTGGGCCAGCCTCCGTCTGCATGAGGGCGACCGCATTCGGGGAATCGGGGACGATCCTCCAGTCGCGCACGGCGCCGGTCTGCAGGACCCGGAAGCGGATCTGGTCGTTGAGCGATTCTGCGAGCGTGCCGAGCCCAACCCGTGCGTCGAGGAAGGCGTCCGGCAGCAGGGCCCGGGATTCGGGCGTCATGTGCGCGGCGGCATGCTGCGTCGCCGTAACCCCGGAGGGCGGAGTGGCTCGAACGAGTGGAGGTGGCGGGAGCAGCTGCATCGCCGATTCCTCGGCGCATCACTCGTCCGACGTTCGGACGGTCAGGAAGCTGCGGCCTGAGCCGCCACGCTCAGGTGCCGGGGTGGGCCACGCGGACGAGGGCCGCATCCTCGAGCTCGAGCAGGCGCCGCTTGTAGTCGCTGCCGGTCGCGGCGCCGTAGGAGCCGACGTCACCACGGCGAGCACCGGCGTGGACGACGCGATGGCACGGGATGATGACCGGCAACGGGTTTCGCGCGCAGGCGGTCCCGGCGGCGCGGGCAGCGCCGGGGCGTCCGGCCAGCGCGGCGAGCTCGCCGTAGGCCAACGTCACGCCACGCGGGACCTCGAACAGGGTGAGCGAGAGGTCGCGGCGGAAGCCGACGACGCCCGCGGCCGTGAGCCAGCGCTCGACTTCGGCGCGCGTGGCGAGCTCGAGGGGGTGACCTGCGAGGTACTCCACGAGACGCCCGGCGAGCTCCTGCACGACCGGCGGAGCGTCGGCGTCGACCGCACGGACGACCCCTCGCGCGCTGCCTCCCGGGCCGTCGGTCGTGGGCGGCCGCAGCGACGTGACGTTGCGGCCATCGAAGCCGATGAGCGCTGTCCCCCACGACGTCGGCACG
>JAOPYV010000135.1 GCA_025964435.1 Thermoleophilia bacterium | reverse complement strand
CGACGGCCGTCCGGTCCCGCCTCGTTCCGGGGAATGAGCGCGATCGTGCTGTATGAGAACACCGACGTGGATCGCGTGCTCGCACAGGTGCAGCAGGTCAATCCCGACGTCTTGCTCCTCCAGGAGTACACGAAGCGGTGGCACGCGGACGCAGACGCCCGACTTCGCAACAGCTTCCCCTTCGTCGCGGACCGCAGCGTGCTCGGCTCGGACGGCGTGGCCGTGTACTCCAAGCTACCGATCGTGGGTCGCGCCCGACTGCTCGACCTCGGCGACCCGCATCGCCTCCAGACGCGTGCGGTCGTCCGGGTCGGCGGTCGCGACATAGCTGTGTACGACATCCACCTGACCGTTGCCGTGAAGCCGGTCGGTCACGTCGAGCAACGTCGTCAGGTCCCGGAGCTCGTGAAGGTGCTCGAGCACGAACAGCTGCCGATGATCGTCGCGGGTGACATGAACTTCACGGAGACGTCGCGCCACCACGCCGCGATCGCCGGCGTCGGCCTCCGCTCTGGGTGGGACGAGGTAGGGCGCGGCCGCGGATCGACCTGGGCCAGGCGTGGTCTCCCGGAATGGCTCCCGGGCCTTCGTCTCGACCACGTGTTCCTCTCCCCCGGGATCACCGTGGACGGGATGCGGATCGGCGCGCGGAACGGGTCCGACCATCGCCCGATCTACGCTGACCTGCGCCTGCGGTGACTGCCGCTCGAGCGAGCGGCGGCGAATGAGATGATCCGGCAATGAAGCTGCCTGAGATTCCCGAGTACGCGCACCCGACGATCGAACCGGGGCGGCGGCGACCTCGCGTGTTCTCACATCCGGTGTTCTGGGGGTACGCGTCACTGGCGCTCGGGCTGTTGGCCTTCGCATCGGTGCTCTGCTTCCACTTCCCGCAGCTGCTGACCAGCGTCGAGGTGCGGGCGATCTACTCCGAGGCGTTCGCGCGCTACCTGCTGCTCGGCGGGCTGATCGCCGCGTTCGGCTTCGGCACGATCGCCGTGCTCAAGGATCAGGCTCGCGCCAGCGGCCTCGGCGGCGTCGCGCTCGCCACGGCATCGTTCTGGCTCGGTGGCGCCACGGTCGAGTTCGACTCGATCGAATCGACGCCGTACAGCCTCGGCCTGGACTGGTTCGTGCTCTCGCTCTTCTTCTCGGCCGTGGTCTTCATCCCGCTCGAGCACTACTTCGCCCACCGCCACCTCAGCCCGCTGCGCCCCGGCTGGCGCACCGATGCCGCCTACTTCTTCACCAGCCACGTCTTCATCCAGTTCCTGCTGATCGCGGTAACCGTCGGCACGACCTTCATCACCGGCTTCGTCGAGATCCGCGCGGTCAAGGAGTTCGTCGTCTCAATGCCGCTGTGGCTGCAGTTCCTCGTCGCGGTCTTCGTCGCGGACCTCGCGCAGGCGCTGATCCATCGCACCTACCACCGGGTGATGCCGCTGTGGCGCTTCCACGCCGTGCACCACTCCAGCCGCGAGCTGGACTGGCTGGCGGGATCACGCATCCACTTCGTCGAGACGGTGCTGACGCGCAGCGTCGTGCTGTTGCCGCTACTCGTGTTCGGCTTCGCGCAACCCGCGGTCAACGCCTACATCATCCTCGTCGGCCTGCAGGCCGTGGTCGCCCACGCCAACATCGGCGTGCGCTTCGGCTGGCTCGAGTACCTCGTCGTGCTGCCGCGCTACCACCACTGGCACCACGCGCGCCACAAGCTGTACTGGGACCGCAACTACGCGATCCACCTGCCCGTGGTCGACATGCTGATGGGGACCTTCAAGCTGCCGCGTGACGGCTCGTGGCCCGAGGAGTACGGCGTGATGAAGCTCGAAACGGTGCCGAACGGCTTCGTCGCCCAGCACCTGATGCCCTTCCAGGGCGGGCGCAAGTACGACGACTTCGTGAACTGACTGGCTACGCGAAGCGGCTGCGGTAGATGCGTCGGTTGCCGACCGGCGCCTTGAGCTTGAAGGTGACCGAGCGCACGTCGTCGCAGCTGTTGCGAACCGTGGCGCAGCCGGCGCGACTGCCCTTCACGGGACGGCTGACCGAGGTGATGATGATCGCCCGCGCCGACTCACGGACCAAGAAGGTCGGCGGCGACCATGTGCGCTGCCCGGCGATCGCGCAGGCCGGCGTCGCGGGGTCCGAATCGTCGATCAACTCCGCGCCTCCCTCGGGCCACGAGGCGACTACCTTGAGCGTGCGCTGCTGCTTGAACGACGCCTGCACCGTGTGGCCCGGGCGCCATCCGACGAGTCGCACCTGCTGGTCTAGGCGCGGGCGTGCGGATACCCAAGTCATCGGCCAGACCCCACTGGGCTCGGCTCGACAGGTGCGCGATGCCGAACCGCAGGTCGGCCTGCTGTATGTGCAGCGGCTTGGGCGGGCTGAACACGATCGAGCATGCCTGCGCGAGCATGGGTACGGCGAGGAAGGCCGTGAGCGCTCCGACGATAGCGACGGTACGGAAGTGGCGGATGCGCATGGAGTGCTCATTTTCCTACATAGCGTTGCGTGACCTGCCAGGCCATGGCACCACGAGTTGCCCCCCGTGGCTAGAGCACGGCAGGTCCAGCATCGCCGCGCAGAGCGCTCGAACCGATGGAGATCCCGGTTTCAGCCCTCGTAGCGACCCGCGGCGGCTGGCAGCACGACAACGGCGGCCCCGCGTGGTGCGGAGCCGCCGTCAGGCGTCGAACTTGGGTTGTGTCTGGCGCCTCAGCCCATCGCGACGGGCGGCGCGTAGCGCAGGCACGTGGGCGTGAAGGCCGCTCGGGTGACCAGTGAGCCGTCGTTGGGCGCCAGGCGGACACGCACGCACCAGGTACCCGGCGCGGTGACGAAGCGGGCGGCGGGAATCGACGCGCGGCCTGTCGAGACACCTGCGATCACCGACGGGCGCACCACGAACCGTGTGGTGCCGGGCTTGCGCCACAGCACCGTGAGCTGGACACGCGCATCGGTGAGCTTCGCCGTCGACGTTGCCCGCACGCGCACGCTCGCGAGGGTGCGGTTGATGACGGTGCAGGCACGAGCCACACCGGCGCAGGCCTGCGCGAAACCGCCGCGCGGGCTGATGCCGGCGACGAGCCGAACGGCGATGGGCGGCGCCGTGACGGTGATCGATGCGCTCCGCTCTGAGCGGCTACCGGTCGCGTCGACGGCTGCCACCGAGAGAATGTAGGCCCGCCCGCGCACCAGCGAGAGCCGCGTGCTCGTCGCTGTCGTCTTGGTGGACGACACGGCATCGCCCTCGATCGACTGCACCTCGTAGCTGACCGTATCGCCATCCGGGTCGCTCGAGGCTGTCCAGGCGACGTCGACGGAAGCGGCACGCAGCCCGTCGACCACGACGGTGGCGGTCACGCTCGCCGGCACGGTAGGTGCCGCTGCCTCGGCCACGGCAGGTGCCACGAGGAGGCACGTCAGTCCGGCAATGAGTGTTGCGGGCAATCGCTTCATGATTCGCCTTCGATCGGGATGTTGTCTGGCATTGCACTGAGACAAACGCCGTCGGCGGGCGTGCCGCGATGGTACACGAGCCCGCCGTCATGTCGATACGAATAGCAACGAAATCTGTGGTACCCCTGAACGCCTGCATGCTCGTACCGCACTGTCAGTCGATGATCGCGACGCGGACGTCCTGCCCCTCCATCCTGCGGAGCGCATCGCGCGACGCGCTATATGTGCCGAGGTGCAGGGTGTCCTCGGAGTAGTGAATGCCTTCGGCGTCGTAATAGAAGCCAAGGTTGCCCCACGGAACGAAGTAGATGAGGTCGCCGTTCTCGGGATCGGACCCGGGAGTGCCTTCGTGCTTGAGGCGCCGAGGCAGGTAGCTGATCTTCTCCCTCCCCGCGTGCTCCTTGATATCGAGGCTCAGCGGGAGCATCGACAGAAAGTCGCGGGTGGCGGGAGAGTCCTCGCCGATCGTGACGATCACCTCATCCGAACCATGTGAGAATCGAACGCGAGCGCCGACGACCGCCTCAGGCGGCGTCCTGTCCGCAGGCTCATCCTCGTTCAGATCCACGTTGGTCTCCGTCTTGGTCGCGGGCGGCTTGGTCTCGGTTGACCGGTCACCGTCGCCAGCGCTCGACTGACATCCGCTGAAGGTGATCACTACGAGCGTCAGGGCCGCGGCGATCGTTGTCGCGTTCCATCTCATCTCGAGTTCCCGTCAGGGCTTGACGAGCACCTTGATCGATTCACGCTCGTGCATTGCCCGGTATCCGTCGGGCACACCTGCCAGGTCGACGAGGCTGTCGAAGACTCTGCCCGGATTGATGCTGCCGTTGAGCACGTCAGGCAGCAGGTCATCGATGTACGCCCGGACCGGAGCTGGACCGCCGCCCACGGTGATGTTGCCGAAGAACGAGGGCTGCGCGTCCGGCACCGTGTCGTAGTGGGGCACGCCCACGCGTCCGACCGCACCGCCGGGGCGGGCGACTCGGATGGCGGTGTGGGTCGCCGCGTCGGTGCCGACACACTCGAGGATGGCGTGGGCACCGAATCCGCCGGTGAGCTCGCGTACGCGCTCGATGGCTTCGTCGCCGCGTTCGCGCACGACGTCGGTGGCGCCGAACTCGCGGGCGAGCTGGATCCGGTCGTCGTGGCGACCCATGATGATGATCTGCTCGGCGCCGAGGCGCTTGGCGGCCAGGACGCCGCACAGGCCGACTGCGCCGTCGCCGACGACGACGACCTTCGAGCCTTCGCGAACGCGTGCGACGACCGCGGCATGGTGACCGGTGCCCATCACGTCAGACAGGGTCGCCAGCGAGGCAAGCAGCGAGTCGTCGAGGTCGGCGTGGACGGCGTAGAGCGTGCCATCGGCCTGCGGTACCCGCACGGCTTCGGCCTGAGCGCCCCAGACCTGCTCGTTGCCCATGAAGCCGCCGTTCTCACAGGAGGTGTGCAGGTGCTCGTGGCAGAACTGGCAGGTCCCGTCAGAGAAGGCGAACGGCATGATGACGGTGTCGCCAACGCTGATGCTCGACACGTCCGCTCCGATTGCCTCGACTACGCCAACGGCCTCGTGGCCCATGTGGATGCCGTGCTCGGTCGCTGCCATGTCGCGGTAGGGCCACAGGTCGCTGCCGCAGATGCAGGCTCGGGTGACGCGCACGAGCGCGTCGGTGGATTCGTGGAGTTGGGCGTCAGCGACGTTCTCGATGCGAACGTCGCCAGTGCCGTACATGAGTGCTGCCTTCATCGTGTGATTCCTTTGTTTCGTCGGGGTTCAGTGGTCAAGGCGGGGTGCTGATGCGTACTGCTCGTCCGTGACGGGCTCGCCCCACGTGACGGGGCTGCCAGCCTCGTCGGCCTGCTGGATGGCGGTATGCACCATGAAGCGGTTCGACGCGGCGCCATGCCAGTGGTTCTCGCCGGGCTCGAAGTACACGCGGTCGCCGGCGCGGATCAGCTCGACCGGGCCGCCCTCACGCTGACACAGGCCGATTCCGTCGGTGACCCAGATTGTCTGGCCGTGCGGGTGGGTGTGCCAGTGGGTGCGCGCACCAGGGGTGAAGCGGACGGCCGCCGCGCCGACGTTGGAGCGCTCGTCGGGGGTGGTGATCGTGTCGATGTACACGTCCCCGGTGAACCAGTCGGCGGGGCCCTTGAGGGTTTCGAGTGTGTTGCGGATCAGCTGCATGAGGTCACTTCCTGAAGCGTCGAGGTTGGTGTCAGTCGAGGTGCGGACGTCGCGGGTTCTGATGTCGTTGCCGATCCGGCAACGAGTCGGTAGGCGCCCCAGGCGAGGGCGATGCTCACTGCCGTGACGATGCCGAGGGCAGTGGCATTTCCACTCATGCCCACCAGTGGGGCGGCAAGTCCACCGAACGCGAATCGTGCGACGCCGAGCAGCGATGATGCGGTTCCGGCGATCTCCGAGTGGTCCGCGAGCGCGAGCGAGGTCGCGGGCGGGGTGGCCGCGGCAACCCCGCCGAGCAGTACGACCAGCGATGTCAGCATCACCGCAAGGGGCAGCTGGAACAGCGAGGTGGCGAGCAGCAGCAGCGCTCCCGTCGCACACATCGCAAGCGCGGCCCTGAGTACCGCGCCCTCGCTCCACCTGTCACAGAGCCGGCCAGACAGGAAGCCGAACACGACGAAGCTGAGCGAGTTGAGGCCGAAGGCGTACGAGTACTGGAGCGGCGTGAGCTCGTAGACGCCCTGGAGCACGAATGTCGCACCACTGAGGTACGCGAATACGGCCGCGTACGTGAACCCGGTGATCAGGACGGCGCCGAGCACCTTTCGCGTTGCGAGCAGCTCGCGAAAGTCGCTGGCGGTCTGCCGGAGCCCGCCACGCCGCCGCTGGTCGGCCGGGAGCGTCTCGCGGATCAGTGCGATCGAGGCGACGAGGATCACGGCGCCGAGTGCGGCGAGGAAGACGAACGCTCCGCGCCAATCGGTCACGTTGGCGAGCAGGCCGCCGACGAGTGGTCCGGCGATCGCCGCGACGCCACCGATCACCGTGAGGCGGCCGTAGTAGCGCATCAACTTGCCGCCCGAGTAGATGTCGCGGCCAGCTGCCTGCGCGATGACGATGCCGACCGAGCCGGCAAGGCCCTGCGCGAACCGCGCAACGATCAGCATCTCGATCGACGCGCTCCAGGCACATGCCAAGGAGGTTGCGATGTATGCCACCACACCGACAAGCAGCGGGATCCGCCGGCCGAATCGGTCGGACATCGGCCCAGCCACGAGCCGCCCGAGCGCTAGCCCGAGCAGGCAGGCGCTGATGGTGAGCTGCGCGACCGAGACCGGCGAACCGAGGTCCATCGTGAGCGATGGCAGCATTGGCAGGTAGAGGTCCATCGAGACAGGACCGAAGATCGTGAGCAGACACAGCAACGCGCCGAGCACGCGGCCGGCCGAGTTGGTGCCTGGGTGTGGATGGTGCGACATGTCCGTCATGATGCGCGCTAGCTACGATAGGATCAAATACTCTTTTTTGCACCACGATAGGAATTACCTATGGACCCTCGCAGGCTCCTCACGTTCCGCGCCGTCGCCCACGAGCAGTCGTTCTCGAAGGCCGCACGAAGACTGCTGATCTCCCAGCCGTCTGTGTCGCAGCAGATCGCCCTCCTCGAGACGGAGGCCGGCGTACGGCTGTTCGATCGTGGCAAGGGCGGGCTCAGGCTCACGCACGCCGGCGAGCTGCTGCTGACACATGCAGACCACATTGCGTGGCGGCTCCTGCTTGCGGAGCGCCAGATCGCAGGCCTTGCGGCAGAGCGGCGCGACCGACTGCGCATCGGAGCGTTCCCAACCGCCCTCGCAGGGCTCGTCCCTGCCGCGATTGCCGAGTTCCAACGGGATCACCACGATGTCAGCGTGGAGATCCACGAAGTCACACCGAGCGTCCTGGAGGGACGCCTTCTCCAGGGCGAGTTCGACATCGCGGTCAGCTATCAGGACTCCGCGAGCCCCCGCGCCGACATGGCCGATGCACGGCGCATCGACCTGCTGCAGGAGACGTTCCTGCTGGCCATGCCAGCGGACCATCGTCTCGCACGCGGCACCAAGCCAATCGAACTTACAGCCTTGGCCGCAGAAGACTGGGTCGTCCCCTCCTCCGACGGGTTCATCATCCAAGCCTGCCGCGACGCAGGCTTCGAACCGCATGTCGTATCGATTTCGCAGGACCCGCTCGCCATGCGCGGCCTCATCGGTCGAGGAATCGCCATCGGCATCGTCCCGAGTCTCCTGGCCGACGCATACTCCGGCATCGTCCTGCGCGACGTCGCCGGGCCCATGCCTCGCCGCGACGTGTTCGCCGTCCTGCCCCCGGGGGAGCACCATCCCATGGCTCCAGCCGCGCTCGACGCCATGCAGCGAACCGCGCGATCCTTCCAGCCCCAGCGCTGAGCCCGCGGATAGTCGCCGCGCGCCTCGACCCGATCGCAAAGGGCATCGCATCAAGATCATCATTCCACTGGTACATCTGTTCCCGTAAAGGATGGTTCGATGAGCGCCGATGATGCGGCCATGACGACGAACCCAGAGCCCAGAACACCTCGGTCCACACAGAAGATCTCCTTATTCGGGGCCAAGAAGCGCGCGCAGGAACTCGCCCTCGAGGCGGACCAGCTGGAGGCGCAGCTCGACAGGCTCGGTGCGCTCGAAGTGATCGAGTTGGAAAAGCTCAAGATCGAGCTCGAGCATCAGGTCGGTGCGCAGAAGGCACAACTCGAACGAGAGCAGGCCGCTGCGACCGCTCAGCAGGAAGCAGAGCTCGCCAAGATCGCGGGCGACATTCAAACGGCCAGCAAGCAACTGGCGGAACTCCGACAAGATGTCGTCGTCACCGAAGAGACCGTGCTCATGCAGGAGGCGGGCGTCTACGAGTACCGCCACCCCCTCGACGATTCCATGAAGTACAAGGACGAGCTCGACAGCATCAAGGCGCGTATCAAGCAGATGGTCAAGAAGGATGGCGGCGCGATCACTGCCGCCTCGGGCTGGACCGTCAACGGCTCGGAGGCGCAGGGACGCAAGATGGTGAACGACTACTCCAAGCTGATGCTGCGTGCGTACAACGCTGAGGCAGACAACCTCGTGCGTGGCATGAAGCCATACAAGCTGGAGAGTGGAATCGAGCGCCTGCGCAAGGTGGCACTCACGATCGAGCGGCTCGGCAAGACGATGAGCATCGAGGTCAACGACGACTACGAGACCCTCCGTAATCGCGAGCTCACGCTCACGGCCGACTACATCAACATGCGCGCACAGGAAAAGGAAGCCGAGCGCGAGGAGAAGGCCAGGCTGCGCGAGGAGAAGCAAGCGCAAATGGAATTCGAGAAGGCGCGCGAGAAGCTCATGAAGGAGCAGTCGCACTACGCGAACGCGCTCGAGAAGCTCGTGGCGGCCGGCGATGAAGAAGGCGCGCAGCGCCTGCGCGATCAGCTCGCCGACGTCGCGAAGGCGATCGAGGACGTGGACTACCGCGCAGCGCATATCCGAGCGGGCTACGTGTACGTCGTCTCCAACGTTGGCTCATTCGGCGAGCGCATCGTAAAGATTGGCATGACCCGACGACTCGAGCCCGCCGACCGCGTCAAGGAACTCGGCGACGCAAGCGTCCCGTTCAACTTCGACACGCACACCCTGTTCTTCTCCAACGACGCGGTCACCGTCGAAGCCGACTTGCACAAGCATTTCGCTGACAAGCGCGTGAACCGCGTGAACTTGCGGCGGGAGTACTTCTATGTCACACCGGCTGAAGTGCGGGACGCATTGATCGAACTCGCCGCTGGTGAGGTGCTTCACTTCGAGGAGAAGCCCGAGGCCGCTGAATACAACCAGAGCATCGGTGAGCGTGACCAGGAGCTGGTCGCGCCCGGCACGGGCGCGTAGCCACCGTGGCCTTCCGTTGCGCCCACTGTCCTGCACTGCCACCTAGGTGCGACCAATGAAGCTATTCGCGATCCTCTCGCTCTCCATCACGGGCACCCTCCTTCTCGTTGCGCCCGGTGCTCAGGCTGCGCTCGCCGACTCTGCGGCGCTGTGCGAAACGAGCGCGACATCACAGCCCTTTTCATACGGCGCCAAAGTGGCATGGGGCCGGTCCTTGGAAATTCAAGTGCAGGACCCGAGCGTCAGCGCTTGGGAGATATGGCAAGGCGACCAGCTACGTGCGTCTGGTGATGCGTCCGCGGATCCATGGATCTTCGAGAGCGTTCGAAACGGCGAGGGGCTGAGGGCTCGCTGGGCCAACACCTTCGATACGTGCTATTTCGATGAACCCTTGGCTATCTTGATGACTGCTGGAACGGCAGGTCGATTCAAGGCAAAGATCGATAAGTCACATCCTGGCGAGCCGAGTATTAGCTTCGAGTCAGCCGAAACGGCTTGTGAGAACGTGCGTATCGGGCCACCTGGGGTCGTCGAGGTGCGCCGGGGCACGGGTAAATGGATTCGCCGACCAGTGCCCGATATGTGTTTCGCCGTTGCGTCGAACCGGCGGAACTGGCCCCTGGGACCCGGCTTGGAGATGCGCCACTTCACGCCTGATGACGCGGCCGAGGTCGAGCCCTACATGTACCTTGTGCCGACGGCGAAAAAGGGGCCTCGCAAGGAGTCCGTGCTGGTGCGATTCCGCGGGCAGGGCGTCAACTTCTCGCGTCGCATCCTCATAACTCGTGTGGACCGCCCGGATCGAAAGGTCTGGGCCGGGACTGACGAGTATTGGGACTACTGCGTGATTGGTTCCCAGAAGATCCATACCGAGAACGGGAAGAAGTTCTGCTGGAAGACCGGCGTCGACGAGGTCCGCGTGGCGCTCCGTCTGCGGTAGACGAGGTCGCATGCGTTCAACGGCCGTGAATCGACG
>JAOPYV010000130.1 GCA_025964435.1 Thermoleophilia bacterium | reverse complement strand
CGCCTTGGAGTATCCAACGGCGTAACCGGTGAGCTGCGAGATCGACATGGTGGGGGGGCTCCTGGGGGGTGGTCGTTCGGGTATTGGTGGTGCGTGGTGCGGTGGCTACGAAAGGTTCGGGTCGCTGCGGCGCGTCAGCGGCGCAGCGCGGCCCATGCCTGCTCCCACTGCTCACGCAGCGGGTCATTCGCGGAGAACGCCTCGACGATCGCCGCGCGCTTGGCCGCGTTGCCATCGACCAGCAGCGCGATGACGGGTGCCAACGCTGCCTTTGGTGTCGACGATGCCCGCACGATCAGCTCCATCTGGAGCAGCACGTGCGGTGACACGTCGCCGAACATGCCGAGGGACTCCTCGGCAGCCCGTGGGCGTGGCGTCGTCGCGGCATTCGTGCTCGTGCCGTGCACGACATCCGCCGTGGTCGGTACCGCACGTACGTGAAGCTGTTCGCGATGCCGTGACATCAGCGCAGCCAAGCCTGGATGGCGTTCTGGACCGAATCGAAGATCTTCTTCTGCATGAGCGAGAGCTGCTCCGTGGTGGAGTTCTCCGCCTGCAGTCGAGCCATGTCAGCGGCGTTGATCGTGCCGTTGTTGGCGTCATTCGCCAGTGCGTTGGACAGGAGGCGGATGCGCTCCTGGCGTGCACTGAAGATGTTGCCGAGGTTCGACAGGCCGGCGGCGATGCCCTCGCGGTAGTCGAGGTCGACCTTGAAGGAGACGTTCTTCTCCGCGTACTGGTACGCGGTGATCTCCTTCGCGGGCGTTCCGACCGGAGCGGCGGCGAAGTACTTGGTGCCCACGCCCTGGATGTTGAGCGCCTGTGCCTGACCGGTGCCCGGAACGGTCAGCGGTGCTGACGTACCTGTGGCGGCAGCGGTTCCGGCAGCGGCGGTGGCACCCTGAGCTCCTGCAGCAGGTGCAGCAGCAGTAGCGCCGCCTCCTGCGATGCCGAGCGTACCCATGAGCTGCTGGGCTTGTGCGATCGTCGCAGCTAGGTCTGCTCCACCCAGCGGTGCCGCATTGCCATTAATTGCCGTCATTGTCCCGTCCTCCTGTTGTCGACGGAGCTGCGCGCCTGGCGGTGGGTGTCCTGCCCACCTGCTGCAGCCCTGTCGGCACTTCACATGAGTGAAGCTACATCCAAGGTGCAACGAAACCGCAACCACGTCAAGCGGGAACTGCAACGCGAGTGACCGCGGTCTCGATATGCGCGCGCAGGCGTGCCTGCGGGTACCAACAGGGTCAGCGCATCGGGCGTGCGGACATGTTCAGCTGCTCGCGCTGCTGCTCCAGTGCGGACGCGCCCTCGGGGGCGGCCGCGGCCGGTGCTGCTGCTGTGGCGGGTGCCGCTGCAGGCGCCGCCGCCGCTGCAGGGGGAGCCGCTGCCGTCGGGACCTGCCCGTTGAGCTGGCGCACGAGCAGTGACATGTCGGTCGGGATGGAGGTCGTGACGTTGATCGAGCCATCGGCAGCCGGCGTTGCACCGGCGACGCTGCCACCGTTCTGCAGCTGCAGCTTGACCATCTCGCGCTGCTGCTGAACCTGGGCGACTGCGTACTTCTGCGCGGCCTCGAGCTTGGCGTTCGCCTTCTCGGCCTCTTCCTTCTTGTGCTTCATGTAGAAGCCGAAGGCGCCGAGCGGCGTGAGCGGCGGGATGAGGAAGATCGCGCGGAAGGCATCCTTGTTGAGGAAGCCCTCGCCGCCGAACAGCCCGTAGCTGTTGAGCATCTGGACGCCGCCGAGGATCGTCGACCCGATGTTGATCGCGGCCGAAGCTGCTGCCACCGCGGGGTTCGCGACCTTGAGCGCTTCCATCGCCATCGGCACGAGGTACATGCCGAGGAAGCCGGCACCGGAGATCGCGCCGAGCGCCGCTCCGCGGCCCTGCTGCGTGTTGACCAGGGACTTGGCGCCGTTCTTCTCGACCATCGACTTCACGGTCATCGTGCTCGAGATGAGGCTCAGCGCGCTGGCGCCGATCATGGCCGGCTGGATGAGGCCACGCAGCATGCCCAGGCCCTTGCCCATGCCCGAGTCGATCGCGTTCTTGACGTTCAGGCCCTTGCTCTGGATCGGGTCCGTCGCGGCGATCGCCTTGTGCAGGTCTTCGGCCTTCGGGACCATCGTCAGGCCCGTGTTGGTCTGGAGCACCAGCTTGCCGGCGCTATCGCGAACAGCGTTGCCTGCGGCATCCTTCGCCGTCTCGACCACGCTTCGAAGCAGGACTGGTCGGCCCGTGCCGTCGACCAGCTGCGACGCTGCCGAGCCGAGCACCGCGGGGTTGAGGAGCCCCGGATTCCGGATCTCCGTGCCCAGCTGCACGAGGGCAGCACCGTTCGTCGCGTCCATGCCGCGCTTGGTCAGGTACGCCAGCGCATCAGGATTGACCGCCGGCAGCGGCGTCTTGTTGATGTAGTTCTTGACCGTGGCGATGTCCTTGCCAAGGTCGAGGAACTGGTAGCCCTGGAGCGCCCACTCGATGCCGGTGGCGACGGGACCACTCGTCAGCCACGTCGGGAGGAGCTTGCCCTCGGTCTTGCCGTTGATGCGCTGGGCGAGGAACCACGCCGACATCCAGTTGGAACCCGGCTTGCCGGTCAATGCGTTCGGTCCGGCTGCGAGGCCGGAGGCGACCTGGCCTGCCATGCCGACGAGACCGACGTTCTGCGCGACGGCGTTGAGCTTCTCCTGCCAGTTGCCGCGCCCTTCGAGCTTGGCCTGGGCGGCCTGCTGCGCCTGCTCGGCCTGCAGCTTCGCCTGGTACTCCTTGAGCTCGGCCTCGGTGGCGGGCACGACCTGGGCCGTGATCTGGCCGTCCTCGCCCTTGCTGAAGGTCTGCCACGTGTAGGAGTCGCCGACCTTGACCAGCTTGCGCTCGGCGCCTGCGGCCGCCTTCGCCTTGACCTGCTCGAGCACGGTCGGGTTGACCTGCATCTTGCCGGTGGTGCGGTCGATCTTGCCGACCAGCACGTAGGCGAGCGACAGCTTGCCGTTGCGCACGTCCGGCGTCTTCTTCTCCATGTAGACGCTGCCGTCAGCGGCAACGATCGGGTCGCCGTACTCGGCGCCCAGCGCCTCGACCAGGGCCTTGAGCGCGGTCTGCGCATCGATACCGTCGGTGCCTGCGGCCGGGGCGACCGAGCCTGCAGCTGCGGCGCCCGCCGGAGCGGCACCTGCTGCGGCGGCGTCGCCAGCCGAAGCCGGCACGAAGCCCTGGCCACTCGCCGGCGTGATGCCGCCGACGGCACCGCCTCCACCCGACACGACAGGCGTGTGGGGAGTAGCGGCGACCGGCACGAGTGCCGTATGCAGCGGTGCTGCGTTCACGTGACCTCCAGATGACCTTGGCACGCCACCTCCGTTGACCGTCCCGCAGCGTGCGAGCTGCGGAACACGAAAGTGACGTCACCCGGTCGTCGTGGCGGCGACCGCGCTCCACCATGGTTCCGAGGCCCGCCATGCCGCCTCCGGCCGCCGCATGGCCGGGGTGGCCCACACGTCGCTCGGGGTAGGAACGGCGCATGGAACCTCGCATTTCCCTGATCACGCTGGGCGT
Source organism: Thermoleophilia bacterium (assembly GCA_025964435.1). GTDB lineage: Bacteria > Actinomycetota > Thermoleophilia > Gaiellales > SKUG01 > JAGQUL01. The sequence continues at coordinate 3,575 of JAOPYV010000130.1, read as the reverse complement.
TTCCGACCTCCCGCGGGCCCGATCCTTCTACGAGCAGCTCGGCTTCACGGCGAGCAGTGCCTCCACCGATGACGTCGCCTTCTTCCAGGCCGGCGGCATGGCGCTGGCACTGTGGGACCGCGATGCCCTGGCCGCCGACAGCGGCACCACCGTCCACCCGCCGGGCGCCGTCACGCTCGCCCACAACGTCCGCTCACCTGCCGATGTCGACGCAGTGGTCGAGGAAGCACGCGCCGCCGGCGCCACCATCGTCCGCCCCGGAGCCGACACCGTCTGGGGCGGTTACTCTGCCGCCTTCCACGATCCCGACGGTCACGCGTGGGAGATCGCCCACAACCCCGGGTGGCCCATCGCCGAGGACGGCTCCATCCAACTCCCGTAGGTCACTGAGGTGGAGCACCCACGTACACCGGCCTACGTTCTCGCGCGCACGCACACGCGCGCGTGAGCCCATCCGCACTTGCGCACGCCCGCGAGCCTCAGCACTCCGAACAGCCCGGACCAGCCCCGACGGCGACCTTTCCGACCCGGTGCTTCGACTTTGTCGCCTCATGGTTCACGAACGTGCTCTACCTCCATCCCAACAGGCGGATCGAGCGCATGGTGCGAGCGTGGCGGGGGTCGGAGCCCCGCTCGGCGAGCAGGATGCGAGCCGCCGAGCGTTGCGGGCCTGAGCAGGATGCGAAGGCAACGCGTCGGGGCGAAGGCCCTCGCCACGCTCGCACCATGCGTGTGCGAAGGCAACGCGTCGGGGCGGCGGTTCCGCGATGCGCCAGCGCACCACGCCACGCACCACCTCCCACAACGACGAAGCCCCGACCAAGGCCGGGGCTTCGCAGTCTCACCAGTTCTCTCGACGCATCACGCGTTGGCCGTCGCCTCAGGAGCGTGGTCATGCGTGTGCGAGTGGCCGTGGGCCTCGTGGTCGTGCGAGTGGCCATGGCCAGGCGCCTCGGGAACGAAATCGACCCACTCGATGAACGCCATGTTGGCGGCATCGCCGGGACGCGAGCCGAGCTTCACGATGCGGGTGTAGCCACCCGGGCGATCGACGAAGCGCGGTGCCACGACCTCGAACAGCGTCTGCACGATGGTCTTCTCGCCGGCCTTGCGGCTCGATTCCTTGTCGTGCATGCGCAGCGTCTTGGCCACGACACGGCGGTTGTGGACGCTGTCCACGCGTGCGCGGGTCACGAGGCGCTCGACGATCGGTCGAAGCTCCTTGGCCTTGGTCTCCGTCGTGCGGATCCGGCCGTGCCGGATCAGCTGACCGGCCATGTTCATCCAGAGCGCGTCGCGGTGGGCTGCGTCGCGGCCCAGTCGTCGGCCTGTTCGTCGATGTCGCATGTCGTACTACTTCCTTCTGGGGGCGGAGCGGGCAGCTCCTGCTTCGTCTGTCAGATCAGCTCGGAGCCGCGCAGCGCGAGGCCGTTGCGCTCCAGCGCTTCCTTGACTTCCTCGATGGACTTCTTGCCGAAGTTCGGAATGGCGGCCAGCTCGGCCTCGCTCTTGGCGATCAGGTCACCGACGGTCTCGACGCCGACGCGCTTGAGGCAGTTGTAGCTGCGCACGCCCAGGTCGAGCTCCTCGATGAGGATGTTCTCCATGCCCTTGGCAGCGGAGTCCTCTTCGACCGGTGCCGAGGGCAGCAGGTCGGGCAGCGCGCTGGCTGCGTCGATCGTCGCGAAGATCGAGAGCGATCGGGTGAGGATGTTCGCGGCCTCGGTGAGCGCATCCTTGGGAGCGATCGAGCCGTTGGTGGTGATGTCGAAGACGAGCTTGTCGTAGTCGGTGCGCTGACCGACGCGAGCTGCCTCGACGTCGTAGCTGACGCGCTGGACCGGCGAGAAGATCGAGTCGATCGGAATGACGCCGATCGTGGTGTCGTTGCCACGGTTGTCGTCGGCGCTGGCGTAGCCGCGTCCACGACGGATGACGAGCGTGACTTCGAGCAGGCCGCCGTCCTCGAGGTTGGCGATCTCCTGCTCGGGGTTCAGGACCTCGAGCTCGGCCGGCACGTCGATGTCGGCTGCCGTCACGACGGCGGGACCTTCCTTGACGAGCTGGACGCGGATCTCCTCTTCCTCGCCGTGGAGCTTGCACACCACGCGCTTGAGGTTGAGCACGATGTCGGTGACGTCCTCGCGGACGCCCTTGATCGTCGAGAATTCGTGGGCGACGCCCTCGATCTTCACGCTGGCGATGGCGGAGCCTTCGAGCGAGGAGAGCAGGACGCGACGGAGCGAGTTGCCGAACGTGTAGCCGAAACCGCGGTCGAGGGGCTCGACGACGAAACGACCACGCGTGTCGTCGACTTCTTCATGGCTGATCTTGGGAATCTGGAACTCGAGCACCTGGGGTGACCTTCCTGGTGGTGTATGTGGCGGCTGGTCGTTCTTCAACGAGCCTCCGAGAGGCCCGCCGTGTAGTCCTGCGTCAGACGCGGCGCCGTGCCTTGGGACGGCAGCCGTTGTGTGCCTGCGGGCTGATGTCCTTGACGCTGATCACGTCGAGGCCGGCAGCCGAGAGGGCGCGAACCGCGGTCTCACGACCGGAGCCCGGACCACGAACGAAGACTTCCACCTTCTGCAGACCGTGCTCCATGCCCTTGCGAGCAGCAGCGTCGGCGGTGACCTGCGCGGCGAAGGGCGTCGACTTGCGCGAGCCCTTGAAGCCTGCGGTACCGGCACTCTCCCAGACGATCACGTCGCCCTGGCGGTCGGTCAGCGTGACGAACGTGTTGTTGAACGACGTCTTCACGTATGCGCGGCCGACGGGAATGTTCTTCTTGGCCTTGCGTCCTGCGCGGGATCGGGCCTGTGTCTTGCGGGGCGGTGCCATCTGGTGGTGCGTCCTTCGTGGTGGGTGGTCTCGTAGCGGGCCCTATCGGAGGGCCCTGGATCACTCGCTGGAACTACTTGGTTGCCTTCTTCTTGCCGGCAACGGTCTTCTTCGGACCCTTGCGCGTACGCGCATTGGTCTTCGTCTTCTGTCCACGGACCGGCAGGCCGCGACGATGACGGATGCCGCGATAGCAGGCAATCTCCATGAGGCGCTTGATGTTCTGCGCACGCTCGCGGCGCAGGTCACCCTCGACCGTCAAGTTCGTGTCGATGTAGCCACGAAGCTTGGTGACCTCGTCCTCGGTGAGGTCGCGGATCTTGGCGTCGCGGTTGATCCCACATGCATCCAGCGTCTGCTGGGCGATCGTGAGGCCGATGCCGTAGATGTACGTGAGACCGATTTCCGACCGCTTGTTGGGCGGAAGGTTGATGCCTGAAATTCGTGCCATGGTGCGTAGTGCTCCTCGTCGTGCTCAGCGCTGCTGGGACTAACCCTGCCGCTGCTTGTGGTTCGGGTCCTTGCAGATGACGAGCACGCGACCGTGCCGCCGAATGATGCGGCACTTGTCACACATGGGCTTGACCGAAGGTCGGACCTTCATGGGGACCCTCCCGTGGGGGATTGGCGTTGCTACTGGAAATGACTGCGACTACGAGGGGTACTGGGGCATTCTCGCGCGTTCGCACGCGCAGACAGGCCACCCTCGGCCGCGAAGGGGAACACTAGCAGAA
>JAOPYV010000113.1 GCA_025964435.1 Thermoleophilia bacterium | reverse complement strand
AGGTGCTCGCCCGACGTCAGCGGAACACTGCGATCAGTGCCGTGCCAGCACGCGCTGCTCGCTCGGCATCTCGCCGAGCTGCTGGAACAGCGAGAAGTGGTCCCAGGACTGCCAGGACTCCGCGATCTTGCCATCGCGGATGCGATCGATCTCCATGCCGTGCACGACGACCTTCTTGTGGGTCGGTGCAACGCCGAGCAGCTCGCCCTCGTGCGTGCCGGTCACCGTCCAGCGGGTGGCACACGTGTCACCGCTCGCGATGACGTCCCCGTCGATCTTCACCTGCATGTCGGGGAAGGCCTTTCGATACTGGCGGAAGTAGTCGGCCGCGTTCTCCTTGCCGCGGACCGGCTCATCATCGTTGTCGTGCATCACGAACTTCTCCGCGAGCAGCTGCTTGTAGCTCTTCATGTCATCTGAGCTGACGGCCTCGAATGCCTGTCGGACGATGTCCTGTGGGTCGGTACCCTTCATCTGTGGTGCTCCTTGGTTGGGATGTGAGCCGCTGATCCCCCGCTCCCGCATAGGTAGCGCGCCGTGTCGCGCAGCCCGGATGCACCAAGCTGCCGAACCCCCGAAACGAGATTGACGGACGTCGCAGCGGAAACGATTCCGGGATGGGAACCCACGAAGACTTCGCCAACGACACCCGTGACCACTACTCCGATGCGCAGGCAGCCCTGCCACTCGGAGCGGCGATGCTGGGTGAGGAGCTCCTCGCTGATCTCCCGATCACGGCGCGACTCGACATGCTCACCCGCCACGGCGTGATCGCAGGGGCGACGGGCACGGGCAAGACCAAGTCGCTGCAGGTGATGGCCGAACAGCTGTCGGCTGCCGGCGTGCCCTGCGTGGTGGCTGACATGAAGGGTGACCTGTCCGGGCTCGGGGCGCCCGCCCCCGCGGACGGCCCGGGGGCCAAGCGCGCCGCGAAGCTGGGCATCGAGTACGTGCCGGCCGCGCAGCCCGTCGAGTTCTGGGCGCCCGGCGGGGTCGGGCCTGGGATCCCGCTGCGCGGAACGCTCTCGGAGTTCGGCCCACAGCTGCTCGGCAAGGTACTGGGCGCCAACGAGACGCAGGAGCAGGTGCTCTACCTGGTCTTCCGCTTCGCCGACGACAACGGGCTGGCGCTCGTCGACCTGGGCGACCTGCGGGCGCTGCTCGACCACCTGTCGAGCGAGGACGGCGCGGACCAGCTCGCGAAGCTGGGTGGCGTGTCGAAGCAGACGATCGGCGTGCTGCTTCGATCGATCGTCGTGCTCGAGGCCAACGACGCCGCACCGTTCTTCGGCATGCCGTTCCTGCAGGTCGCGGACCTGATGCGCGTGGATGCGCAGGGGCGCGGCGTGATCAGCTGCGTCGAGCTGCCCGGCGTGGCCGAGAGCCCTGCGGTGTGGAGCGCCGCGATGATGTGGATCGTGGCAGAGCTGTTCGAGCAGCTCCCTGAGGTCGGCGACCTGGACAAGCCGAAGTTGGTGATCTTCCTCGACGAGGCACACCTGCTGTTCCACGATGCGAGCGATGCGTTCGTGGAGTCAATCACGCGCACGGTGCGCCTGATCCGATCCAAGGGGGTCGGGGTGTTCTTCGTCACCCAGAACCCTGTCGACATCCACCCCGACGTGCTCGGGCAGCTCGGTCACCGCATCCAGCACGCCCTTCGCGCATTCACGCCGCAGGACCAGAAGGCGCTCAAGGCCGCGGTCGAGACGATGCCGACCACCCCGCACTTCGACGTGGCGGCACAGATCCTCGAGCTCGGCATCGGCGAGGCCGTGGTGACGACGCTGAATGAGAAGGGTGCTCCCCGCCCGCCGGTGCGGACGTGCATGCGAGCGCCGCTCTCCTCCATGGATCCGCTGCCCGATGTCGGGGCCGCGGCCAAGGCATCGAGCCTGTGGGCCACCTATGCCGCCGAGGTGGATCCGGACAGCGCCGAGGAGCAGCTGGCCGCCAAGCTCGCCGCCGCGACGAAGGTTGCCGAGCCGGCGAAGGTCACGGTCCCGGAGGAGCCGAGGATGACGAAGCGGGACCCGGCGCGACCGCGCGCCAAGCGAGCCTCGTCGAAGGGTGGCGTGCGCGGCATCCTCGACTCGCAGGCCGGTAAGCAGCTGCAGCGCGAGGTCGTGCGCGGCATCTTCGGCGTGCTGCGCAGCAGCATGAAGCGCTGACGTCGCGTGTCAGCGGTACGGCACCGCTGGCGCGGGAGCTGCGAGCGCCGCGGCGGCGAAGGTCGCCTTGCGCGCGGCAGCCTCCGAGTGGTCCGGCGCGATGGCGATGGCGGCGTCGAAGTCGATCCGCGCGGCGGGAACGGCAGCGGTCCACAGCTCGCCGTACCAGTCCCGCAGCTGGGCGAGCGCGACCGGGTCGTCGTGGATCAGCACGCCGAGCTCGACGTTGCGCTCGCGCGCCGCAGATGTGAGGTTGGCGCTGCCGACGAGGGCGCGAAGCCAATCGCCGTGCTCGTGCGTGACGCCGGCGACCTTGGCGTGGAAGATTCCACCGCCCTCGGGCGAATCGATGAACCGCAGGTCGAGCGCGGGCGACGCTGCCGCCTCGCGGGCCGCGATCCACGCCTTGCGCGTACCTCCGGCGGTCCACAGCACGAGCTGCGTGACGCTGCCGATGCGCATGGCGAGGTCGATCGCCGTCGTGCACGCCTCGACGTCCCAGTAGGCGCTGGCGATGGAGATCCCATCACCCTGATCCACGTCCAGCCGCTCCGCGAGGGATGCCGTCTCGGAGATGCCCGATGCCCGTGTGCCGACCAGTTCGATTCCCATAGGGGCGAAGTATGACGACGGGCGGCATGTCGTGCCGGCGGGCCATGCGGCCCATGCTTCGGCACACCGCTCCCGCGGTCCATTCCAATGGCCGATACTTCGAAGGTGGCTGGTATTCGATCAGGGAGCAGATGGCTCGTGGCGGCGTGCGCCGTCTTCGTGGCGTTCCCGGGGATAGCAGCAGGTGCACCACCCCCGACCGTCGCGCTCCATGGCGCGCCGCTGTACATCGCGGGCGAGTACCCCTTCTCCGGACAGTCGAGCGACGACGGCGGAACGACGATTCACGTCATGGTCGTCGGTGCAACGAGCGTGACTGCCTGCCCGGCGGCGCCATCCGACGGCTGGTGGCAGTGCAACTGGAACACCACATCGGTTCCGGACGGCGTGTACGAGGTCCGGGCTCGGGCGACCGCCACCGATGGAAGTGACAGCGAGTGGGACGTGGCGACGGTCGTCGTCGACAATGGGCCGCCGGTGGCGTCGTTCCACTCGTTCACCGGATTGACGAACCCGCAGGTCCACTCAGCGATCGGAACGACGGTGAACGTCGACCTGACCTCATCCGGCTCGTTCCGTGTGCGCATCGACGCGAGCGATCTCGGCGCAGGAATCTCGCACGTCGCATTCCCGTCGCTCGGCGCGAGCTGGCTCCCGGCGAACGGTATGGACGACCCCGTCGGCCCGACATATGAGATCTCGTACTCCTGGTCGTCAGGAGCAGCAGAGCCCGGCATGGTCCACGCAGTCGCGTATGACCTCGTCGGTCGCACCACGACCGTCGCCTTCGAGATTCGACATGCAGCGGCGGTGGGCAACGACGTCGTCGTCATCGGCGGACATGGCACGCTCGAGGAAGCCCACCCCGCGGCGAAGCACGTGTTCAGCGTCACGCTGTCATCCGAGCCGCAACAGGATGTCGGCATTGTCCTGGGCGCATCACCGGACGTCGTCCTCGACCTGCCATACCTGACGTTCACGAGCGCGAACTGGAACATCCCGCAGCAGGTTGCGGTGTCAGTCGTCGACGACGCCATCGCCGAGGGAACCCACCTCGCGACGATCCATCTCAACACGAACACGCTCGACGCGTACTTCGCCACCGTGGACATCCCGGACGTCACGATTGCCGTCATCGACGACGACACCCCCGGCATCATCGTGTCTGGCCTGCCGCTCGTGCTCGACGAAGGCGCCGCTGCAAACGCGAACGTGCTTGAGTTCGAGCTGCCGAGTGAACCGATCGCCAATGTCCTCGTGGCAGTGACCGGCGACGAGCAGGTCGTCGTCGACCCCGTTACCTTGGTGTTCACGCCCGCGAACTGGAACGTGCGGCAACTCGTCACGGTTCGCCCGGTCGCTGACGACATCGATGAGGCATCGCCGCACCCCGGGACCATCTCGCTGGCCATCTCCAGCGCCGATCCGTTCTACGACGGGTTCGACGCCGGGGAGACCTCCGTCCTGATCGAGGATGACGACGATACCGCCCTTGCCTCGGATACCACTCCGCCGATCGGTGCCTCGCTGGGCTTCACGGGAGGCGACACGAGCGCCGTCAGCCTGGTGGTCAGCATTGATCCCGGCGACGACCCTGGCTCGGGCGTGGCGACATGGTCGCTCCAATACAGCGTCGCCCTGCTTGCAGCCAACGCGTGTGTTGCATTCGGCAACTGGGTCGACGTCGCACACGATGTTGGCAGCGCGTCGTTCGCCCCCTCGAGCGGTACCTGCACGCGGCTTCGGCTCATCGTGCGCGACAACGTCGGCAACACCTCGACCTTCGATTCGTCCGAGGTGATCCGGACCGATCGAGTTGCACCGCATGGGACGTGGTCCGAAGTGGCACCCGAGGTCCGAGGAACAGTCACGCTGGCGGGCACGGCCACCGATGCGGCGACGCGCATCGCACGCGTCGACGTACGCGTCGGCGAGGGTGGGCCGATTGCGTGCACGGCGACGCCGACGATCGACCACCTCTGGTCATGCGAGTGGGACACGTCCCCGGTGCCACCTGGTGTGGTGACGCTCGTGGCGACGATCATCGACGTCGTGGGGAACGTGTCCAACATCACGACGGAGACTTCCGTCGGCACGGATCGAACACCGACGACCCACACGCCGCCCGACGATGGCCTACCGGAGGACCGACCGCCCTCGATTCGACTTCATCCAATCCCCCAGGTCGCATGGTCCCAGCGCATCGCCCTGCGTGTATCCGTCAGCGACGATGACGGCATGCCACCGCAGGTGACGTTCCAACGCCGCGATGCGAGGCACGATCGCGGCGGGTTCGGGAGTTGGCGCCGGACGCCGTCGCCGCTCGCGCTCACCGTTCCCGGCGCGACCACCTGCGTCCGCGCCATCGCACATGACAGCGTCGGCAACGCTGCGACGTCGTCACAGCAGTGCACGACGAGCCTCATCGACGATCGCCTGCTGCAGCGACGAGGCGGCTGGGTCGACGTGCGTTCACGCGCCGCGTTCGGAGGCAGCTGGTCCCGTGCCACGAGCCGGACGTCGGAGCTGCGGCTCACGACGGCATCGGCACAGCCACGAATCGTCGTCCGGACGTGTGACGACTGCGGGCCCGTGCGAATCATGCACGGTTCGCGCGTGCTCGGCACGTACTCGCTGGCCCGACCACGCCCGGGGCGGATCGAGCTCCGGCTTCCGCTCCTCGTTCGACCTCCTTCCGTCCCCATCCGAATTACCGGAGCACGCAACGGTGCGATCTGGATCGATGCGGTGATCGCGCCACGGTGATCGCCATTCGACCCCGGAAGACACGAAATCCCCGCCGAAGCGAGGATTTCGAGGAAGCGGCTGATGGGACTCGAACCCACGACCTTCTGCATGGCAAGCAGACGCTCTAGCCAACTGAGCTACAGCCGCATCGGTCGAGAATGCTACCAGAACTCGGGGCCCGGCCCGTGGCGATAATGTCGTCTCCGTGAACACGAAGCTCACCCCCGCCCAGGTCCTCCGCCTTCGGCTGCAGGCGCAGTCGCTCGTTGCGAGCCCGCATTCCACTGCCGCCGAGGTGGTCCAGTCGATGCTCGCGCTCCAGGGCCAGGACTTCGCTGCGTCCCACTGGGCCGTGGGTGTGCGCGCTCCCGGTGCGACCAGGAAGGACGTGTACGCGGCCTACGATGCGGGCGAGATCATCCGGTCGTGGCCGATGCGCGGCACCTTGCACGTCGTCGCACCTCGTGACCTCGGCTGGATGCTCGAGCTGACGACCGAGCGCCTGCTCCATGGCATCGCGACGCGCTGGCGCCAGCTGGGCATCGACGACGCGCATCTCGAGCGCGCGCGCAGCGCTGCCCGTGCACTCCTGGACGGCGGCGGACGCGCCACCCGCGCCCAGTTCATCCGGGCGCTCGAGGAGGCCGGCGTCGACAGTTCCGGGCAGCGCGGATATCACACGATCTGGTTCCTCGCCCAGACCGGCACGATCTGCTGGGGGCCGATGGTCGACGACCAGCAAGCGCTGGTGCTCCTGGACGAATGGGTCCCGAATCCGCGGAAGCTGGACGGCAGCGTGGCGCTCGGCGAGTTCCTGCGGCGCTACCTCTCCGGGCACGGCCCCGCGACGCTCAAGGACTTCGCGTGGTGGGCAAAGCTGACGATGCGGGATGCGCGGACCGCCCTTGAGGCCGTCCGCGACGAGCTCGTCGAGGTTCACTGCGGCGAGCTCGACCACTGGATGCTGGCCGAGGCCGCGGCAACGCTGGACCCTGACCTGCCTGCGGCACGGCAGTCGGTGCGGGCGCTCCCCAGCTTCGATGAGCACCTGCTGGGCTACCAGAACCGGAACCTGCAGCTCGATCCGGAGCACGCGGACTTGATCGTCCCGGGTGGCAACGGGATCTTCCGCCCGACGATCGTCGTCGGTGGGCAGGTGCGGGGCACGTGGTCGCGCACGAAGCGAGCCGACGGCACGGACGTGTCGGTCGAGGCGTTCGCCCCGCTCGCCACGCGCACCGCAGCGAGCTGTCGGCGCTCCGTCCGTGACTGGAGCACCTTCAACGACACTGCGGTGCGCATCGAGCTGGCGTAAGAGCTACTTATCCTTGCGAAGCGCACCCTTGAGCGCTTCACTCATGTCGTCGACCTTGTCCTTGGTCTTGTCCGCGGCGTCATCGGTCTTCTCCTTGACGTCGCCGGAGAACTGCTGGAGGCGCCCTTCACGGCGCAGGTCCTTGTTGTCCGTCGCTTCCCCTGCAGCTTCCTTGCCGTGGCCGACGATCTTGTCGAGCTTGCCTGACATGGGTGTTCCCTTCGTTGCTGGCTACCCCTTCGAGGTCCCCGACTGGATTCGCAGCAAACTCGATCGCAGTCACGTCGGCGCTGAATCACGACGCACCACGGCGCGCTGTCGGCGCCCAAGTCAGCGACTGGGGCGCGTCCAGCGACACCGCGGTGCAGGGTCGAAGGCCGACAGCGCCTACTTCTTGTTCTTGCCGCCGTCGACTGCCTTCACACCCTTGTTCTTGCCGCCGTCGACGGCCTTGCCGCCCTTGTTCTTGGTGCCTGTCATGGTGTCATCCTTTCGTTGTGTCGTGGGAGGCAGGTCCCCGGCACCAGCTCGAGCAATCGCGATCAGCGAGCGAGGGACCCGCGAATTCGGAAGATCATGCAGGCAACCGCAAACCAGGCGCCAACCACCGAAAGCGCGGCAAGGTCTTCCGGGCGCACGTCGAGACCGAGGGCGCCGCGACGCAGGTCGGCGAGCCGCTCCAGCGGGAGGACCCAGCCCAGCGCCTCCTGGGCGCGTTCGACACGCGCTACGTTCTCGGCGCGCACGGCGCTGAGCGGGATTGCCGCAACGACCGAGACGGCCAGCCAGATCGCGAGCGTCGAGCCGATCGCACCGCGGCTCGGCAGCAGGGTCGAGGCGCTCAGCGCGAGCATCGCTGCGAGCAGCATCGGAGCGATCAGCAGCAGCGCACCCCAGAACGCGGTGGCGGCTCCCGCATCGATCTGCGTGCCGATCGTCAGCGCCAGCGTCGCAGCCCACGCCACGACGCAGACGAGCAGGTAGATGGCAATGCCGATCGCCTTGCCGGCCAGGATGGTCAGCCGCGACACCGGACGCGCCGCCAGCAGCAGCATCGTGCCGCGTTCGATCTCCGATGAGACCGCGCCACTTGCGGTCAGCGCGGCGACGAGCACGCCGACGACCCCGAGACCGGCCCACATGCCTTCCAGCAACCTCGTGCCGTAGAGCTCCGGATCCTCGATGTTCGCCGCGATGAGTACCATCGCGACGATCACGCTGAGCGGCAGCACGAGCAGCTTCCCGTGGCGCAGCTCGGCAAGCGTGAGTCGGACGATCGCGAACAGCTTCATGAGGTCGCCTCGCTCGTGTCGTCGCCGACCACCCGAAGGAACAGGTCCTCGAGCGACTCCGTATCGGTCGTCAATCGCAACAGTCGTCCGCCACCACCGATGACAGCAGCGGCGATCGCTGCCACGTCATCCTCGCTCGCGACCCGGCCTGCCAGCTCGGCGATGTCACCAGGCTCCTGGCCCGTGATCACGACTCCCGGCGCGATCCGCGTGACGTGCGCGGCGATCGCCGGGGAGCAGTCGCGGACCCGGAGTCGTAGCTGGAGCGCGGAGTCCTGTTGCGGCTCGAGTGCATGCTCACGCACGACGCGTCCGTGCTCGATGATCGCCACGTCGTCGCAGACCTGCTCCACCTCCGACAGCAGGTGCGAGTTGAGCAGCACGGCGACGCCCTGTCGGCGCAGGTCGAGCACGAGGTCGCGGACGTCGCGTCGGCCGACCGGGTCGAGCGCCGAGGTGGGCTCGTCGAGGATCACGAGCTGCGGCGTTCCCAGGATCGCCTGGGCGATGGCAAGCCGCTGCTGCATGCCCTTGGAGAGCGTCGAGATCGGATCCTCGCTCCGGCTGCGGAGCGACACCCGCTCCAGCACGCGCTCGATCTCCCGGGCGCGCTCGCTTCGAGCGACCCTACCCTGCAGCCGCGCATGCAGCTCGAGGAAGCCGCGCGCCGTCAGGAAGGGCGGCAGCTCGAACTTCTCCGGCACGTAGCCGACCTGGGCGCGGATCGCGGCGTCGCGGATCGATCCGCCGAGCACGTCGACGCTTCCGGCGCTGGGCCGGACGAGGCCGAGCAGCATGTGGATGGTCGTGGTCTTGCCAGCGCCGTTCGGACCCAGGAGGCCGTGGACGGTGCCGCGGGCGACCTGCAGGTCGAGGCCGTCGACCGCGGTCGAGCGACGCAGGCCGGCGCGCACGCCCCTCCGGTAGTGCTTGACGAGGCCTCGGGCATCAATGGCGAGCTGGCTGGATTCCATGTACGTGGTTTCGGCAGGTCGTGCCGCCGCCTCCACGGATGTTTTCGTCACAACCGCCGATTACTCGTTGCGGAGGCCGTCCATCGCCTCGTTGGCGAGCTCGTCCGCGCGCGAGTTGTCGGCGCGGTACACGTGCGAGACGCGCAGGCGATCGAAGCGACGCGCGAGCGCCTTGGCGGCTTCGGCGATCGGCTTCAGGTCGGCGTTCTTGACCTTGTAGACGCCGTTGAACTGCTTGATGATCAGCTCCGAGTCGCCGCGGACGTCGAGGTCACGCACGCCCAGCTCGGCGGCCCGCTCGAGCCCGCGCAGCAGGCCGGTCCACTCCGCGACGTTGTTGGTCGCCTTGCCGACCCGCACGCCGGACACGACTGCTTCGTTGCCATCGGGGTCGTACAGGACCCAGCCGTAGGAGGCGGGCCCGGGATTCCCGCGAGAGCCGCCGTCGAACTGCAGGCGCCACGTGCCGGTCGCAAAGTCGCCGGTCGCAGCGGGGGTCGCCGGGGAGGCATCGCCGAAGATGCTGGCGGCGGCGACGTCGTCGCGCACGCCAGCGTCGCTGCTGGTCGAATCGGGGAAGCGCAGACCTGCCGCGACTGACACCGGCAACGTCAACGCACGCGAGAGCATGCCGGCGAGCTGGTCGGCGAAGGCTCCGACTGCACGCGCACGGTCCACGAGCAGCACCGACGCGCCCAGCTCGGTGAGAGCATCTATCTCGGCATCGGTTGCCGAACACGCGACGACGAGGCCGAGCTGCTCCTCATCCAGCAATGCGTCGAAGACGTCGCGCACTGCGCCGATGTGGACGGCCGCTCCGGCGCCTGCGGGGACCTTGTCGGGCGCGCCATAGGCCAGCAGCTCGGGGTCCAGCACGCCGAGCGCGGTCCACGCGGCCGCGCCGCCACCGGCGCCCACGCGACCGACACGACCGAAGCCGACGCCCGCTGGCACCTGCAGGTCGAGCACGTCGAAGGCAGGCACCTCATATGGATGCGCGGCGACGTACGCGCGCGTGACGCGGGCGAGTCGATGGCGCGGCACGATGATCTCGAAGCGTGCCTCCTCGACCCGCTCGAAGGTGCCCGGACTGCCCAGCGTCGGATTCGTTCCCTCGCCGGGGCGGAAGGTTCCCGTGCCGCGTGTCGACCAGGAGCACCGGTCGTAGTCGCCGATGTCTCCGGCGCCCGCGTCGAACATCGCGTCGCGCACGGTTTCCATGATCTCGACCGGCGCGTAGCCGACGAACTTCACGGCGTCGATCTCCACCGCACGCAGCGGAACCGTGGCCGCATGCCCGTGGAGCGGCTCGATGGCGAGCTGCTCGACCAGTCGGTCGGCCACTCCCCCGCGACCGCCGGCGACCAGCAGTGACACGTCGAGCACGACGCGCTCGGCACGGCGCCAGCTGGCGATGTCGTCGCCGCTGCCGACGAACGGATCGTAGGAGCGCTTGCCGGTGCGGCCATCCGAAGAGGACGGCGGCGTGGCCAGCAGCGCGATGGCATCGGCCGGTGCGTCAAGGCCGACGACCGCGGTCTCGTCGGCGCACAGCACGAGGCGACCGCCACTGGTCGCGCGCTCGCCGGCCAGCAGCCGAGCGGGTCGCGAGCGAGGCCACGCGAGCGCATCTGCGAGCTCATCGAGCAGCCGGGCGACGGGGCGAGCAGCGAAGCGGGACGCGACGGGTGCCGAAGCCATGGTCAACCCCGTGCGGCGAGGTTTGCGTCACGCTGCTTCGGGTCGAGGCGCTCGATCGCGCCGTTGAGCAGGGCGACGTGCTCCTTGCGCGTGTCGACGATGCGCTTGATGACGACGCGCGCCTCCTCGTGGCTGATGCTCTCGATGAGGGGCTCGTAGCGGTTGACCGCCTGCAGCTCCTCCGCGAGGTTCGACCGCAGGGCCTGAAGATCACTGACGAGTTCACTGACGCGCATGGCTGGCACTCCTTCGTAGCTGCCAGCCGAGCCTATCCGATGCGTACGCTGACGCCCGAGCTGCGACGTGCCGGCAGCTTGATGAGCTTGTCGATCCGGATCGAGGTGACGCGCGACGTGGAGATGTTGCCGGCTCGGTCTGCTGCCTGCACGCGAAGCGAGTAGTGACCGGGCTGCAGGCCCTTGAGCGGATTGGAGTGGGCCTGGCCGAGCGGCAGGTCGGCGCTTCGATTCGGCACGGCGTCAGGCACCAACGTCGGCGTGGATGACCACTCGAACCGTCGGGAAGAGTACGTCGCCGTACCACAGGGGTACTGGGGGAAGGTTGCGCGGGTGCGCCACCGCTTCGCTCCCGCCGGCCGAATCTGGAGCGTGTGGTGCATGACGCAATCGTTGTCCATCGCATCGAGGAAGCGCGCGACCGGTACGCCCGACTTGGTGGTGCGCAGCAGCGCCGGACCCGGCCGGGTCGGCGGCCGCACATCGACCGGAGCCGTCACGCGCACGGGCGCACTCAGCCGCGTGGTGCCGTTGGCGTCCTCTGCTTCGATCTGGACGACGTGCGTGCGGGCGACACCGACGCGACCCGGCGTCAGGCCACGCACCGCGAGCTGCGTCGCAGCGCCGTCGGTGCTCGCGACGGGCAGCAGCACCCGCGCGACGCGCAGGTTCGGCGGCAGACGCCGTCCAGGCGACGTCGCGGAGTAGGGAATGTTGAGGTACACGCGCTGGCGCACCGGCGCTCCCGCACCACGCGTCCAGGTCAGGCGAACTCCATCGATCCCCTCGGCGGTGCCGGTGATCGCGATGGGTGCTTCGAGGGCAGGCCCGTCGACGGCGGCGATGACCGTTTCGATCCACGGACGCATCGCATCGATGCGCGTGAACACGCTCGCACGGTTGCACCCGGTGCCCGTCGCGCCACCCCAGCTGACGACGCCGGCGAGCCGTGTCACGCCCGCTGGATCGGTGACCACGAGCGGCCCGCCACCATCGCCGTAGCAGGTGCCGACGCGGTTGGACTTGCGCGGGCCGCGAAGCGTGTCAGGCGTTCCACCACAGAGCATCGAGCGCCGATCGAAATTGTCGCCCTCTGCGAACAGCAGCGCATCGGTGCTCGCGCATGCGGTGTCGGACGCGATCGGGATCGCCGCCTCGCGCAGCTCCGCCTCCGGATAGCTGACGCAGCACGAGGCGAACGGGGACTGCTGGATGTCCGTACGCGCCGAACCCCAGCCCGCGACCCAGGCACCCGACGCGAGACCCGCGCCGTCGCCCCAGCTGGCCGTATCGCCTGCCCGGACCAGTGGCGTCGTCGCCACGCCGGTCAGCGGCTCGGCGAGCCGCAGGACCGCGACGTCCCAACCCGATGGCACGTGCGGCATGCCGCGATATGCGCGGACGGATCGCTCGAACTGTGGGTGGATGAACACGTCACGGACGATGGCGCGCGGCGCGGTCGATCGCGGGCCGGTGTTCCCGAGGCGGCGCGTTCCGGCCAAGACTTCCCAGCGCTGGTCGGCGAAGCGGTGGCCCAACGAGAGGCCGCTGATGCAGCTCGCAGCGGTGACGACCAGACGCGGTTCGACGAGCGTTCCCGCGCATGCATGCCGTCGCATGTCAGTCCCCTGCGACGAACCCAGCACCGGGACGTCGGAGCGAATGCTGACGATCGAGCCCCAGCGGGCGTCGAAGCCGGCACCATCGACCTTCGTGCCGTTGGTGATCCGAGGCGCAGCCACGGTGGCGCTGGCGAGGGCCAGCAGCACGGCGATGGAGATGACAGCGACGAACGATGAGTGCACAAGGCGATAGGTCATGCTGACCACCATACCTCGACAAGTCCCACAACCAAACCGCTCATATTCGAAGCATGTTCGACGAAGGCCCCCAACTCGCGTTGGGGGCCTTCGGAACTTCCTCACCTGACTGCGTGGATCAGAACGTGAGTTCGTCGATCTGCGCCTTCTGGATCTTGCCCGAGAAGTCGATGTACAGCGCCTTCCACTCGGTGTAGACGTCGAGTGCGGCGGTGCCTGCATCACGATGACCGTTGCCGGTTCCCTTCGTGCCACCGAACGGCAGCTGGATCTCGGCGCCGGTCGTGCCCGCGTTGATGTAGGTGATGCCGGTGTACAGGTCGCGCATCGCCTTGAACGCCAGGTTGACGTCCTTGGTGAAGATCGAGCTGGACAGGCCATAGGTCGTGTCGTTCGCGACGGCGATCGCCTCGTCGAAGCTGGAGACCTTGATCAGCGCCGTCACCGGGCCGAAGATCTCCTCCTGCGCGATACGGGCCTTCGGGCTGACGTTGCCCCAGACGGTCGGCTTGTAGAAGAAGCCGTCGGCGAGGTCACCCTCGGTCGCGCGCTCGCCACCGGTCAGCAGCGTTGCGCCGTCAGCTTCACCGATCGCGCGGTAGGAGCTGATGCGGTCGAGCTGCTTCTGGTTGATCACGGGGCCGACGTCGGTGCCGTCCTCGAGGCCGTGGCCGAGCGTCAGTGCCTCGGCCGCAGCGACGACGCGCTTGGCGACCTCGTCGTAGACCTTCTCGTGGATGACGATGCGGCTGGCGGCCGTGCAGCGCTGGCCGCTCGTGCCGAAGGCGCTCCAGACGATGCCCTCGACCGCGAGGTCCAGGTCGGCGTCCTCGTGCACGATGATGACGTTCTTGCCACCGAGCTCGAGCGACACGCGCTTGAGGTCCTCGGCAGCACCCTTCGTGATCGCCTTGCCGGTCGCGGTGGAGCCGGTGAAGGTGATGAGGTCGACGTCAGCGTGCTTCACGATGGCGTCGCCGGCGACGGCACCGTGGCCGAAGACCACGTTGACGACACCCTTGGGCAGGCCGGCCTCGATGAGGATCTCGACGAGGCGCAGCGACAGGATCGGCGTGTCCTCGGCGGGCTTGAAGACGACGGTGTTGCCGCAGATCAGCGCGGGCGCCAGCTTCCACGACGGGATGGCGATCGGGAAGTTCCAGGGCGTGATGGCACCGACGACGCCGACGGGCAGGCGCGTGGAGAGCGCCATCTTGTCGGGCAGCTCGCTCGGCACGACCTCACCGAACATGCGGCGGCCTTCGCCACCCATGTAGTAGAGCATGTCGATGGCTTCCTGCACGTCGCCGCGCGTCTCGGCCAGGACCTTGCCCATCTCGCGAGTCATCTCGCGGGCGAGGTCTTCCTTGCGCTCCACCATGATCTCGGCGGCCTTGTACAGGATCTCGCCGCGGTGCGGGGCGGGCATGAGGCGCCACTTGTCGTAGGCACCACGTGCGGCGGCGACCGCTCGGTCGACGTCCTCACGGGTCGACTCGGGGAACACGCCGAGCAGCTCGCCGTTGGCCGGGTCCTTCACTTCGAAGGTCGCGCCGTCGGATGAGTCCACCCACTCGCCGCCGATCAGGTTCTTGTAGGTCGCCGTTGCAACGGTCATGTTCGCCTCCGAAATCAGGATCATCGATTCGAAGGCAGCCTATCTGGCGCGGGAAGCTGCCGCCAGCGGCAACGGCGCGTGGGTGTCAGCGGTTCCAGAGGATCCCGACCTCGGCCGCGCGGATCGCGAGCCAGCCAGTGCCGTCGACGTAGACCCAGCGCCACGTCGCGTCGAATGGATGGATATAGCCGCGAATGCCGGCTGTGATCTCGCGATTGGCGACCCACGTGCCGTCGACGAGGGCGTATGCGTCATAGCGTGGCGACATCGCGCACATCATGATGGTGAGAGGATCGTCGATGTAGCCCGGGAACGGCCCACTGTTGCAGTAGCCGGGGCGCCCTATCCAGGCGTACCAGCCGGTCTGCTTCGGGTAGTCCGCGGAGTACGCGAAGCACTTCGTCGCCGAGCATTTCGTCGCTGCGGCTGCCGGGCTGGGCGCGGCGAGCCAGACGACCGCGAGCAGCAGCAGCACGGTTGCGAGCATGGTCAACAGGCGTGGTCGTGCGGCGGCGGTCATGGCGATTCCCCTCGTCTTCCCGCGTGCTCATCCTTCACGGATGGCGGGCCCTGCTTCGAGAGTGGAACGAATTCGCGCAGGCGTCAACGGGGATGCGGCCGCAGCGCCTACGGGACGTTCGGCGCGACGGCCTCGATCACGATGCCGGCGCCGTAGGTGCTCGGTGCCGTGCCGGCGGCTGCCCGCAAGCCCCAGACGATGTCGACCGAGCCCGTTCCCGACGCGGCGAGCTGCGCGACTTTGGTCTTCGCCAGCGGGACGGCGTACCACGAGTCCGAGTCGGCGCTGTCGCAGAGCCCGGAGAGGTCCTCGATCCACGTGCCTGCCGTGGCGCTGCCGCCGACGTCCTGGAGGCAGGCACCGAAGAGGCTGACACCGGAGGTCCAGGCGCCGGGGACGTAGTCGGGAATCGTCGGCGCTGCGGTGCTGACACGCACGGCGCCGGACTGGCCCGCGAAGAAGACCTGTCCGTTGTCGAGCGCGTGGATGTGCGACACGTTCGGATCCTCGTTGGTGAACGCGGCCGTCCAGGTGGCACCGCCGTCGGTGCTGTAGTCAGCCCACTCCTGCCAGCCACCGACCGTGGTCGTGCTGAGCCAGACGATGTCCTCGCTGACGGCGTCGACGTGCCCCATGCCGCCGATGCCGCGCACCACCCAGGTCGCCCCACCATCGGTGGTCTTGACCATCTTGCCGGGAGTCGCCGCGTACGCCACGGTCGGTGACACGACCTTGACGCTGTCGAGGAGGGTCGACACGCCGCTCGTCTCAGTCGTCCAGGTCAGCCCGTTGTCGGTGCTGCGCCGGATCAGGCCGTTCATGCCGACCGCCACCATGGGGGTACCTGACTTGAAGGAGATACGACGCAGGTTCCCGCCAGCGGCAGCGCGCGTCGTCCACGACACGCCGTTGTCGGTGGTGCGAAGGATCGTGCCGCCCGCGCCGACGGCGACCATGCGCCGTTCGCTGTCGACCTCGACGTCCCAGAGATCCTCGGTCGTGCCCGACGGGCGCGTGCGCCACGTCACGCCCGCGTCGACCGACGTGGCGATCGCACCGGCGTCGCCGACGACGACCAGCTCGTTCTCGTCGACCATCGCGACGCCGCGAACGTTGCGCGGCGCGAGACCCGTCGTACGCTCGAGCCAGCTCACCCCTGCATTCGTGCTGTAGGCGACCGCACCGCCGCTGCGCACGCCGAGCAGGACCGTCCCATTCACCGAATCGAGGTCGCGCATGTTGTCGTGCGCACTGACGATGCTGCTCCAGGCCACGCCGTCGCTGGTCGATGCCGTCGGTCCACCCGGGCCGGAGCCGACGAGCGTCGCGGTCCCACCGGGAGCGGAGACCTGCAGGACGCTTCCCGTCATCGGCATCGGCGCACGGGTCCATGTCGCGCCGGAATCGCTCGTGCGGTAGACCAGCCCATCGTCGCCGGAAACGGTCGCGGCGGTGGCAGACGCCACGTCGATGTCGAGCAGCGCAACCGGCACCGGCAGCGCTGCGACTTCCGTCCAGCTCGCGCCGTTGTCGGTGGAGCGCGCCACGCGCCCGTCCGACCCCACGACCCAGACGGTCGTCGGCGTTCCCGGTGAGGCCATGACCGCCGTCGCCCAGAATCCGGGCGGAAGGAGCGGGTCGAGGTTCTGCCAGCTCCCATTGCTGTCGGTGCTCTGACAGACGCGGCCGTAGCCGGCGACGAACGCGGTCGACGCGCTGACGGCGTCGATCATGCGAATCTCGGAACACCCCGTGTCCGTGTCACTCCACGCGGTCGCGCCCGCGTCGGCCGTTCGATAGACGTGACTGCCGCTGGAGACCCACGCCACGGTGGCGGAGACGGCATCGAGGTCCTGTACGTACGGTGCATCGAAGGTGAGGTTGGTCCAGCTCGGGGTCGGCGCGTTGATGTCAGTCGAGAGCTTCGTGTCCCCCTCTCCTGCGCGCCATGCCACCGTGCCCGACGCGGCGGAGATGTGGGGCGTGCGGTCATCGCCAGGGACGATCTCCGTCCAGGTCGCCCCACCATCGGTCGAGCGGCGGAATGAGCCGTTGCCGTCCCACTCATGCTGCGCCAGCATCAGCGATGTTCCGGCATGCGACAGGTCGAACGTCGCCGAGCCGATCTGACGCCAGCTCCAGCTGGTGGGGATGCCGACCATCGCGCCGGGGATACCGTCCGACTGGTACATGCGCAGCATCGCGCTGTCGTTGTTGGAACCGAACGAGTAGCGGCAGACCGAACCGGCGCGGTCGGAGAGCTTGTCCACCCCCGTGGCCAACGCGCCGAGCGCCCACGATGCGCGCGCGCCGCACTGGTCGGTGAGGGAGATCGACGAGCGGACGTCCACGTCCACCACCGAGGTGTCCGACGATGCGCCGGTGCCGACGCTGGGCGTGGACGCGACGGCCATCGCCGCGAGCACGAGACAGGCAGCGAAGAAGCGTTGGCGACGTGGGATTCGCGGGGCGAGCATCGGTACAAGATCATCGACAGATCGAACCGAACACGTGAGGGGTCTCCTGCGTTCAGCGCGTTGCAAGCCGCTTGGCTGCGTCCAATGCCCGGGGAAGCTCGGTGAAGATGCTCGCGACGGTGAGGTGCTCGCCCGGGATCCCCACTGCCTCGAGCACCTGGCGGTGCTGCGCCTGGAGCCCGCACACCAGCACCTTGATGCCACGACGATGCAGCGCTTCGATGCTCTCGATGAGGGCGTGCGCCCCCGTCGCGTCGAGGAGGTGGAGCGAGCCGAGCCGAAGCACGACGACGCGGGCCTGGTCAAGCGCGGTGATCTCCTCGAGGAACCGCTGGGCGGCTCCGAAGAAGAGTGACCCCTGCAGGCGGTAGACGACCACATGCCGATCGAGCAATGCGTGCAGCTCGGCGTCGTCGAGGTGGTCGACGTCCACTGCGAGCTGCTCCTCCTGGATGCTGCTCGAGCGTGCTGAGCTGCGCAGCGCAAGCACGATGGCCGCAGCGACCCCGACTTCCACGGCCAGCACGAGGTCGAAGGCGATCGTCATGAAGGCCGTGGCCGTGAAGACGAGGGCATCGGACCGTGTCGAGCGCAGCAGGACGCGCGCAGTCGAGAGGTCGACCATGCGCACCGCGGTCACCATCAGCACGGCTGCGAGCGCCGCCAGCGGGATGTCGGCGACGAGCGCGGAGGCACCCACCAGCACGATCAGCAGCACGACACCATGGAAGAACGAGGCGGCACGCGTGCGAGCACCGGCTCGAGCGTTGACGGCCGTCCGCGCGATGGCCCCGGTTGCCGGCATTCCTCCCACGAGGCCTGCGGCGATGTTGGCAAGCCCCTGGCCGACGAGCTCGCGGTCCGGGTCGGTATCGGAGGTATCTGCCATGCCGTCAGCCACGCGGGCCGACAGCAGGCTCTCCAGCGCCGCGAGCAGCGCGATGACGGCGGCTGCTGAGAGCAGGTCATCGAGTACGCCCGGCGATGGCACGTCGATGCCGAAGGAGATGCCGGCAAGGTCGATCGTGCCGATCCGCGGCACGTCGACGTCGAAGATCGTGCATGCGATCGCAGCACCGATGACGCCGATCAGCGATGCAGGAAAGGTGGGCTTGGCACGACGACAGGCGACCAACCAGACGACGACGACCAAGGTCACGCAGATGGCCGGCACGGCCGCACCCCACTCCGCCGTTCGCACGGCGTGCCATGTCGCACGCAGCGTGTCGTGGTGGTCAGCGGGCGCCGTCCGCAACACGAGGGGCACCTGCTGCAGGAAGATGATGGCACCGATCCCGAGCGTGAAGCCCTCGATCACCGGCCAGGGAATCAGCGTCACGGCTCGTCCCAGCCCGCAGGCGCCAGCGAGCAGCACAAGCAGGCCCGCCATGACCGCCAGCAGGGGGACGGTCGTCACGCCATGTTCGGCGATCACCGGTACGAGCACGACGGTCATTGCGCCGGTGGGGCCGGAAACCTGGAGGTTGGAGCCACCGAAGATGGCTGCGACGATGCCGGCGACGATCGCGGTGATGATCCCGGCGGTGGCACCCATGCCGGAGCCGACGCCGAAGCCGAGCGCGAGCGGGAGGGCGACGACGCCGACGGTCATGCCCACAAGCAGGTCAGTGAGCCAGCCGGCCCGGCTCGTTGGATAGTCGCTCCGCCGCGGAAGGACGCGTCCTACGACGCGTGACCGTGCGGCTGTAGTCGGACTGCTCGTCAGCTCGCCGAGGGGTCGTGCAGGGCAGGGAAGGTACCGGGCCGGGCGCGACGGCGGTCACGCGTCAAGCGACGCTCGGCATTCTCCTCCGAGACCTCGTCCTCGCCACCACGTCGATCGGCGGCGCGGCGGTCGATGATGACCGAGACGTTCGGGTTGGTGCTGTAGTGATCGACCAAGCGGTCGTAGAGCTCGTCGGCGAGCTCGGGCGGGATGACGCAGTAGATCATCGGGAAGGCCCTTCAGGAGAGTCGGTCTGGAACAGGTCCTGCCCCGAATCGCCGGAGCCCGCACCTGCCTCGGAAATACGTCCATCTGGCGCCACGACGCAGTTCCATGACTGCCATCGCTGGTGCAGCTCGGAGAGGTACGTGCCACGCTGTTGCTCGATGCCGTCGGGCATGACGCGGAACTGGTACCAGACGATCTCCCACGCGACGGTCAGGATGACCTCGCGGTCAGTGCCGGAGCGCGGCGCGACGCTGGCGCGCGGCGCGCCGAGCGTCTTGTGGAGTCCTGCGAGCGTGCGGGCGTGGGGCGACTGGTTGAAGGCGGCGATGGCGACGGGAATCGCAGCAGAGCCGACCGGCACGGCGGTGAGCGACGTGGGATCCATCGACACGGCTGCCGCTGCGGCTGCGCGGCGGCGACGCGACTTGCGGGTGTTGCCGGACCCCGCGGCTTCGGCAGCAGCGACGGCGGCGGAGCCGTGCACGACCGGCGTGGCGGCGGTACGACGCGGCTTGGTCTTCGTCTTCGATCGACCGGAAAGCAGGGACGTCGCGGCGCTCAGCATCTGGCGCAGCGCGCCACCGTCGCGGGCAGCGGCGATCTCGTCGGCGGTCGACGGATGCGGTCGCAGGCCGAAGCGATGGGCGCGGGGCACGCACAGCTCACAGACGTCGAAGGGGCCTTCGCCGACCTGGGTGAAGTAGCCCATCGAGCGCTCCCCCATCAGCAGCGTGCGGCCGCAGACGCGGCAGGTGACGCGCTCCCGGTAGGAGGTCGTATCGAAGCTGACGGGCGTATGTGACGGGATCTGGGCCATGTGCTCCACCGATGGTAGCCGCCGGATGCCGCGGCTACCATGCAAAATCAGGCGGGTCGGCCCCGTCAGGCCACACGCTCCGATGCCGGAAGCAAGCTCCAGCACCTCCGATTGTTGCCGATACAACAATGTGCGATTTCGTTCCCTTCTCCCGGTGTTGCTCATGGGCATCCTGTGCGTGCTCTCAGCGGTTGCCGCACAGGGCGCCAGCTCTGGCAGCAGCGTCGTCGGGGCGAGCATCCTGACCGCCACCGCGGTGGACGCGACCAACTGCGCGAGCGGAACGGCCGGGGTGACGAGCCTCGGTGCGGTGCTCCCCGGCGGACTGACGCGCTCGACAGCCGATTGTCGGGTCCTGTTCGGATCGAGCAACTCGGCGAGCTCGCTGCGGATTCGCCAGGACGACGCCACCGGCACCGCTATGCGCGCGGTCGGGGCGTGGACCAACGGACCCTCGGGCGATGGCGACCACCTCGGCGGGATCGACGCCTCGAACCCGACCCGGTTCTGGGCATCGGGCGGCAACGGCACGATCATCACCTCGATCAACAGCGGCTCGACGTGGGCGACGCAGGCGACCGGCAGCTTCCAGTACCTCGAGGACATCGATTCGTGGGACGCGACGACTGCGTGGGCGACCGGCACGACCGGCGTGCTCTTCGCCACGACGAACGGCACGGCGTGGAACGCACAGGCCTCGGGCGTGGGCACGCAGCTCAACTCGATCGAGCCACTCTCGGCGTCGACCGTCGTGATCGTCGGGGCGGGCGGCGTCATCCTGCGCACGACTGACGGTGGCGCGACGTGGCCGGCAATGACGTCGGGCACGGTCACCGGCCTCGTCGACGTGGTCGCGCACGGCACCTCCGACCTGTGGGCCGTCGGCTATGCCGGCACGATCCGCCGCTCGATCAATGGCGGCGTGGCGTGGACGGGGCAGGCATCGGGCGTCGCGCAGCACCTCTACGGCGTGGCAGCCGGCGACGCGAACAACCTCTGGGCCGTCGGGCAGGCGGGACGGATCCTGCACACGACCGACGCCGGGGCGACCTGGACGCCGCAGACGTCAGGCGTCGCCGTCGACCTCCTCGACGTCTGGGCGCAGGATTCGCGCACCGCATGGGCGAGCGGCGCCAGCGGCACGCTGCTGCGCACCGTCGACGCCGGTGCGACGTGGTCGGTGGTGGCTTCCGGAACGACGCGCAACCTCAACGCACTGACGTCGACCTCCGCCGGCACGCTCCTGTACGCAGCCAACTCGGGCGAAATCGGCGTCTCGGCGCTCCATACCGTGACGGACTACAACCCGACCACGGCGAACTGGACCGGCGCGGGCACGAACGCTTTCGGTGCGTGCCTGGCGGGGGTTGCCGGCGGCGCGGCGGCCGGTGGCGGCACGTGGACGACGGACGTCCACGGCGTGGCCGGTGACTGTCTCCAGGACGACCTCGAGCCTTGGTCACCCGTCACGACCACCAGCGAAGTGATCGCGACCGCAGCCGTGCCGGGTCCGACGACCTTCGAGGCGAAGGTACGGTTCGGGTTCCGCTCGGGCACTGCGCAGGCGGCAGGCTCCTACTCAGCGCCGATCCTGTTCGACGTCGTCGCGCCGTAGCGCGATCACGCGAAGCTAGGCGACCGAGCGGTCGAGCGTGGCGTTGAGTCGCACCTTGAGCCGCAGCACGGCCTTCGTGTGCAGCTGCGAGACGCGGCTCTCGGTCACGCCGAGGATCTCGCCGATCTCACGGAGCGTGAGCTCCTCGTAGTAGTACAGCGCGATGACCAGGCGCTCGCGCTCGGGCAGGCGACGGATCGCCTCGCCGAGGGCTTCGCGGGTCTCGACCGACTGGAAGCTGCGTGCGGGATCCTCCGCCAGCGGATCCTCGATCGTGTCGATCAGCGCGACGGTGTCGCCACCGGAGGACGCGATCGTCCAGAGCTCGTCGAGCGCTGCGACGGAGGAGCGATGGATCGCGGTGAGGTTCGCGTTGAACTCCTCCGCGGTGATGCCCATGTACTCACAGATCTCTTCGTCGGTGGGAGCGCGCTTGTGGCGGTTCTCCAGCTCGGCGATGGTGCGCTCGATCTCACGTGCACGCGAGCGCACGGAGCGCGGGACCCAGTCCATCGAACGCAGCTCGTCGATGATCGCGCCCTTGATGCGGCTGATCGCGTAGGTCTCGAACTTGATGTCACGATCGATCTCGAAGCGCTCGATGGCGTTGATCAGCCCGAGCAGGCCGTAGGAGACGAGGTCGCACCAATGTTCCATGCCACGCTCTTCGCACTCCTTGGCGCCATGTTCTGCCTGTTTGCGTTCGCTGCGGGCAGGGCAGACCTGCTCG
>JAOPYV010000102.1 GCA_025964435.1 Thermoleophilia bacterium | reverse complement strand
CGACGATGCGCGCCGGATCCTGGCAGCGCTCGAAGCTCGGGGGCATCGAGCTCGCCGGGCGCACGCTCGTGCTGCTCGGCATGGGTCGGATCGGCCAGCTGGTCGCCGAGCGCGCCAAGGCATTCGGCATGCGCGTGGTCGGCTACGACCCGTTCATCCCGAGCGATCGCCTGCGCAGCATGGGCGTGGAACGAGCCGAGACGCTCGACGACGCGCTCGTCCAGGCGGACGTGCTGAGCCTGCACATGCCGCTGACGGCCGAGACCCGTGGACTGATCGGTGCCGAGCAGCTTGCGAAGCTGCCCGACGGTGCGCTGATCGTGAACACCGCGCGCGGGCCGCTCGTCGACCTCGACGCGCTCGACGCGGCACTCGTCGAAGGCCGTATCGGTGGCGCCGCGCTGGATGTCTTCCCGACCGAGCCGCCGCCGTTCGAGCACGCGCTGTTCACGCGCGACAACGTGCTCGTGACGCCGCATCTCGCAGCTTCGACTGGTGAGGCGCAGGACCGCGCCGGTGAGCAGGTGGCCGAGCAGGTCGTTGCAGCGCTCGTCGGTGGCGTCGTGACGAGCGCCGTCAACGTGCCGTCGATCGGCCCCGAGGATCTCGAGGCGCTCCAGCCGTGGGTCCCGCTCGTGGCACGACTGACACGGCTCGCCGACCAGCTCGCCGAGGGTGCGCCCAGCGGGCTGCGCGTGGAGGCGCGCGGCGAGATCGCCGCGTACGACGCACGCATGCTCTCGACGGGCGCGCTCGTCGGGCTGCTCGCAGGCTCCACGGAGGATTCCGTCAACGTCGTGAACGCACCGCACCTGGCGCAGCAGCGTGGGCTCAAGGTCGAGACGATCACCGATGAGGCAGCGCGCACGTTCCGTTCGCTCATCGTCGTGAACGTCGACGGCGAGCACACGTCGGCGGAGGTGGTCGGCACGATCATCGGCGCCGACGATCGACCGTGGCTGACACATATCCTCGACCACTCGCTGGACATCGAGCTCGTGCCGCACATGGCGTTCTTCCAGTATGAGGACGTGCCGGGTGTCGTGGGCAAGGTCGGCTCCGCGCTCGGCGATGCGGGCGTGAACATCGCGAACATGGCCGTGTCGCGCTCGAACGCCGGCACCGCGCTGATGGCCGTGAGCTTCGACGAGGCGCCGGGCGCTGCTGCGCTGGAGCGCGTCGTGGCGAGCTGCGACTTCACGCTCGCCAAGCTGGTCTCGCTGGCGTGAGCGAGGCGCTCGAGGTTCGACTGGTCCTGCACGCCGAGCATCCGTCGGCGGGGGAGGCGCGCACCTACCGGGCGACCTTCTCCAACGGTCGCCACGCGCACGTGCACGTCGCGACGTACGAGCGTGCCGCCACGCGGCTCGAGATCTCGCGCGTCGTGCCGGCCCGGCCGGTAATGCGCTGGTGCGCCGATACCGGGACGCAGGAGGCGCTCAACGGCGGCTTCTTCACGAAGCCCGAGCGCGAGCCGCTCGGCATGGTGCGCATCGACGGCGACCATCACCCGGACGCCACGCCGTTCCAGTCGCCGTGGGACGAGCGACGCGGTGCGATCCAGGTCGATGACGCGGAGCTGCGGATCGCGCCCTACGCGGAGCTGCGTGACCTTCCGGGTGACCTGCTCCAAGCAAGCCCGATCCTCGTGCGCGGCGGCGAGATCGTCGTCGCCGATGAAGATCCCGAGGGGCTCTCGACGACGCAGGACGAATTCGACTCGGACATCACGGCCGAGCCATTGCCGCGAACGGCGATCGGCTTCGACGCCACGCGCCTGTTCGCGGTGTCGGTCGACGGACGCTCCGATGCCGACGACGGCGTGACGCTCCCGGAGTTCGCCGTGCTGCTGCGCGAGCTGGGCGTGACGGATGCGCTCAACGTCGACGGGGGCTCGTCGTCAGGGCTCATCACCGCCGGCGAGATGCGCAACCACCCCCGCGATGACGAGGGTGAGCTGCTTGCCCAGGGCTACCCGACGCCGACGGCATTCGCCTTCGTGCCGCGCTGAGGCCTACGCCTCGTCGGGCAGGATGCGGAGCGTCAGTGACTCGTTGGAGGCCAGGTCGATCTTCCCGGGCAGCGTGCTGATGACGCGGTCAGGATTGTTCGAGTCGAGCACCTCGACGCGCCGGCCGACGAGCTCGGGCAGGTCGATCGACGAGGATTCCGGCGTCCACTTCACGTTGTTGAGCACGAGCACCTGTTCGTTGTCGGTGCTGCGCATGATGGCGGAGACGTGGTCACTCGACGTCGGGATGATGTCTGCCGCGCCCTTCTGGAGCGCCTCGCTGCCGTGGCGCATCGCGATGAGCTTCTTGACGTGGTTGAGCGTCGAGTTCGGGTCGAGCCGCTGCGCGGCGACGTTGACGCCATCGGACGCCACCTTCGCGTCGTTGACGGCCGACGGGATGAAGAGGTCCTTCGGGTCTGCGGATGAGAAGCCACCGTTGACGGAATCGTCCCACTGCATGGGAGTGCGCACGCCGTCGCGGTCGTACATGCCGCGGATGGAGCGCATGCCGATCTCGTCGCCGTTGTAGAGCACCGGCGTGCCCGGCATCGTGTAGAGCAGTGCGTTCATCTGGCGGTTGCGGACATCATTCTCGCCCAGCAGCTCCCACTGACGGAGGCTGATGCCGAGGTTGCGCGGCGCATCCGGATCGGGCTTGATGCCCAGCTCCGGGTTGCCCTTCCGGAACATCTCCTGGAGGTCGAGGCGGACCTGCTCGGGCACCTTCTCGAGCGTCATCTCGTCGTGGTTGCGGTTGAAGGTGAGCCACGCCGAGTTCTTCGGAATGCCCTTTGACATCTCGATCGCCTCGGCGATGTGCTTCTTGTCGCCACTCCACATCGACAGGTACTTGCGCGGCATCTCCGGGAAGTTGTAGAGCGCGTGCAGCTCATCGCCTGGACCAGAGCCGAAGTACGGAGTTGTCTCCTCCGGCATCATGTTCGCCTCGCCCACGAAGGCGCGGCTGTCGTACTTGGCATCCGTGTGGGCACGCATCTTCTTGAGCATGGCGTGCGTCTCGGGCAGGTTCTCGCCGACCATCGGGCGGCCATCAGGGAAGGTGCCGGTTCGCTCGAACAGGTATGGGACGGCGTCCATGCGCTGGGCATCGACGCCGAGGTCGAACCAGTAGTCGGAGTTGGCGATCATGTCCTTGACGACGACCGGGTTGTCCCAGTTGAGGTCGGGCTGGTGGTTGAAGAAGCGGTGCCAGTTCCAGCCCTGTGCCTCGGGAACCCAGGTCCAGTTTCCGTCCTCGTAGTCCTCGAAGATGGTGCGCGTGTCACTCCACAGCTTGGGAGGGCCGTCGGCCTCGGACGTGAAGTCCCACACGTACTTCAGGTCGTTCTTGTCGAGCGCCTCGAGGGCCGCATGGCCGCCTTCGTTGGCGTGGATGTACTTGAGCTGTGCGACCTCATCCGTGAACCACGGGTGCATGTTGGAGGTGTGGTTGGCGACGTTCTCCGTCATGACACGGATGCCGCGCTTGTGCGCCTCGTCGATCAGCTCCTTGGCGTCGGCGATGGTGCCGAGCGACGGATCGACGCCGCGGAAATCAGAGATGTCGTAGCCGCCGTCGCGCATCGGCGACTTGAAGAACGGGTTCAGGTGGATGGCGTCGATGCCCATGTCCTGGATGTGGTCCAGGCGGTTGATCACACCCCGCAGGTCGCCCTGTCCGGAGCCGGTGGTGTCGAGGAATGCGCGCGGATAGACCTGGTAGAAGGTCGCCTCCTGGATCCAGTTCGGATTCGACGGCATGCCGTTCGAGATGAGCTGGCGTGCGCCCTCCGCGGCCTGGCTCGCATCAGCGGCTGCGCTCAGCGGCGCTGCGGCCGTGTCGAGTTGCTTGCCTGCATCGACCACGCCATTCGTGACGGCTGAGCTGCTGGCGATCTCGTTCGACGCGGTCTTGACTGCGCGCACGGTTCCCATGACATCCATTGCGACGTACTCCCCCGAGTAGTTCCCCTGCCTGCTTGTCGGAGCAGGAAGCGATTTCGTTGCGCGGGAGGCTCGACCGAGGTCAGGACTGGGCTGTTGCCAGTCGCTCGAGGCGCGTCAGTGGGATCGACACCCAGTCCGGTCGGCTGCCGAGCTCGTAGGAGGTCTCGTACAGCGCGTTCGAGAGCTCCGCATGGTCGAGGGCGCGTGGCACGTCCTTCGGGACGAACGATGCGTCGCCGACGGCTCCCTGCCAGCCATCGAGGAACGAGCGCTTGGAGGCGTCCACGAAGGCCGCAGCGGCGGTCTTGGCGTTCTCGAGTTCGACGCCCGTGACGCCTCGCTCCTCGAGCGCCTTGATGCCCTGTGCGGCGGCATACTCGTAGCTCGAACGCTGGCGGGCGACGTCGCCGAGTGCGCCGGTGCGCTGCCAGCGCTGGGCGAGCGGGAGCGCCGGGGCGCCTTCGAGGTCGATGATCAGCGCGTCGTCGCCCTTCGCGAGCATCTGGCCGAGATGGAAGTCGCCGTGCGTGTGGATACGGTCGCCCATCGTGGCCGTGCGCATCGAGTTGGAGATCCTGTCGACGCGCGTCTGGAGGCCCGCGACGAGCTCATCGACCGAGCGACCGCCCGGAGGCGCCGCGCCGCTGGCGCGAAGCTGCTCGATCGTCTTCGCAGCGTCGGCGCGCAGCGCTGCCTTGGCTTCCCGCAGGTCCTTGAGCGTCGCCTTGATCGGGGTGAAGCCGGACTCGGCGGTACCCGACGCGAACGCCTGGTGCAGCTCGCCCAACCGCTTCCCGTGGGTGCCGGCGATGCGCGCGAAGGAATCGATGCCGGCCGTGACCTCGGCGGCGTTCCCGCCCGACTGCATCGCCGTGGTGAGGATGTCGTCGACGCGGGCGAGCGCATGGCTCCACGAATCGCCGTCGTTCTTCGCGAACTCGGAGAGCACGGCGAGCGTCCTGCTGGACCCGTCGGCGCTCGCATGCTCGATCGAGCCGAAGACGCGCGGCGTGTTGGCGTACTTCGCCTCGTCGGTGAGGTAGACGCCCTTCCACACGTCGAGCGCGCGGCCGGGAACCCCTGGTGGGGTATCGGCGTCGTGTCGCCGGACGATCTTGATGACCTGGCTCGTCAGCGGTTCGAGAGCCCCGTCCGCCGCGACGGCAGCCAGCTTCACGCTCGTGTTGGAGGTGTGGGCAGAGAGGATCGAGGAGCGCAGCTCGGCGACGCCATCCATCGCGCGCTCGAGGGCGGGACCGGATTCACCCTGCATGCGCGAGGTGCCGCCGACGAGCTCGCGCTCGCCGCGAATGATGTCGTGGAGGCCCTGGATGAAGCGGGCGTCGCCGGCACCATCGGCGAGCACGAAGTCACCATTGGCGGCGCTGACACGCGCGAGCGGCTCCATCAGCTGGTCGAGGTCGGCAGCGTTGCGAGCCACGAGCGGCATCGCGTAGATGTCGCGGCCGGCGCCGTTGGCGAGCGTGACGTCGACGAGCGCCATGTAGCCGGCGGGCGCGCCGTCCGCCGCCGAGGCGTCGGGGATGGGGAACATGTCCGTGATCCGGGTGGACTCGATGTCGTGTTGCTTGCCGCCGAACCAGCGCTGGGTCTTCACGTAGTCCGGCAGGAGCGCCTCGAGCTGCGACGTGTTCGCGCCCGTGAACAGCGAATCGACGGGCGCCCGCTCGAGCTGCAGGCGCGGTAGCGCATCGGCCACGGTGTTCGTGATGGCTCGGATATCCGCCATTGTGTTCCCCCCTCATCTGAAGCCGCGCGCTGCGCACACGGACTTCCCCCGTCGGGCTATCGGGTTCCAGCGTCGAAACGTCTCGCTGCGGCCGCACGTGGCCAGATGGAGCGAGGGCGCGAACCCGCACGGGAAGCCGAACCGATAGCATTGGGACATCCCGTGTCCGCTCCCCAGCGAGGTTCCACGCTCCATGGTCATGCAAGCCGAAACCACGACGACCGTCGCCGACGACGTCGTACCGCTCGCCCAGCCGTTCCTGAATGGCCGCGAGATCGAGCTCGTAACCGAGGTGCTGCGCTCCGGCCGGCTCAGCCTCGGACCCATGGTCACCCGCTTCGAGGACATGTTCGCGTCGTTCGTCGGCACGAAGCATGCCGTTGCCGTCTCGAGCGGCACGACCGGCCTGCACGTCGCGGCGATCACTGCCGGATGGGGCGAGGGCGACGAGGTCATCACGAGCCCGTTCTCCTTCGTCTCGAGCGCGAACATCGCGCGCTACACCGGTGCGACCGTGACCTTCGCGGACATCGATCCGCAGACGCTCAACCTGGATCCCGCAGCCGTCGAGGCTGCCGTGACTTCCAAGACGCGCGGCATCGTACCCGTCGACATCTTCGGTTGGCCCGTCGACATGGATGCCCTGTCGAAGATCGCCGGCACCCACGACCTGACCATGGTCGAGGACGCCTGCGAGGCGCTGGGTGCCACGTACAAGGGCCGCAACGTCGGCGCTGCCGGCGTGCCGGCCGTCTTCGCCTTCTACGCGAACAAGCAGATGACCACCGGTGAGGGCGGCATGCTCGTCACCGACGACGACCACCTCGCCGCCGAGTGGCGATCGCTGATCAACCAGGGTCGCGCCGACAGTGGCCAGTGGCTGGCGCACGACCGGCTTGGCTACAACTACCGCCTGAGTGACATCGCCTCGGCAGTGGGTGTCGCACAGCTCGAGAAGCTCAACCGGATCCTGACGATGCGCCGCGAGGTCGCCTTCGCCTACAACCGCCTGCTGGCCGACATTCCCGGCGTGAACATCCCGCTGGCCGACGGTGACGGCAACGAGCGCTCCTGGTTCGTCTACTACGTGGTGCTCGACGAGGGCATCGATCGCAACGACGTGATGCTCAAGCTGACCGAGCGCGGCGTGCAGTGCAAGCCGTACCTGCCGAGCATCCACCTGCAGCCGTACTTCCGCGAGCTCGGCTTCCGCGAGGGCATGTTCCCCGTCGCCGAGTCGATCTCCGCCCGCTCGCTCGCGCTGCCGTTCTTCCCGCAGATGTCGCCCCAGCAGCAGCAGCGCGTGGCCGACGAGCTGCGCGACGTGCTCGCAGCAGGCTGATCCAGGCCCGTCGTGCTCGACGCGACACGTCATCCCGCTGAGGTCGCCCCCGACCTGCTCGGCTGGACGATCGCGTGTCGCGGCACTGCTGCGGTGCTGGTGGAGGTCGAGGCCTACCACCAGGACGAGCCGGCAGCGCACAGCTTCGGTGGCCTGCCCACGCCGCGGACCCAGGACCTGTTCGGTCCGCCCGGCACGATCTACGTGTACTTCACGTACGGCATGCACTGGTGCGCGAACCTCGTGACCGGGCCCGAAGGGTCGGGGGAAGCGGTGCTGCTGCGTGGCGCGGTGCCCGTGCACGGTGAGCAGCTGATGCGCGCGCGTCGGGCTGCGCCGCGCGGGGTCGACCCGGCGAAGTGGCGGACCAAGGAGATCGCCGGCGGGCCCGGGCGGCTCACGCAGGCGCTCGACATCCGGGCGGAGGACAGCGGCACGCCGATCCTGCGCGCCGACGTTGCCACGCTCGCCGATGCGCTTTCGTTGAGCGTCGACGGGCCGGTGCTGGTGCGGGATGCGGCGGCTGCGCGTTCAGTCGGCATCGAGCTGCCCGTGGCGGGGGACGCGCTTGTCATCGGACCGCGGATCGGTATCACGAAAGCGATGGAGCTCGCCTGGCGATTCGGCGTCCGCGGTAGCGCCGGCCTCTCGCGCGGCTTCTGAGGCGCGCGCGACGTTCGTCGATGGTCGGGCGGGGGTAGTTCGATCTCGATGCAGACACCACCCACCACGCCGGGCCAGATCCCTCCGACCGGACCGCCCCAGCTCGTGCAGGAGCGTGACGAGCTGTCGCGCCTGATCGTCTCGCGCTTCCCGCTCATCTACTTCGACACGCGGGAGGAGGAGCGTGCCGAGCGCATGCTCCTGGTGGCAGCGCAGCAGTGCGGACGTCGCGTGTGGTCGTGGTCGGCGTCGACGGGCGTGACGCTCATCGAGGAGCAGCGCAACGACCCGGCGACGATGGCGATCATCCCGGCGCTGCAGCGCATCGCCGAACAGCCGGGTGACGACGTCTTCATCCTGCGCGATGCCGCGCAGCACATCACCGACAGCGCAGTGGCCGAGCGGATCCTGCGCGACATCGCGCGCGTGGCGCGACTGACCATCGTGTTGCTCGGTCCGCACGGGGCGATCCCGGATTCGCTGCGCAGCGCCAGTGCGTCGATCGACATTCCCCCACCGGAGCCGGTGCTGATCGCTGCCCATGTCCGGGCGGTGCTGGCACATGCCCAGCAGAATCACGGCGCCGCGAATGACCTGACGCCGAAGGGCTTCGACCAGCTCGTCTCGGCGCTGCGTGGCCTGTCCCTCGACGAGGTCGACCAGGTGCTGCTCCACCTGATCCACGATGACGGTCGGATCGACGACTCGGAGGTGCGCCGCGCGATCGACGAGAAGGCGCGGATCCTTGCGCACTCCGGCGTGCTGTCACTGGAGACCCCCACCTTCGGCATGGACTGGGTTGCCGGGTTCACCGAGGTGAAGGCGTGGGTCGGTAGCCGCGACAAGGCATTCTCGCCCGAGGCGATCGCCTTCGGCCTGCAGCCGCCACGCGGCATCCTGCTGACCGGCGTGCCCGGCTGCGGGAAGAGCTTCGTGGCGAAGGCGCTGGCGCACGAGTGGAACATGCCGCTGCTGCGGCTCGATGCCGGCTCGCTCTATGACTCCTTCATCGGTGCCAGTGAACGCAACCTGCGCAACGCACTGGCCACTGCCGGCGCACTCGCACCGAGCGTGCTGTGGATCGATGAGCTCGAGAAGGGGTTCGGCGGTACTGGACCCAGCCAGAGCGACGGTGGGCTCGGCTACCGCCTGCTGGGCGCGCTCGCGACGTGGATGCAGGAGCGCCCGGCGCCCGTCTTCCTGGTGGCGACCAGCAATGACGTGACGAAGCTGCCGCCCGAGCTGCTGCGGCAGGGGCGCTTCGACGAGGTCTTCTTTGTCGACCTGCCTGACCTTCCCGCACGTGAGCACAGCTATCGGCTCCAGCTGGCGCGCGTTCGACGTGACCACACCAACTTCGACTGCGCGTTGTTGGCGGCGAAGGCGGAGGGCTTCTCCGGCGCGGAGATCGAACAGTCGGTCACGAACGGCCTCTACGCAGCGTTCGCGGCGGGCCGCGAGCTGAGCACGGAGGACATCGTCGGGGAGATCGCGGCGACGCGACCGCTCAGCGTGCTGGACCCGACGACGATCGCGCGCATTCGAGACTGGGGCGCGCGCCACGCACGACCTGCGTGACGTCAGTCGGTGAACGGGTCGTCGCCGAGGATCAGGGTGATGCGCTCATCACGCGCGGTCGGGGCGCCGGGTGCGGGATCCTGGCGCAGCACGAGCCCATCCTGCGCAGGGTCGGTGACGAGCTCCTCGGAAACGGCTCCATCGTCCAGGAATTCCTGCTCGACGAGTGCCGCTCGGGCATCCTCGAGTGACATCCCCGTGAGGTCGGGTGCGGGGCGCGTGCGCGTCACGCAGTCGGTGGACGGCTCGGTGGGCTGCTGCCCGGCGATGACGCTGCTCGTGACGCGCTGGGCGCACCACTCGCCGGCGAGCAGGCCGGTGTCGGGATCGATCACGACCGAGACGAACTTCGGCGCGTCGAGGTCGAACTCCTCGATGGGCTGGCCCTCGAGGGCAGCGCGCATGTAGGCGGACCAGATACGCGCCGGGATGCTGCCGCCGGTGACGGCACCGCCACCGTTCTGCGTCTTCATCGGGATGCCGCCCTCGGCATGGCCGACCCAGACGGCGGTGACGAGGCCCGGGGTGTAGCCGACGAACCAGGCATCGCGGTAGTCCTCGGTGGTGCCGGTCTTGCCCGCGACGGGGCGACCGATCGCAGCCGCCGTGCCCGTGCCGCGCCTGACGACGCCCTGGAGCGTCTGCGTGACGAGGTCGGCAACGCCCGCGGGGATCGCGTCGACGCGCACGGCGGTCGGCCGCCAGCTCTCGCCGTTCGCGTCGGTGACGCGTGCGATGCGGCGCGGGCCACCGGTGCCGACGAGCGACACGCGCTGCCCGTGGCCGGCGAAGGTCGCATAGGCGTGCGCGAGCTCGGTCGGGGTGGTGCCGCGCGGCAGGGCGCCGAGCACGGCCGCCGGGACGGGGTCGATCTCGCTGCGGATACCCGCGGCGTGGGCGACGTCGATCGCGGCGATGATGCCGAGCCGTTCCTGGAGGCGTGCATAGACCGTGTTGTCGCTCTGCCAGGTGGCGCGCTCGAGCGTCGTGATGCCGGCGTAGCCACCGCCGTTGCTGACCTGGAAGCGAGTACCGTCGATCGTGCGGTCGTAGGGGGCGCTCTCGACCGTCGTGCCGGGCGCCAGACCCTGCTCGTAGGCGGCGGCCAGCATGAAGGGCTTGAAGGCGGAGCCGGGCTGTCGCTGTCCGTCGAGCGCGACGTTGAAGGCGAGGCGTGCGGCATCGCCGCCGTGTGCCATGGCACGCAGCTCCCCGGTGGCGACGTCGATCGTGACGACGGCGGCGTCGAGCCCGACCTCTGCGGCCTGGCGCGCGGCTTGGTTCGCGGCGCGTTGCAGCTTGGCGTCGAGTGTCGTGCGGACGGTGAGGCCACCGCCGAGTGCGTTTCGCACGCCGTACTTCGCCACGAGGTCCCCGACGATCGTGTCGGCGAACTGTGGCGCGATCTCGCGGCTGCCGGTGCGAGGACGGATCGGCGCTGCCGTGCTCGGCAGCGCGGTCGCAGTCGCGAAGCTGTGGGCCGCCGTCGAGATCGTGTCGAGCTCGAGCATCGCATCGAGGGTGCGATTGCGTGCGAGCTTGGCGTTCTCGGGCGACACCGACGGGTTGTTGCCTTCAGGCGCTCGAAGCAGGGCGGCGAGCAGTGCCGCCTGCGGATATGTCAGCTTGTCGACCGACACGCCGAAGTAGCCGCGCGCCCCATCGACGACCCCGTAATGCCCACTGCCGAAGTACGCAGTGTTGAGGTAGGCGGC
>JAOPYV010000094.1 GCA_025964435.1 Thermoleophilia bacterium | reverse complement strand
TACCCGAACGAGTACGAGCACTGCCTCAAGGACGGCGTGCGCTTTCGCTGGAACACCCAGCCGGTACGCGTGCTGACCGATGCCGAAGGTGCGGTGCTCGGTCTCGAGTGCGCCGTCGTCGCGCTCGGCGAGCCGGGCCTCGATGGACGTCGCATGCCGATCCTCACCGAGGAGCTCTTCACGATTCCGGCCGACCACGTGCTGCTCGCCACGGGACAGCGCCGTGAGCCTTCGCTCTTCGAGGGCTTCGGCCTCATCATGGAGCGCGATGGCCGACCCGTGGTCACCGATCGGTTCGCAACCAGCGACGCGCGCGTCTACGTCGGCGGCGATTCCGTGCTCACCGGCAAGGAGTTGAGCGTCGTCGATGCCGTGGCGCAGGGCCGCGATGCTGCGATCGCGATCGACCGCTTCCTCAGGAGGAACTGACATGGCAGATCTCGCAACTGACACTGCCGGCATCCAGAGCCCGAATCCGTTCTGGATCGCCTCCGGCCCTCCCGGCAACTCGCTGCGCCAGGTCCGTCTCGCCTTCGAGGCAGGCTGGGGTGGAGTCGTCTGGAAGACCGTCGGCGGTCCCGTGATCGACACCGCCAATCGCTACGGCGGGCTCGACATCTACGGGCGCAAGCTCGTCGGGCTCAACAACATCGAGCTCATCTCCGATCGACCGACTGACGTCAACCTCGCCGAGATCGCCCAGGCGAAGGCGGAGTTCCCGGACCGCGCCGTCATCATCTCGCTGATGGTCGAGACCGAGCGCGAGGCGTGGCACGAGATCGTCAAGCGCGCCGAGCAGACCGGCGCCGACGGCTTCGAGCTCAACTTCGGCTGCCCGCACGGCATGAGCGAGCGCAACATGGGTGCTGCCGTCGGGCAGGTCCCCGAGTACATCGAGATGATCACCAGCTGGGTCAAGGAGGTCGCGACGATCCCCGTGCTCGTCAAGCTGACCCCGAACATCACCAACATCGAGTCGGGCGCGCTCGCTGCGAAGGCCGGCGGCGCCGACGGCGTCTCGGCGATCAACACGATCAACTCGATCATCGGCCTCGACCTCGACACGTGGGAGACGCGCCCGTCGGTCGACGGCAAGGGCTCGCACGGCGGCTACGCCGGCCCGGCCGTGAAGCCGATCGCGCTGCACATGGTCTCGTCGATCGCCCACAACCCGGAGCTGTCCGGCCTGCCGATCAGCGGCATCGGCGGCGCGCACACGTGGCAGGACGTCGCCGAGTTCATGCTGCTCGGCGCCAGCACCGTGCAGGTCTGTACCGCGATCATGCACCACGGCTTCCGCCTCGTCGGGGAGCTGGAGACGGGCCTGTCGAACTACCTCGACTCGCGTGGGCTCGCAAGCGTGCGCGACCTGATCGGCGGCTCGGTCGAGCGCATCACCAACTTCGGTGACTTCGACCTCAACTACCAGGTCCGCGCGAAGATCGATCCCGTCGACTGCATCGGCTGTGGCAAGTGCATCGAGGTGTGCCGCGACAACCAGGTCGACTGCATCGACTGGGCCACGGGCACGCTCAACATCGGGCGCATCGCCGAGGTCGACCAGACCGAGTGCATCGGCTGCGACCTGTGCTCGATCGTCTGCCCGGTGGAGAACTGCATCACGATGGAGCCGCAGGAGCGGACGCTCGCGCCGATGAGCTGGAACCAGCTCAACGCGGAGATCGGCGTGCCGGGATCGTGTGCGAACACGAGTGACATCACGTGGGAAGAGTTCCCGACGCTGATCGAGGGTAAGGTCGACAGCCACGGCATGGACAACCCGAGCACGGCCGACGTGCCCGCGCTCGACGCCTGACCTACGACGGCAGCTTCGCGGCCGTCAGCCCGGCGAGCTCACGGACCTGCGCGACCAGCTCCAGCGGATCGATCGCCTTCGAGACGGCGATGGCGGCACCGAGCTCGCGTGCGCGCTCAAGCGGATCGTCGTCCTGGAGTCCCGTCAGGACGAGGACCTGCGTGTCGGGGCTCGCTTCGAGCGCATGCGGGAGCGCCGCGAAGCCGTCCATGATCGGCATCGCCAGGTCCATCACGAGGACGTCCGGCTGGTGCTCGCGCATGAGCTCGATCGCCTGACCGCCATGCCAGCCCTCACCGACGACGTGCAGGTCGCGGTGCTGCTCGAGCAACGCACGCAGGAAGAAGCGGTACGGGGCCTGGTCGTCGCAGATGACGATGGTCCGAAACGAGCTCGAGGGAGAGGACGGCATCTCGACAGGTTACTGGAAAAGCTAGCGACCTGTGGGCGCGTCATCGCCCTGTGCAGCGCGTCGCCGTGCGTCCTCGATCGCCACGCGCGCCGCCTCGACGATGCGTCGGGTCTCGGGGTCGGTCTCGATCGGCACGCGGACCGTGGCGTCGCTCGAATCGATGCGCGCCGCTACGGCGGCAGGTGCCGGCGTCGCCGGCCCACCGCGCGCCGTCTTGACGCTCGGTCGGAGCTTGCGGGCGCGCTTGTCGTCGTAGAGGCGTCGGTCGGCGAGCACGAGCAGGTCCTGCGCGCAGTCGGCCTCGGACGGGAAGGCGGCACAGCCGGCGCTGATGCAGGTGCCGCGCGGGACGATGCCCTCGGCCTCGGCATGCGCCAGGCGGGCGCGAAGGCGATCGAGCAGCAGGTGTGCTGCCATGTCGGTGCTCTCGACGAGTCCGATCACGAACTCGTCGCCGCCGATGCGTCCGGCGAAGTCACTCTCGCGAATCGATTCGAGCACGATCCGTGACAGCCCGATGAGCGCACGGTCGCCTTCGAAGTGCCCCTGCTCGTCGTTGATGTGCTTGAAGTCATCGAGGTCGAAGTAGATGACCTGCAGCTCACCGTCGTAGCGGCGGGCGCGGTCGATCTCCTCGTCCAGGCGGGTGTTGAAGGCCTGGTGGTTGAGCAGCCCGGTCAGCGAGTCGCGGCGGCTCTTCTCCGACAGCTCCTGCGTGGCGCGATCGAAGTAGATCACCGTGCACTCGGCGATCACCTCGTCGAGGATCGAGTTGAGCAGGTCCTCGAGCCGCAGCACGGCCTGGCCGTCGAGCGAGCCGTCGATGTTCGACTGGACGAAGCGCCACATCACGCGGCGCAGCAGGAGGAACTCCTGCACGATCTCGCGGGCGGAGAAGCCGGCGATCTCACGCTCGATCACGTGGTCGCGCGCCAAGCGGGCGAGGATCGGATTGACGCCGCTGCGTCGGCCGGGGTTCGGGCGCACGATCGCCATCGCGAGGCCGCCGATGAAGGCCGGCAGGTTGGCGAGCCGCTTGACGGTGCCCAGCGCGGCGAGCGACGGAATCAGGTTGCGGTCGATCGCGGTGTCCACGACCTCGAGCGCCACGTCCCAGCTCGCCGCACGCAGCGCCATGGCCAGCTCGCGGAAGGCGACCTGTTCACGTGCGCCGAGCGGTTCGATCCGCTCGCTGGCAAAGTGGTGGTTCGATGGCACGTCGCCTCGTCCATTGCAGCTGACCGCACCAGCGTACGACGGATGCCGAAGAACGGCCAGCGCTTCTGACGCGAATTCGACGATTCCGTGCACAGCGGACCGGATCGGCCATGGGTTGGCCCTCGGGGCCGCGTCTGCGCTATGCTGCGCAGGTCGGGTCCGGGCACCATGCACGGGCCGAAAACTACGAGACCGGCATCGCTTCCGCAGGATGGTGCCGTCCGACGAGCGCTCCAGCACCTCACGGAGACGCCACGGACGGTCCTGCGACGACAGCGGCGGCGCCGGAACCACATACGAATCAACCAAAGGGAAATACCATGAGCGCACCCGTCTCCATGAAGGACCTGCTTGAGGCAGGCATCCACTTCGGCCACCAGACCCGTCGTTGGAATCCGAAAATGCGTCGCTACATCTGGGGCGAGCGTGCCGGCATCTACATCGTCGACCTCGTCCAGACCCAGCGCCTCTTCGAAGAAGCAACGAATTACCTCGGCGGCCTCGCTGCCAAGGACAAGACGATCATGTTCGTCGGCACCAAGAAGCAGGCGCAGGATCCCGTCGCCGATGCCGCGAACAGCGTCAACCAGCCGTACGTGAACCACCGCTGGCTCGGCGGTCTCCTCACCAACTGGGAGACCATCTCCAAGCGACTGCAGCACATGCAGGAGCTGCGCCGCCAGCGTGAGCAGGGTCAGCTCGACCTGCTCGGCAAGAAGGAGCGCCAGACGCGTCTCCTCGAGCTCGCGAAGCTCGAGCAGTCGCTCGGTGGCATGGCCGGCATGACCCGCCTTCCCGACGCGATCGTCATCGTGGACCTCAACGCCGAGGCACTCGCGGTGAAGGAAGCACGTCGCCTGAAGATCCCGATCATCGCGCTGGTCGACACCAACGCCGATCCGGACCTCGCCGACTACGTCGTGCCGGGCAACGATGACGCGATCCGCTCGTGCACCCTGTTCCTGGAGACCATCGCCACGGCGATCTCCGAGGCCAAGCAGATGGTGTCGCCGGAGGAGTTCGCAGCCGAGCAGGCCGAGGCCGCACCCGCAGCCGAGGTCGATGCAGCTCCCGCAGCCGCCGAGGCGACTCCGGAGGCTGCCGCAGCCCCCGAGGCCACCGACGCGACCGTCGAAGCTACGGTCTGACACACAGCACTACCTGATCCCGGCGAGCGCCTCCATGGCGCTCGTCGGGTGACACTTTCCGCACGCACCCGAGAGAGGACACCCCCGCGATGACCACCGCACAGATCACCGCCAGCCAGGTCAAGCAGCTTCGTGACGCCACGCAGGCCGGCATGATGGACGCCAAGAAGGCGCTCGTCGAGACCAACGGCGACTTCGACGCCGCCGTCACCCTGCTGCGCGAGAAGGGCATCGCCAAGGCCGGCAAGCTCGGCGCGCGCGAGGTCACCGAGGGACGCGTCGGCATCGCGACGAACCAGCACGCTGGTGCGCTCGTCGAGATCGGCTGCAATACCGACTTCGTGGCACGCAACGACGACTTCGGTCGCTTCGTCGACAAGATCGCCGGCCACGTGCTGCAGCACAAGACGCGGAGCGTCGAGGAGCTGCTGACGCAGGAGTGGGCCGACGGCGGCACCGTGGAAGACGCACGCGCCGAAGCTGCCTCCTCGACCGGTGAGAACATCAACATCACGCGCATCGCGTACCTCGATGCCAACCTGACGACCGGTGCCGAGCAGCACGGCGTGCTGGGCACCTACATCCACGGCACCGGCATCGGCGTCATCGTCGACGTGGCCGGCCCGGACACCGACGAGGTGCGCACCTTCGCCACCGATGTCGCGATGCACACCGCCGCCGCGGCACCGCAGTACCTGACGCGCGACGAGGTCCCACAGGACGCGATCGACGCCGAGCGTGACATCTACGTCAAGCAGGTCGAGGACAAGCCCGAGGCCATCCGCGGCAAGATCGCCGACGGCAAGATCAACAAGTGGTTCGGTGAGATCGCCCTTGTCGAGCAGCCCTGGATCTTCGCCAAGGATCGCGTCGGCAAGGACCTCACCATCGAGCAGTACGCTGCCGAGGTCGCGGAGAAGGTCGGCCAGCCGGTCTCCGTCCGTGCCTATGCACGCTTCGCGATCAAGGGCTAGTCCAGCGCGACGACAGAGTGATTCGTGATTCCCGAGGGCCGGCAGCGATGCCGGCCCTCGGCGTACCTGCCACGGCCCGGCGCACCCCGCGCCCGGACCCACTCAGATAGGCTTTCGAACGCAATGACCGAAACCACCACCACAGCCCGCTGGAGTCGAGTACTGCTCAAGCTCAGCGGCGAGGCCCTGATGGGCAACCAGCGCGCCGGCGTCGACATGGAGCAGGTGCGTGCCGTTGCGGCCCAGGTCGCCGAGCTGCGTGCCGAAGGCGTCCAGGTCGCCGTCGTCGTCGGGGGAGGCAACTTCCTGCGGGGCGCCAGCCAGGCCGAGCTCGGCATGGACCGCGCGACCGGCGACTACATGGGCATGCTCGCCACCATCCTCAACGCGCTTCCGCTGCAGGATGGCCTCGAGGGAGCAGGAGTACCTGCGCGCGTCATGAGCGCACTGCCCGTCCACGAGGTCGCCGAGCCGTTCATCCGCGCCAAGGC
Organism: Thermoleophilia bacterium; assembly: GCA_025964435.1. Taxonomy (GTDB): domain Bacteria; phylum Actinomycetota; class Thermoleophilia; order Gaiellales; family SKUG01; genus JAGQUL01. Next base: position 3,915 of record JAOPYV010000094.1, on the reverse strand, counting down.
GCTGCACCACCTCGACCGCGGCCGCGTCGTCGTCTTCGCCGGTGGCACCGGCAACCCGTTCTTCACGACCGACACGGCAGCTGCACTTCGCGCCCTCGAGATCGGCGCCGACGCGCTGCTCATGGCCAAGAACGGCGTGCAGGGCGTGTTCGACAGCGACCCGCGCACCAACCCGGATGCGCGCTTCCTGCCGGAGGTGTCGCACCGCGATGCACTCGTGCACGGACTCAAGATCATGGATGCGACGGCATTCGCGCTCCTCGCCGAGCACGACCTGCCGATCCACGTCTTCGACATGGACGCATCCGACGTCATCACCAGAATCGCGCGTGGAGAGGACATCGGCACGCTCGTGCATGCCGCTGCTCCGCCGCTCGCCCACCAGGAGGCATGACCATGGCCGTCAGTGACGACCTGCTCGGAACCACTCGAGAGCGAATGCAGAAGACCGTCGACGCCACGCGCCACGAGTTCACCTCGCTGCGCACGGGCCGAGCCAACCCGGCGCTGCTCGACCGCGTCGTGGTCAACTACTACGGAGCGCCGACGCCGCTGCGCCAGCTCGCGCAGATCGGTGCTCCCGAGCCGCGCCTGCTCACGGTCACGCCCTTCGACAAGGGTGCCTTCAAGGAGATCGAGAAGGCCATCGCCGAAGCCGACCTCGGCTTCAACCCGGCGAGCGACGGCACGATGATCCGCCTGCCCGTGCCGGAGCTGACCGAGGACCGGCGCAAGGACATGGTCAAGCTCGCGCGCAAGATGGCGGAGGACGGTCGCATCGCGGTTCGCAACATTCGCCGCGACGCCATCGGCACGGCCAAGTCGGGCGACGCGACCGAGGACCAGCTCCGCGACTTCGAGACCGACGTGCAGAAGATCACCGACGAGTTCATCGCTTCCATCGACTCCGCCCTCAAGTCGAAGGAAGCGGAGGTCATGGAGGTCTGATGCCACCGGCATCATCCTCCGAAGCCGCAGCGCCCCGGGGTACCCGCGTCGCCATCATCATGGATGGCAACGGTCGGTGGGCCGAGGCGCATGGCGTCAGCGTCACCGAAGGCCACCGGGCCGGAGGCGATGCGCTGCGCCACATCACGGAAGCAGCGCTCGACCTGGGCGTGCGCGAGCTGACCGTCTACGGCTTCTCGACCGAGAACTTCGGTCGCGACCCGGAAGAGGTCGCCGGCATCATGCAGCTCTTCATGGAGCTGGTGGAGCGCGAGGCGCCGATCATGGTCGAGCGCAACTCGCGCATGTGCTTCATGGGCAGGCGTGAGCTGCTCGGCGACGAGATCCGCGAGCGCATGCGCTGGGCGGAGGAGCTGACCCAGCACGGCACCGCGATGACGCTGTGCATCGCCTTCGGCTACGGCGGTCGCGCCGAGATCATCGACGCGGCACGCGCTGCCGTACTCGAGGACGGCGTCGACGGCCTCGATGAGGACAGCCTGCGACGCCACCTGTACCGGCCCGAGCTCGCGGACCCGGACCTGATCATCCGCACCGCCGGCGAGCAGCGCACGTCGAACTTCCTCGTCTGGCAGGGCGCATACTCCGAGCTCGTCTTTACCGACACCTTCTGGCCCGACTTCGCGGAGCCCGACCTGCGCGCCGCGCTCGTCGAGTATGCAGCTCGTGAACGCCGATTCGGCGGTCGACTGACGGAAGCTGGAGCCTCGTGAAGAGTCGTCTCATCGTGGCCGCGATCGGCGTGCCGATCCTGTACCTGGTGCTGCTGAGCGGATTCAGCGAGCACATCGCATGGGCCGTCAGCGTGTCGGTCGCGCTCGGCATCGCCGCGCTCGAGCTGTGCACGATGCTTCGCCGCATGGGTCCGTTCGTGCCGGCCGCCTTCCTGCCGGTCGCGCTCGCGCCGCTCTTCGCGTGGCGACTGTCGGAGGTCGGCATCTTCCTCGCGATGCTCGCCGTCGTGCCGCTGATCATGGTGTTCCAGGGGCTCAGCAACGATCGTGAGGATCCACTCGGCGCCGTGCTCGCGACGCTCGCCCCGGTCGTCTACCTCGCACCCGCAGCCGGGCTCGTGGTCATCCTGCGGCAGGCCGAGGCGGGCTTCGACCTGACCCTGCTGCTCATCGCCAGCGTCTTCCTCAACGATACGGGCGCGTACTTCGTGGGCCGCGCGATCGGTCGGCACAAGCTCTCACCACGGATCAGCCCGAACAAGAGCGTCGAGGGATTCGTCGGCGGCGTGCTGATCGGCACGTTCGTCATGTGGTACGGCCACTTCCTCGTGGAGACCGGCGGCGAGCATGTGCTCACCGGCTGGGAGGCGCTCGGCATCGGCGTCGCCGTGGCGCTCGTCACGCCGATGGGTGACCTCTTCGAATCGCTGCTCAAGCGCAGCGCCGGGGTCAAGGATTCCGGCTCGCTGCTGGGCGAGCACGGCGGCGTGCTCGATCGCGTCGACGCGCTCATGATGGCCATCCCGGTGATGTACGTCGGCTGCTTCTTCGCGGGTGCGCTGTGACGCGTCGCATCGTCGTGCTGGGCTCGACCGGATCGATCGGCGAGCAGGCGCTCGACGTGCTGGCCGCAGCGCGCGGCTCGGAGGATCCCCTCCAGCTCGTCGGCCTCTCGGCCGGCACCAGCTTCCTGCCGGTGCTGCGTCAGGCCAGCGCCTTCGACGTGCACGACGTCCACCTGGCCGACGACGCGGCAGCGGAGCAGGCGCGCACCATGCTCGGCACGGCGGGGGGAGACGGCGACATCCACGTCGCCGCAAGCGTCGAGGAGCTGCTCGACAGGACCCAGCCCGACCTCGTGCTCAACGCCGTGGTCGGGTTCGCTGGCCTTGCGGCAACCCTCGCGGCGCTCGAGCGCGGCATCGACGTCGCGCTCGCGAACAAGGAGAGCCTGGTCGCGGCAGGCGAGCTCTGCCTCGAGGTCGCGCATCGCACGGGTGCGTCGATCATCCCGGTCGACAGTGAGCACAGCGCCTTGCAGCAGTGCCTCGCCGACAGTCGCCCGGAGGAGGTCGAGTCGCTGGTCCTGACCGCCAGTGGTGGACCGTTCCGCGGCAGGGGGCGCGCCGACCTCGCAGCCGTCACCGTCGAGCAGGCACTCGCGCACCCCACCTGGGACATGGGCGGGAAGATCAGCATCGATTCGGCGACGCTCATGAACAAGGGGCTCGAGCTGATCGAGGCGATGGTGCTGTTCGACTGCGACGAGTCCGCCGTCGAGACGATCGTGCATCCCGACAGCATCGTGCACGCGCTGGTGCGCCACCGCGACGGTTCGCTGCTCGCGCACCTCGGCTGGCCTGACATGCGCGTGCCGATCGCTTGGGCGCTGCACCACCCGATGCGCCCGGAGGTGGCCTCGGCGCGACGCCTCGACCTCGCCGCGATGCCGGCCCTGCGCTTCGAGGAGCCGGACCTCGAGACCTTCCGCTGCCTGCAGCTGGCGCGCGATGCCGCGCGCATGGGCGGCGGCGCCACCTGCGTGCTCAACGCCGCCAACGAGGTCGCGGTCGAGGCCTTCCTGGCCGGCCAGCTCGGCTTCCTGCAGATCGCCGAGATCGTCGAGCACGCGCTGACGTCCGTTGGCGACCAGCCCACACCAGATTCCCTCGACGCCGCCCGCGCCATCGACGCCGCAGGCCGCCAGGCCGCCGTCACCGCACTCAGCTGATCCCGCGTCGCTCGCCCCGCGCTCGCCCACCCCGCGCTCGCTCACCCCGCGCTCGCCCACCCCGCGCTCGCTCACCCCGCGCTCGCTCATCGCACGTTCGGCTGGTTTGGTGGCACGTGAGGAACCTGAGGGTGGGCGGTTTCAACCGGTGAGTGCAACGAGGACCTGGTTGAGCTTCTCGGATGGTGTCATCCAGTCGAGTGTCTGTCGAGGTCGTCCGTTGAGTGAGTCGGCGATGGCGTCGAGGTCTGATTTGGTGTG
>JAOPYV010000091.1 GCA_025964435.1 Thermoleophilia bacterium | reverse complement strand
TCGTCGTCCGGCGTGCTCGTGGTCACCGGAACCGGCGCGACTGGTTGGGGCCGGTCGATCCATCGCGACCACCGCTCCGAGCTCGTGCTGCCGGCGCCGGTCGACGCACGCCTCGCCTACTTCGTGCGCGAGGCGTTCCCGAGCCCGACGACCGGCACCTCGCTCGTGGAAGGCATCGTCGAACCCGGCAGCGAGGCCGCGGTGCGGATCACGTCACGCATGGAATCGGGTGGCACGATCTTCGGTGACGGCATCGAGGCCGACCACGTCAACTTCGAGTGGGGCATGACCGCGACCATCGAGCTCGCGGCGAAGCGGCTCCACCTCGTGCGCTGACAGCGAGGTGCGCCGTCATGCTGTCGGCGTCAGACCTCGACGTCGTGCGGGCGGCTCTCGACCTGGCCCGCGGCGGTGATGCGGACGAAGCTGGCGGAGGCATGGAAGGCCGGCACCGTGCGTGCGTTCGAGTAGCTCATCGCGCTGCGCAGGCCACCAGCGAGTTCATTGAGCACGGTGTGCGTGTCGCCGCGGTAGGGCACGACGGCTTCGACGCCCTCGGCGACGACCTGGCCGAATTCACCGGCGTCGGTCTCGCGGCCGAGCAGCCAACGGGTCTCGAGCGTCGGGGTGCCCTGGTCACCGTCGCGGTTGGCGGCGGCGTCCATCTCGGTGCGGCGCTGCATCGCACCACCGCTTGCCATGCCGCGGTGCACCTTGACGGTGCGGCCATCGCGCTTGAGCAGCGTGCCGGGACTCTCGCTGGTACCTGCGAGGAGGTTGCCGACCATGATCGTGTCCGCGCCTGCGCCGATCGCCTTGGACATGTCAGCGGGCATGCGGATGCCGCCGTCGCCGCAGAGCGGGATGCCCGCTTCGTGGCAGACGGGAGCGACGTCCATGATTGCCGTCAGCTGCGGTACGCCGACGCCCGCGACGAGGCGCGTCGTGCAAACCGAGCCCGGACCGACGCCGACCTTGATGCCGTGGGCACCTGCGGCGATCAGGTCGCGCGCGCCTTCGGCGGTGGCGACGTTGCCGGCAATGATCTCGATGTCGACGGTTCGGCGCAGCTCGCGCGTCGCCTCGATCGCATGCTCGGCGTGGCCGTGTGCGATGTCGAGGCAGAGCACGTCGCAGCCGGCCTCGGCCAGCGCGCGTGCACGGTCGAGGTAGTCACCGCGCACGCCGACGGCGGCGCCGACGCGCAGGCGACCACGCGCGTCCTTGGTCGCGAGCGGGTACAGGTCGAGGTGCGCGAGGTCCTTCATCGTGATGAGGCCCGCGAGCTTGCCGGCGTCGTCGACGATCGGCAGCTTCTCGACGCGGCCCTTGGCCATCAGGTCGCGCGCTTCGCCGAGCTTCGTCTTGGGCGTGCCGACGATGAGCTTGTCGCGGACGGTCATCGCCTGGCGCACGTCACCTTCGAGGCCACTGGCGACGAGGTCGCGGCGCGTGACGAGGCCGAGCAGCGTCCCGTCGGTATCGACGACCGGCAGTCCGTTGACGCCATGGGAGTCGAGCTCACGCAGCATGTCGAGCACGGAGGCGTCGGGACCGATCGTCCAGGGGTGCTCGATCACGTGGCTCTCGGCACGCTTGACCTTGCGCACCTGCTCGGCCTGCTCCTCGATCGTCAGGAAGCGGTGGATGATGCCGATGCCGCCGGCCTGCGCCATAGCGATGGCCATGCGCACCTCGGTGACGGTGTCCATGTTCGCGGCGACGATCGGCACGGCGAGCGAGATGTTCGGCGTGATGCGCCCGGTCGTGTCCACGTCGCGGCGGCTCGCGATGTCGGAGCGCTGGGGGACGAGCAGGACGTCGTCGAAGGTCAGGGCGAGGGGAAGGTCGGCGTGGCGCATGGAAGAAGTCGGGTCCTTGTCGAGTGATCGAGGGACCAACGCAGCGCGCCGCTCCCGAGGAATGGTACCGCGTGCAGCGCCCTCCGTGCCGCAGCACGGCGCCGGGTCCCCGTTGACGCGACCCGGCATTCACCACACGCTGGGGTCGATCGATGCACGCCGAACCGCATCGACGACCCCCGAGGGACTCGCCAGCATGACCACTATTGACGCGCCCAGCGCGACTCAACGCCCACTCGCCAACGCCGCACTCGACAGCGTCGCATCAGCAGGCCGCTGGGCGTGGGGCAACAAGGCCGAGATCGGTTTCTGGGTCGGTACGAGTGCCCTGCTGCTCGCCGCCCCGATCAAGGGAGGCGCTGCCGCGGCGAAGGCCGGCGGCTCGCTCACGTCACGCGTGGCGAGCTTCGCCGCCCCGATCGCAGCCTCGGGCAAGGTCGGATCCAGCGCGGTCCAGCTCGCGCGCGTCGGCGTCGCCAGCGTGCGACACGCCAAGGATGCGGTCGCCGAGATGCCGATCGGCCTGCACATGAAGGCAGCCAACGCCTCGGTGCACTCGGTTCGCGCCTCGCTCGGCGCAACCGGGCTCGGCAAGGCGATGATCGCCGCCCAGAAACCGGTCGTGGCCGCCAGCACGGTGATCGCAGGCGCCAACTTCGCCGACACCTCCGTGCGATGGACGCAGGGCACCGCCTCCAACAAGGACCTCGCGCTCTCCGCGCTCGGCTTCGCGCCGATCGGCGTGGGCGCGATCGGCAGTGCCGCGGCGAAACGTGCCGCCGCAGCGAATGCATCGGCGGTCGGCGTCGTCACGCAGCGCCTCGACGACGTGGCGGCGCACGCCGCTGGCGCGACGGCGCACGTGGACGAGGTCGCACAGCTCGCACCGACCCTCCGAGCGCCTCAGACCGCCGGCGCGGCCGCAGCGGCGCGCACGACCGCAGGCGATACGACCGCCAAGGCGCAGCAGCTCGCGGTGCAGGTCTCCGAGGAGACGATCAGCGCCTCGGCCCTCTCGCGCGGGCTCGACGACGTGGTCGAGCTGGCGACCACCGCGAAGCAGCGGACACGGATCGCCGAGCAGCTCGCACCGACGCCGCTGACGCCGACCGTCCAGCGCGCACACGCCCAGCTCGACGCAGCCGCGGTCGTCGCGCGTGAGGCGCGCGACGAGATCTCCTCGCTCGCGGCAACACAGGTCCGGGCCGACCGGATCGCAGGTGGCGCCGATCACGTGAAGGGCGCGATCGGAGCGACCTCCATGCATGCCGGCAACGCCAACAACGCCTACAATGTCGCCCGTGAGTACCAAGGGAATGCGACCCCGAACGCCGAGCGCTCGCTCGTCACGGGGCTGACGTCGTGGCTGCTGGGCCGCAACGCCCGGGTCCCGCCACCAACGACCCCACGGGCGGGCCCATGACATCCGACATCGCTACTCGCGAAGACATCGCCCACCTCGTCACGACCTTCTACGGTCGTGCCTTCCAGGACGAGCTGCTCGGGCCGGTCTTCGTCGACGTCGCCCAGCTCGACCTCGCGGCGCACCTGCCGACGATGTGCGACTTCTGGGAGACGGTGCTGCTCGGGAGCCGCAGCTACGGCGGCGGCGCGTTCGTGCCACATGCGCAGCTCCACGCCCAGGTCCCGCTCACGCGCCAGCACTTCGAGCGTTGGCTCGCGATGTGGTCGAGCACCGTCCGGGAACTCCATGCTGGGCCCGTGGCAGAGGACGCCATCGCGCGCTCGGAGCGCGTCGCCACGGCCTTCCATGCACGGCTGTGGCAGGGCGCGGATCGCTGACGCACGGCTCGGTCGTGCGGTACGATGCCCCGGCGAGGAGCGGGCTGGATGACCGCGGACGCGTCAGGTGGCAACACAGGGCACGGACGAGGAAAGTCCGGACACCGCAGGGCAGGGTGCCAGGTAACTCCTGGGCGCGGCAACGCGACGGACAGTGCAACAGAAAGCAGACAGCCGATGGCTGCAGCTTCGGCAGCAGCACAGGTGATGTTGAAACGGTGCGGTAAGAGCGCACCAGCACCTGCGGCAACGCAGGTGGCTCGGTAAACCCCACCCGGTGCAACGAGAACAGGGACGATGAGGCTGCCCGCTGAGTCCCGGGTCACGGCTCGAGGCGCATGGCGACATGCGACCCAGATGGATGGTCATCGCCACCTTTTCGGAGGTGGTACAGAATCCGGCTTACAGGCCCGCTCCTCGCAATTGATTTCCTGCCGATGGGTACTAGACAGGGCAAGCACGCAAGTCGAAGGAGTGGACATGGCTGACGTCACACATGGCCAACCCGGTACATCGGACGAAGCGGTGCGTGAGGCAACGGGCAAGGACTGGGAGAGCTGGTTCCACTGGCTCGAGCACCACGACGCCCAGGACCTCGATCATCCGTCGATCGTGAAGCTGCTCGACGAGGAGGCGAACCTGCCCACCGGCTGGTGGAAGCAGCAGGTGACGGTGAGCTTCGAGCGCCACATCGGACGTCGCGTCACGGGCGAGACCGCGGACGGTACGTTCCAGATCGGGACGCGCCGCACCTTCCGCTCCTCCCCCACCCGCGTGTGGGACCGAATCGCATCAGTCGAGGGCGCCGAGGCGTGGCTGGGCGAAGCGCCCAACGAGTGGTGGCACGGCATGCATGAGGGCGGCCCTGCAGCGGGCGACGTGCTCGACATGCCGAGCCGCGAGCAGTTCGAGGTCCGCAGCTACGAGGCCGGCAGCCACATCCGACTGCGCACGCTGGGCCCGCGACTGCCCGAGGGATCGACGATCCAGCTGACGGTCAGTGGTGAGGGCGGCCGCGCAGTCGTCGGCCTGCATCAGGAACGCATTCCCCACGAGCCCCAGCGCGAGCAGATGCGCACGCACTGGAAGGCAGCGCTGGATCGCATCCAGGCGCTGCTCGGCGAGGAATAGCGGGGCGAGCGCGCAGCCCTAGGCTCGGAGCGCGTCGAAGTCCTTGTCGGACAGGTACTCGCGGGCGATGACGCCCATCAGGTCGAGCACCGCTTCCGCGCGGAAGCGTCCGTCGTCGCGCGCCTGACGCGGGATGAAGTCGGAGCTGAGCGCGTAGAGGTGGCGCAGCAGCTGGCGCACGAGCTCGCCGACCTCGCGCTGGCGGACGGGCGTCTCCGTCGCGAAGCCAACGACTGCGCGCACCGCGACGGGCAGCTGCGACTCATCGCGCCGCGTCGCGTGCAGGACGTGCTGCACCTGCTCGAGCAGGGCGAAGATCTCGCCCGGATTCTCGGCGCGGTCGAGGTTGCCGTGCAGGGCGATCAGCAGGCTGCGACAGGCCAGCTTGACCTGGTCGTCCTTGAGCCCCTCGGCATGGCGCTTGATCGCATTGCGGCTTGCGCGTACGGCGATCTCGATCGGCTGCTGCTGCGCGCCGGCGTTGGTCGGAAGTGGCTTGCCATCGGGACCACGCCGGACGTTGCCGCCGTGTCCTCCAGCTCCGCCGCCGCTACCGCGACGCGGGCCTGAGCCGCCGCTACCGGATGGACGTCCGCCACCGCCGCCACGACGACGTCCGCCGCCGCCACCACCTTGGCCGCCGCTTCCGCCGCTGCCGCCCTGGCCGCCGCTTCCACCCTGACCGCCGCTGCCGCCTTGGCCGCCGCCTGATCCACCGCGCTGTCCGCCATTGCTCATGGTCGAATCATCGCAGGCCGACGCCGTGCGCGATAGCTGGCCGCTACGGCTGGATGACGACGGGTGTGCCGAGCCGCAGCAGCGGGCGCAGCTTGGCGAGGGTGTCCTCGCTCACGCGCAGGCAGCCTGCGCTCGCCGGTGTGCCGATCGATCCGGGTGCGTTGGTGCCGTGGATCGCCATCTGGTTGCCGCCAGTCCAACCCTGGGGCGGGCTCGGCTGGATCGTCGACAGGCCGAATGCGTAGCTGCCGAAGTAGGACTGGCCGGCAGGCACCGCGACGCGGTCGGTCACCCAGAAGCGTCCGGTCGGCGACGGCGAGCCGCTGGCACCGATGGCGCTCGGGACCTCCATCACCTGGCGGCACCCACGGAAGACGCGCAGCACACGGTCGGAGAGGTCGGCAACGACCATCGTGCGGGTCGAGCCCATGCGCAGGCCCGCGAGCGGGATCCAGCCAGCACGGTTGACGGGCTTGCCCCACGGCACGGTGACGCGTCCCCACGCGCCATCGGCGCTGACTGCCTGCACCCACGCCGTGGTGGATGCGCGCAGGTACTTGCTCGAGGCCGGCATCGTACCGACGCGGGCGCCGCCCGGGACGGCGCTGATCGGCAGCTCACGGGGAACCAGTGCAACCTTGTGCGGCGTGGCGCACGCAACGCCGCCGCGAGTCGGGATGACTTCCGCGACCGGCTCGGTCGCGGGTTCGGTCACCGGCGCAGTGGCCTCGGGAGCGGCGTCGGCCGGCGAGCCAGCTGCGACGAGCGCGCCGGGCGCGGCCTCGGCCTTCAGGGCCTGCGTTGGGGTGAGGCGGTTGGGCTCGACGATGCGGTCTGCGCGTCGGAGGCCATCGGCCCACAAGACGCCGACTCCGAGGAGACAGGCAACGAGGGCGAGCAGGACGATACGAACGGGAGTGTGAAGCGTGAGATTCTGCATGACCCCCATCGGTTCGGCATCGTGGAGGATGCCTTGAGCGACGAAAGTCACGTTGGATCTCATGCAGGAAGCGACGGATTACCGTCGCAGGAATGCAGCCGACGTCGTGGTGTCGTGGAGCGCGCGCGTCGACGTCGCGTGCAGGGAGCCGGGGCGACCCTCGCTCCTGCTCGGGCCCGTCGCCCCTTCCTGGCGGCATCCATGCCGCCAGAGCTCCCTTCACTCGCCGTCGACGCGCGCGCCTAGCGTGATTTCGTTGTGGAGGCAGGCAGCGCCGCGGTCGGAGCTAGAGGGCGCGCATGACCCCGGTCACAGCGCCGATGATCTGGCAGGCGTCCGGCACGATCGGCGCGTAGTCGGGGTTCTCGCTGAACAGCGCGACCCGACCACCTTCACGGCCGAGCCGCTTGCAGGTGGCGTCCTGGTCGTCACCGACGAGCGCGACGACGATCTCGCCATCGCGTGCCTCACGCTGCTGGCGCACGACGACCCAGTCACCATCGAGGATGCCCGCGCCGATCATGCTGTCGCCCTGCACCTTGAGCAGGAACGATTCGCCGGAACGCGTGAGTTGGCGCGGCACCGGAACGTACTGCTCCAGATGCTCCTCCGCCAGGATCGGCGCTCCGGCCGCCACGCGACCCAGCAGCGGGATCGACACGCTGCCCTCGGAATCGACGTCGCCACTCGCGACCGATCCCGATCCGCCCAAGCTCGAGTTCCCCGAGAATGCCGCGCCGACGTCGACGCCGAACGACGCCGCTGCCGGCCCCCACTTGAGCGCACGCGGCTTGGTCGGGTCGCGCTCGATGATGTCCGCGCGCTCCAGCGCCGCGAGGTGCGAATGCACCGTGCTGCTGGAGGTCAGCCCGAGGATGGTTCCAATCTCGCGGACGGTGGGCGGATATCCGTGTTCCCCCGAGTAGGAGAGCAGGACATCGAGCACGGCCCGCTGTCGGTCGGTGAGCACTGGAACGGCTGTCGAGGAATCGAACATATGTTCCCTATGGTACCCGATCACCCCGGACGCTATACTTCTCCCAATTCCTCGCGCACGTGGCGGAATTGGTAGACGCGCCAGCTTGAGGGGTTGGTGGCCGAAAGGTCGTGGTGGTTCGAGTCCACTCGTGCGCATGAGTTGCGAAGGCGTCCCCCGGGGCGCCTTCGCTGCGTCTCGGGGCCGTTTCCCCGATTCCCACGCCGTTTCCCGGCGCCATCTCCCACCATCTCCGCGCGCAGCGCGGCGTGCCCCCGCCCCAGCCACCGGTCCGGCGCTGAGGTGCCGCCCGTCCCCACTCGCGAGGTGTGGCGGCTGAGTCGTCGTATGCGTGACTCAGCCGCCACACCTGCAACAGCCCCGCGGAAGTGTGGCGGCGGAGTCGTCGTATGCGTGACTCAGCCGCCACGCCTCGCGCCACTCGCGCCACGCTCGCGCACACACCATCCCCAGGTCGACCCGGAGCAGCTCGACGGAGGAGTCGCCGCCTTGCCGCCCATATGGCTACAAGCGTGCTCCACCGCATCGGTAACGACGTGATTCCACGCCGTGGGCGCGCGTCGACGGCGCGTGACGGGAGCTCTGGCGGCATGGATGCCGCCAGCCAAGGGGCGACGGCCCCGAGCAGGAGCGAGGGTCGCCCCGGCTCCCGGAACGCGCCGTCGACGCGCGCCCGCGGCTACCAACCTCCCGAACTACTGTCCCGGATGCGGCGGCAACCCAGTCGTCGGATCCACACCGCCGGTGCCCTGCGACGCCTTGCTCGCACGCACCACCGGCTTGCCGATCCCCGCAGCCCGCTCGGCCTGGATCTCCGCGATGATCTTCGCCGGCGTGATCGTGCCCGGCGCGCCATCGGGCCCGGGGAACCAACATGCCATCTGGTGACCCGGGTCGCCGTCCTTCATCTCGAGCGGCGGCATCGTCTGCTTGCAGATCGACTGCGCCTTCCAGCAACGCACGTGGAAGGGACAGCCCGGTGGCGGATTCGCCGGGCTCGGCACGTCGCCCTTGAGGACGATGCGGTCCTTGCGGCGCGCGACCTCGGGGTCGGCGACGGGAATCGAGCTGAGCAGCGCCTGCGTGTACGGGTGCTGCGGATCCTCGTAGAGCTTGTCCGCCTCGGCGATCTCGACGATCTTGCCGAGGTACATCACCGCGACGCGATCGCTCACGTGCTTCACGACCGCGAGGTCATGCGCGATGAACATGTAGGTCAGGTCGAACTCGGTCTGCAGGTCCTCGAGCAGGTTCATGACCTGCGCCTGGATCGACACGTCGAGCGCCGACACCGGCTCGTCGCAGATGATCAGCTTCGGCTGCAGGGCCAGCGCCCGCGCGATGCCGATGCGCTGGCGCTGGCCACCGGAGAACTCGTGCGGGTAGCGGTTCGTGAACGCCGGGTTCAGGCCGACGATGTCGAGCAGTTCCCGAACGCGAGCCGTCCGCGAGCTGCTGTCGCCGATCTTGTGGATCACCAGCGGCTCGGAGATGATGTTGCCGACCGTCATGCGCGGGTTCAGCGACGCGTACGGGTCCTGGAAGACGATCTGCAGGTCGCGGCGCACGCTGCGCATCCGCTGGCTCGACATCGTCGTGAGCTCTTCGCCCTGGAAGACGACGCTGCCCGCGGTCGGCTTGTGCAGCTGCAGGATGGCGCGGCCGGTCGTCGACTTGCCACAGCCGGACTCGCCCACGACGCCGAGCGTCTCGCCGGGCCACAGGTCGAAGCTGACGTCATCGACCGCCTTCACGTCGCCGACGTGCTTGGCGAAGAGCGCACCCTTCTTGATCGGGAAGTATTTCTTGAGGTTCCGGACCTGCAGGATCGGTGCCGACGAGTAGTCAGGACCGCTGCGCTCGAGCTGGGGCGCGCCGATCGGGGCGCCGGTTCCGGGGGTGAATTGCTGGGTCATGCCATGCCTCCCTGGCGACGCGGCACGAGGCCGAACTCAACGCGCTCGATGGCGGGATGCCAGCACGCCGCGGTGTGCTCCTCGTCGCCATCGACGGGTGCGATGAGCGGCGGGAAGCGATCGCTGCAGATCGCCGTGCGGTACTTGCAGCGCGGATTGAAGCGGCAGCCGCTCGGCGGGTTGATGAGGTCCGGCGGCAGGCCGGGAATCGACTCGAGCCGCTCGCCACCATCGACGGCATCCTCGAGCGACGGCAGCGAGTTGAGCAGCGCCTCCGTGTACGGGTGCTGCGGGTGGTCGAAGATCTCGTTCGTCGGTGCGTGCTCGATGATCCGGCCGGCGTACATCACCGCGACACGATCGGCGACCTCGGCCACGACGCCCATGTCATGGGTGATCATGATGACGGCCGTGCCGAACTCCTTCTGGAGGTCGGCGATCAGCTGCAGGATCTGCGCCTGGATCGTCACGTCGAGCGCGGTGGTCGGCTCGTCGCAGATCAGCACGCGCGGATTGCAGGCCAGCGCCATCGCGATCATCACGCGCTGGCGCATGCCACCGGAGAACTGGTGCGGGTACTGGCTCAGGCGCTCCTTGGCGGCCGGGATCTGCACGGCGTTCATCAGCTCGAGCGCGCGCGCCGTCGCCTGGTCCTTGGTCATCCCTTTGTGGTGGATGAGGCCCTCGGTCAGCTGCGTCGAGATCTTCAGCACCGGATTGAGCGACGTCATCGGGTCCTGGAAGATCATCGCGATCTCGTTGCCGCGGACCGCCTGCATCTCCTCCTCGGAGATCTTGGTCAGGTCACGTCCATCGAAGAGGACCTCGCCACCGGCGACCGTGCCCGGCGCCTTGATCAGGCGCATCAGGCCGAGCGACGTCTGGCTCTTGCCGCAGCCGGATTCCCCGACGATGCCGAGCGTCTCGCCCTCGTCGACCCAGTACGACACGCCATCGACGGCCTTCACGACCCCCGCGCGCGTCTGGTATTGGACCTTCAGGTCCCGAACTTCCAGCAATGCCATTGTCTCGCCCTTCCCCTGTCTCCCGCTCCAGAGTATCGGCCGGAGCACGCCGTTTCGTCACGCTTTCGCGGCAACGCTCAATGGACCTGCCCTCGCGGGTCGAGTGCGTCGCGCAACCCATCCGCCACGGCGATCGCCGCCAGCACGGTGCTCGCGATGAGCAGCGCCGGCACCCACAGCAGCGGCGGCTGCGCATCTGCGTACGTGTAGCCATTCTGCGCCAGCACGCCCCACGACGGATCCGGCGGCTGCACGCCCCGACCGAGGAACGAGAGGAACGCCTCGCCCAGGATCGCGTTCGGCACCTCGAGGAAGATGACGACGATCATCACGCCGATCGTGTTCGGCACGACGTGGCGGAACACGATGCGGAAGCCGTTCGCTCCTGCGGCGCGCGCACCCTCGACGAAGTCGTTCTGCTTGAGGCTCAGCATCTGGCCACGCATGATGCGCGCCGCCGTGAACCAGGCGGTGATCGACAGCGCCGGCACCATGTAGACGATCGGCGGCGCGTCCGGGAACTTGCTCGACAGCACTGAGACCATGATGATCGCGAACGGCAGGTACGGCAGGCCGTAGAGCGCGTCGAGGAAGCGCATCATCGTGCTGTCGACGCGCCCGCCGACGTAGCCGCTGACGGCGCCGTAGGTGATGCCCACCGCGAGGATCACCAGCGAGACGGTGAATGCGATCGAGAGCGAGATGCGCGCGCCGATCCAGGCACGCAGCCAGATGTCGCGCCCCTGCGGGTCGGTGCCGAAGGGATGCGCCCAGCTCGGCGACAGCTGCTTGTTGTCGTAGTCGATCGCTGTCGCCGGGGCGGTGTCCTGCAGGATCGGCACGAAGATCGCCAGAATAACGTAGACGAGCAGCACGAACAGGCCCACCATCGCGCTACGGTTGCGGGCGAAGCGGCGTCCGGCATCCTGGAGCAGCGACCGCTGCTCGCCGGCGACGCCACCAGCGCTGGCAGCGTCGAACGAGGCAAGGCGCGCGCCCCAGTTGCCGGCCAGCGTGCTGAGCTCGCCCTGGGCCTCGAGCCGCAGGTCGGCGACCTCGCTGGGCTCGGGCGGCACGTCCTGTTGGTTGCGCTCGTCAGTCACGGGCGATCCTCGGGTCCAACACCGCGACGATCATGTCGACGATGAGGTTGAGCACGACGATGAGCACCGACAGCAGCACCGTGGTGGCGAGCACCATGCGCGAATCCACCGGGCTGTCGAATGCATCGATGAACAGGTCAGCCACGCCCGGCACGATCATGATCCGCTCGATGATGAACGAGCCGGTCAGCACGAAGGCGAAGAGCGGGCCCGCGTTGATCACCGTCGGGATCATCGAGTTGCGCAGCGCATGGCGCACGACCGTGCGCCGCCAGGACAGGCCCTTGGCGCGCGACGTGGTGATGTACTCCTGCTGGAGCGCCTCGAGCATCGAGGACCGGACCAGGCGCGTGAAGTACGGCATGATCGACAGCCCGAGCACGAGGATCGGACCGATCCGGTCGCCCCAGGAGTCCCACCCATAGGGGAACTCGAACTGGAGCGTGCCGATCGGCGGCGGAAGATAGATCTTGCCCGAAACCCACAGCGTGGCGACCACGAAGCTCGGTAAGGCAAACGCCATCGTCGCGAAGAACGTGATCACGTAGTCGGTGATGCCGTTCGCCTTGAGTGCGGAGATCACCCCTAATCCGATGCCGATGAAGGCCGCGAAGGCGAACGCACACGCACCGAGCAGCATCGACGTCGGCAGCGTCTCGGTGATGACCTCGCGCACCTCGCGGTGCCCGGGCTTGGTCGACAGGCCGAAGTCGCCCTGGACGAGGTCGGTCACGAAGTCGGCGTACTGCTTGAGGTACGGGTCGTCGAGACCGTAGAGCTCACGCAGGTTGTCGCGCACGCTGGGCGCGAGCTTCGGGTTGTCGGTGAAGGGCTCCGACGGCATCTCCTTCACGAGCGCGAACGCGAGGAAGGTGGATACGAGGATGACCGGGACGGACCAGAGCGCCCGGCGCAGCACGTAGGCGAACATCAAGCTCCCGTCGAAGTGGTGAATCCATGGTCGGCGACCGTGGGAAAGGTACCCAACCTGAACTGACGTCAATCCGCCGAATCGACGGGAGCGTCAGTCAGGTTGATGGAGTCGGGGGGCGTGGCCGGCCAGCTCGGCCTGCCACGCCCCCCGGGGCTCCAACGAGATCTTCAGCGACCTAGCTGTCCTTGTCGGCCGTGATCGAGAGGTCGTCGTAGTAGATGAGGCCGGTGGAGGCGATCTTGAACTTCTCGCCACCCTGCTTCACGTACGTCGCGACGACGGTGTCGTTGGTCGGCTGGTAGAGCGGTGCGGCCGGCATGTCGCCGTCCGGACCGGTCAGCTTCGCCTCGAGCTCCTTGTAGATCTGGGCACGATCATCGGCGTCGACGGTCTTGAGTGCCTCGGCGTACAGCTTGTCGTAGTCCTCGCTGCAGTAGTTGGCGGTGTTCAGGCCGACGTCGACTGCATCACAGGTGAACAGCTGGTAGTAGTTCTGGCCGTCGAGGTAGTCGGCAACCCAGCCCTGGAGGACGATGTTGACGCTCTCCTTGACCGGCGAGATGCCGAACCCGACCGTCGACAGGACGTCACCCGACGTGGGCTTCAGCTCGAGCTTCACGCCGATCTTGGCGAGGTCGCTCTGCATCTGCTCAGCGACCTGGGTCGCGCTGCCGGAGTCCGACGAGAAGTAGACGTCGATCGTGTCGTTGGCGTCCCAGCCACCCTCTTCGAGCAGGCCCTTGGCCTTGTCGATGTTCGGGCCATCCTCCGCACCGATGAAGTCCTGCGAACCCTGCGCCATGACGTCGTAGTTCGGGATGCCGCTCGGCGTGATCGTGTTCATCGGCTTGTCACCGCGCTGGGTGACGTTCTCGACGAGGCTCGGTCGGTCGATGCCGATGGCGATCGCCTGGCGGACCTTCGGATCGGCGAGCTCGGGCGAACGCGTGTTCATGTATGCGTACTGCGTCTCGGTGGAAGGCGCGGAGACGTAGAAGTCCTCGGTCTTCACCTTGGCAACGTCAGCAGCATCGATCGCCGTACGCGGGAACGCCATGTCGATGCGTCCACGCTCGAACTCACGGTAGGCCGTCTTCGGCTCGGAGATCATGCGGAACGTGATCTTGTCGAGCTCGACGTCGTCGGCGCCCCAGAACTCGTCGTTCTTGGTGACGACGATCTCGCTCTTGGGCTTGTACGAGGCCAGCGTGAACGGGCCGCTCGTGACGATGTTCTTCGGATCGGTCCAGTCGTCGCCGAACTTCTCGATCACGTCACGGCGCAGCGGCGTGAACGTCTGCAGGGTCATGAGCTGGTCGAACCACGGCACGACACGGTTGAGCTTGAACTCGACCGTCTGGTCGTCGGTCGCGGTCACGCCGATCGACTCGGGCTTGCCGTCCGTCAGCTCGCGGTCGGTGCAGTTCTTGGCTGCATCCTTGCCGGAGTTGAACTCACACGCACCGACGATGTCGAGCATGAAGGACGCGAAGTAGGCACCCGTCGCCGGGTCCAGCGCGTGCTGGATGCCGTAGACGAGGTCGTCCGCGGTCAGCGCCTTGCCGTCGCTCCAGGAGGCGTCGTCGCGGAGCTTGACGGTGTAGGTCAGGCCGTCCTCGCTGATCTCGGGGAGGTCAGCTGCTGCGTACGGGACGAGCTCGGAGGCGTCGTCGTTGTAGCGATAGAGGGCCGCGAACAGCGCGCTGTTGCGGTTCACCGTATCGAGGTAGCTGGTCTTCGGCGGATCGAACACGCCTGCTTCGGTCTCGTCGCCGATCTGGATGACGAGGTCCTGGCTGGCTGCCAGGTCGGAGCTGCCGCCGCCGCCCTCATCGTCGCCACCACAACCAGCTGCGATGAACGCCGCGCTGGCGAGCACCGCGAGGGTTGCCCCGATCTTTCGAAGGTTCACGGACACGAAATTGCCTCCTGGAGATTTGACCACGCTTGGCGCCCTACGGCACCGATTCGACGGGCATCTACCCAACCGTACCGATGCTGAACGCTCGTAGTTCAGGAAACTGGCGTTTTCGCGCCATTCGCTCGCTGATCGAACGTTTCTCGTACGCTCTGAATCGCGGTCGATCCGCGAGGGGGCGAGCTCGGGTTACTGGAAGATGCGCTGGAGCACCAGCGTGGTGACCAGGTACAGGAGCGCGACGATGACCGTGAGGCGATCGAGATTGCGCTCCATCACGTGCTGTCCCCCACCCTGACCAGCGGCGCCGCCGATCGAGCCGAGCCCCGAATCACGGCCCGAGTGCATGAGCACCAGGGTGATGAGGAGGATGGAGAAGATGACGTGCAGGAAAATGACGATTCCGTCGAGCATGGCTGCACGCTACCCTACCGCTGCGGACACCTCAAGCGTCAATGGCGATATACCGCGTGATTCCATCTTCGTCCTGTCGCTGCTCGAGCACTCCCGCAGCGCGCGCACGCTCGAGATGGGCGAGCGATTCGGTCGTGGCAAAGCGCTGGTTGGGTGCGTCGAGCACCGCACGCTCGAACACGCGACTGAAGACGGAGCGTGCCACCTCGTACGCGGTCGCACCGCCGGTCGCGCGTACGACCGCGACGCACTGGTCGATCCGCTCGACGTGGTGATCGACGAGGAAACGGAGCCGCTCGCGCGCACCCGCAAACGGCGCGCCGTGGCCCGGCAGGACTGTCGAGACGTCGAGCTGCGCGACGCGCTCGAGCGAGTCGATGTAGCTGCCGAGCGGGTCCGGATCGTGGTGCGGGAAGAGCCCGACCGCCGGTGAGATGCGCTCCAGCAGGTGGTCCGCTGCGAGCAGCAGGCCGGACGCGGGCGCATGCAGGGCGATGTGGCCGTCGGCGTGGCCCGGCGTCGGGATGACCTCCCACGTGTGGCCTCGGGTCTCGATCTCCGCGCCGGGCTCGAGCTCGGTCCACGCGTCCGGTGGCGCCAGCTGGACGGCGAGCTTGGCGACCGCGGCCTCGTCACCGAGCGCTGCCGCGACGTCGGCGGGGAAGCCGTGCCAGTCGAGCAGCAGCTGGAGCTCGGCGAAGTAGGTCTCCATGCGCCCGGCGTCGCCCCAGACGCGTGGGGCCTTGGCGATCGTCGCCGCCGAGGCGAACACGGGCGCGCCCGTGAGCTCGTGCAGGGCGCGCGTGCCGCCGAGGTGGTCCGGATGGTGATGGGAGACGACCAGTCGCTGCACGTCCGACGGGACATGGCCGATCGCCTCGAGCGCCGCCGGCCACAGCTCGGCTGCACCGGCGTGGATGCCGGTGTCGAACAGCGTCAGCGCACCGTCGGGGTCACGCAGGATCCAGACGTTGACCGGCTCGCTGCGGACGTGGAGTGGGATCGGCAGGCGCCAGATGCCCGGCAGGAACTCAAGAGGTGTGGTCACGCGGGGCAGTGTACTGCCGAGCGTGCGGACCGCGAGCAGCGCTCAGCGCGTGTAGATCGTGCCGGTGCCAGCAGCGGTGCGGGCGAGCGCGTGTCGAGCCGAACGCCATGTCGCCGCGTCGAGCTCGACGGCAGGACCCGTGTCGGTGCCGCGACGGAACAGGTACATCGCACCCGTCGCCGATCGGTCTGGCGTGTTGGTGATGATCTCGACCACCACGCCAGCTTCATCGAGCACGACGGTGACGGTCGGCAGCACGACCGCGGTGATCGTGATCGAGGCACCTGCGGCTTCCGGGGTCGCAGTCTGCGTGGCCTGCCGGGACGTGGCCTGCAGTGCCGCGGCGATCTTGCTCGAGGCCTGGAATCCGTAGGCGCCGGGCTGCGCGGCATCGATGCTGGGCGCGGTGGCGGGAACCGCGAACGGTGCCCGGGCGGGGCGACCATCGTCCGAGGCGGCGAGCCGCGCGGAAGCGACGCCGGCGAAGCAGCCGACGAGCAGGGCGGAGATGACAGCGATGAAGAGGAAGCGTCGCACTGGCTCCAGTGAACCACGGGGAGTCGGGATCAGACAAGCACCTATTCCCCCGCTGGTGCGCGTGAGGCTCCAGGAGTGCCGAAACCGGCCACGCCGCGACCGCATATGGTCGGAAACGACCCATCACCAGCCCCGCCGCCGATCATGGGCGCTCAGCGACCACATACGGTCGGAAACGACCCATCATCGGCCAAGCGCCGCTTGGCACGCGGGGTTCCTGGGTCAGGCCCGCCTCACTCGCCCAGCTGGATCCTGATCGTGGCGATCGAGCCCGGCTTGAGGGCGAGGTCGACCACGCCGTCGTCGAAGGGAGCCGGTCCGAGCGTCGTCTCATCGAGGCGGGCACGCAGCACGCGCCGCACGGGCGCGGCGATGCGCAGCCGAGCGCGCGGGGCGGTCGCCGTGGTCGGCGCCCACCAGCGCACCACGAGGTCGCCGGAGCCGTCGTCGGCAAGCTTGCATGCCGAGGGCACCACGTCGTCGCCGTCGAGCTCGATGCCGAGCGCGTCGATGCGCGCTGCGGCGTCGGTCGGCGACACGAGGGCCACGTCGTGGCGACGGGCCTGCGCTCCCGACTCGGTCAGCCGCTCGTCGGTGAACGGGTCGAGGAGCAGCGGCGGGACGAGGAAGGCCCGTGCAGCAGCAAAGCTGCCTCCCGAACCAGCGCCCGCACCGATCGCCAGCTCGAGGCGTCGCGGCCCCTGGCACTGCGCGCCGGGCGCGGCGAGCGCCGGGCCACAGTGGTACTCGCGACCGACGACGTCATCGCGGCTGAGGAAGCCCACCGATCGCACGAGGGTCATCTCGAGCGCGCCGTCGCGCACCTCGTATTCGTGCAGGCCGCGCCCGGCGAGCGTGACGAGCGATGCTCCGGCAGCGTCCACGATGCGGACGGCACCCAGTGCATGGTCCAGCGCCGGCGGCTCCTGGAACCACTTCGTGGCGGTCGGCGCAGGACGGAGCGGTCGCTCGACGACGGCGAAGTGGCCGAGCGCCTCGACGTGGTCCGCGGCGGCGGGCGCGGCTTCCACACCCGCGACCGGAGTTGCCCGGATTCGCAGGCGATGGTCGCGGGCGGCGTTCGTGAACTCGGTCGTGATCGTCACCAAGGAACTTGCCGGGCTCACGCGCACGCGCGAGACGAGCTCGTGTCGCACCGTCTCCGCCGAGCGCGACTGGCGATCGTCGCTGAGCGACACCGGCAGGTCGAGTAGGTGGACTGCCTCCAGCTCGGCGATCCGGCCGTCCCCGACCAGTCGTGTGGACCAGCGATCGAGGCGCGCGATGATCGGCGCACTCCCGGTCCGGTCGCTCGCGTCGTACTCGTCGCCGCCATCGGCCTCATCGATGAAGTCGATGCGGACCGGTGCGGCGCCGGGCAGCTCGACCCGGAGCGCGCCGTCGATGACGTGGACGGCAAGGTCGCCCGCCACGATCGAGTCGTCGGCATGCGTCACGCTCGATGTCGCATCGATCGCCACCGCCGGCGCGAGCCGTCCGGGCGTGCTCGGCGCCAGGGCGACGACGCTGCCATCCGGTCGCTCGACGATTCCGCCGCGCCCCTCTGCGTCATGGACGACCTCCATGCCTTCAAGGCCCACTGCAGTGCGCAGGTCCTCGATCAGGCCGAGCCCCGTGGCGACGGCACGCAGCGTTCGCGCGGGCATCTCCTCGTGGACCAGGTCGACCGAGCAGCCACCGATCGAATCGTGCGGGTGGTTCTCGAGCACGAGGCGCCACGCGTGGCGCAGGAATGGCGTGACGTCGCGGGCCGGACGAACGCCCGCGGCGACGGCGAGGGCCAGCAACGGCTCGACGTGTCGCTCGAGCAAGGACTGGACCGCATCGTTCTGCTGCTTCAGCTCGATGCGGGCCGAGAAGATCGACGACAGGATGGGCGCCAGCTTGGACCCGCGCAGCTCGCCACGGTGTCGCTCGAGCGCACCGCCGGCGGCGACGATCTGCCGCTCTGCGTCACGTACGCGTGCGACCGCGGCGTCGAGCCCCGTGATCTCGATGTCTGCCGTATCCCCGAAGACCTGCTGGAGGTTGGCGACGATTCCCGGCAGGTTGGCGTGCACGGTGTCGTGGTCCGCGCCCGCAGCGAACAGCATGAGGTTCGTGCGCGCGTGTGGGAGCAGGTGCCCGGCCAGCTCGCGCGCCGCGTCGTACGGCACCGGGCTGTCGACCCCGTGGCCGCGACCACCCTGCTCGAAGCTCCAGTAGCCCATGACGTGGGGCGCGAGCTGCACGATGGCGAGCACGTCGGTGCCGTCGAGCGCTTCCCAGCGGAACTCGCTGCCTGTGCGCTCGAACTCGTCACCGCTGCCGCGCGAGAAGATCACGTTGTCGATGCCGAACCCACGCAGGATCGCCGGCAGCTGCGCGATGTGGCCGAATGGATCGGGCAGGTAGCCCACGGCGAGCGGCGTTCCGAAGCGCGCCGCGATGCGGCGCCCTTCCGCCAGGTTGCGCACGAGCGATTCGCCGGAGACGAGGAACTCGTCCGGCAGCACATGCCACGGACCAACCTCGAGGCGCCCCGCCTGGACGAGCCGACGGATGCGCGGCTCCTCCTCCGGGCGCAGCTCGAGGTAGTCCTCGAGCACGATCGTCTGGCCGTCGAGGACGTAGGTCGAGAAGGCGGGGTCGCTGTCGAGCACGTGCAGGATGCGATCGACGGCGCCGACCAGCTGCATGCGGAAGCGCTCGAAGGTGCGGTACCACTCGCGGTCCCAGTGCGTGTGCGCGTACACGTGCACCTTCCACGTCGGCGCGCCGGGCACCGGCGATTCCGGCAGGGCAAGGGGTTGCAGATTGCTACTGGTGGCGGTCGCGGCGGTAGTCATGGCGCGGATCCTAGCCACCATGCCGGCCGCCACACGTCCAGCGGATCACGCGAGCCATTCGATTATTTATGGGCAAACGCAACAAGAGCTATTCGACGTATTGCTTCGACCCGCCTACCATACTGACATGCAGGTTTCCCTCCCGACCAGTAGCGTTTCCGCACCCACCCCCCAGGCGCCCGTCGACGCGACTCCGCCGCAGCGCTGGGCACGATGGTGGACCAGCCCGATCGCGAGCATCGAGTACGGGACGGGAAGCCGTGCGACCGCGTGGAGCGAGGCGTGGATTCCCGCCAACCGCAACCTCACCGGTCGATTGACGCCGTCGGTGTCGTGGGGCGGCTCGACCAAGGAAGCCGCAATCGAGGCAGCGCATGCCCTCGCCGCGAAGCCGATCGAGATCCGCATGGACATGCCCGGCGGCCGCAGCCGGCTGGTCAAGGTGCATCCCGCCATCGCCGTGCTGCGCGATGCGAAGGCCGGCGCGTTCTGGCTCGCACCCCTGCGCACCTCGGTGCTCTCCGGCAACGAGTGGGTCGAAGCTCCGCACACGATCGACGGCGGGGCCTTCACCGGCCGCAACCCGGTCCTGCTCGCCCCCGTGATCCGCTCCGCGACCCGCGACATGGTCGCCGTCGTCGGCCGTGACCGGGTCGCAACGCCGCAGGCCTGGAAGACCGCACCCGACGACTCCTTCGTCAGCTAGCGCTCGCACGCACGACTTGGTGCAGCGCTAGATCGCGGCGGCTTCATCCTGCGTGGCGTCGAACACCTCGGCGATGTCGTCGTAGACGCCACCGATCGCAGAGACGTGGGTCTCGCGGTACGGGGCGACGCCGGCGCTCCAGCGCCAGGCCAGCAATGTCAGCGCGAGCAGTCCCGTTCCGAGCACCGTGCCGGTCGCACCGGCAATGGCCAGCACGTTGGCGGCATCGGGCGCCGTTGCGAGCGCCGCGATGGATGCGGCGACCAACGCCAGGCCGATGATGGTCGCAGGGAGGAACTTCATGTCTCGAGCGTGCGGGTGCATGGGTTTCCGGTCAAGCGGGATCCGTGCTGGCTGCATCGGCATGCAGCGCCGGTTTCCTTGAGCAATCCGCTGCCCTGATCACGTCCGCCGTGGACGCGAGTCCGATTGGTAGCATTCACGTACCGATCCGGTGCCCGCCCGGAAACCGCCGACCCACGGCATTTCCTTGACCCCCAGGAGCCCGCACGCCATGGCTGCGACTGCCCCCGCCCCCGCCCAGCTCGACCAGCTGTGCGTGAACACCATCCGAACCCTCTCGATGGACGCCGTCCAGCAGGCGAACTCGGGTCATCCGGGGACGCCGATGGCACTGGCACCGCTGGGGCACCGGCTCTTCACCCGCCACATGAAGCACGATCCGAAGGACCCCCACTGGGCGGACCGCGATCGCTTCGTCCTCTCGTGCGGGCACGCCTCGATGCTCCTGTACTCGCTGCTGCACCTCTCCGGCTATGACGTGTCGCTCGATGACCTGCGCAACTTCCGCCAGCTGCACAGCCCGACGGCCGGCCACCCCGAGCGTGGCGAGGTGCCGGGCGTGGAGTTCACGACCGGTCCGCTCGGCCAGGGCGTCGCATCGGCAGTCGGCATGGCGCTGGCAGAGCGCATGCTCGCCGCGCACTTCAACCGCCCGGGCCACGAGGTCGTCGACCACCGCACCTGGGTGATCGCTTCCGATGGCGACCTGATGGAGGGCGTCTCCGGCGAGAGCGCATCGCTCGCCGGCCACCTGGCGCTCGATCGCCTGGTCGTCTTCTGGGACGACAATCGCATCACGATCGACGGCACCACCGAGATCACCTTCACGGAGGACGTCGCGGCCCGCTACGAGTCCTACGGCTGGCAGGTCCTGCGCCTCGACGACGTCGATGACCTCGAGGCGATCGACGCAGTCGTGGCCGACGCCATCGCCGACACCGCGCGCCCGACGCTCGTCGTCACGCGCACGCACATCGGCATCGGCTCCCCGCGCCAGGACACGCCCAAGGCCCATGGCGAGCCGCTGGGCGTGGAGAACGTCCGCATCACCAAGGAGAACTACGGCTGGCCGGCGGACGAGACCTTCCTCGTGCCCGACGCAGTCCGCACCGCGTACGCCGACGTCGCGACACGTGGCGCCGACGCTGGCGCGGCGTGGGATTCCACCATGACCGACTACGTCGCCGCGCACCCCGAGCTGGCCGAGGAGTACCGCCGCCGCATGCACGGCGAGCTGCCCGCTGGCTGGGCCGACGACCTCATCGCCGAGAGCTTCGAGGATGCGAAGGCCGCGGCGACGCGCCAGTCGAGCGGTCGAGCACTCGCGCTGCTGACTCCGCGACTGCCCGAGCTCGTCGGCGGCAGCGCCGACCTCGCCGCGTCGAACAACACGGACATTGCGGACGGCGGCGACGTCACCGCGACGAGCTATGACGCGCGCAACCTGCGCTACGGCATCCGCGAGCACGCGATGGCCGCCATCACCAACGGTATCCATGCCCACGGCGGGCTGCGCGCATTCGGCGCCACCTTCCTCATCTTCAGCGACTACATGCGCCCTGCCATCCGACTCTCGGCGCTCATGGGCCTGCCGTCGATCTGGGTGTTCACGCATGACAGCGTGTTCCTCGGCGAGGACGGCCCGACGCACCAGCCGATCGAGCAGCTGGCCGCGCTGCGCGCGATCCCGAACCTGCTCGTGCTGCGCCCGGCCGAGGCGAACGAGACGCTCGCCGCTTGGAAGGTCGCCATCGAGCAGACCGATCGTCCCGTGGCGCTCGCGCTGACGCGCCAGGGCCTCGAGCCCTTCCGCTACGGCGATGGCTCGAAGCTCCGTGGCGCCGAGGTCGAGCGTGGTGGCTACGTGCTGCGCGAATCGACGGGCGACGGCGCACCGGCGGTCATCCTCATCGCGACCGGCAGCGAGGTGCACCTCGCGCTCGCCGCCGCGGAGCTGCTCGAGGGCGACGGCACGCCGACCCGCGTGGTGAGCATGCCGAGCACCGAGCTGTTCCTGGAGCAGCCGCGCGAGTGGCGCGACTTCGTGCTGCCCCCGGCCGTGCGCGCACGGGTGACGGTGGAAGCTGCGACGACCTTCGGCTGGGAGCGATTCGCCGGCGACTTCGGTGCCACCGTCGGCATCGATCGCTTCGGCCTATCCGCGCCCGGCGCCCAGGCTGCCGAGGCGCTCGGCATCACCGTCGACGCGGTGGTCGACGCCGCACACCGCTCGCTGGCAACCGTCCACGGAGAGGGCTGAACACCTCATGACGAACGTCATCGCCATCGGCGCAGACCACGCAGGCTACGAGCTCAAGGATGAGGTCGGCCGCCTCCTGGGTGCCCACGGATTCGAGGTCCTCGACCTCGGTACCAACGGCCCCGAGAGCGTCGACTACCCCGACTTCGCGGCCGCCGTCGGGCGCGCCGTGCAGGACGGACGCGCGTGGCGCGGCGTGATCGTGTGCGGATCGGGCGCCGGTGCATGCATCGCCGCCAACAAGCTGCACGACATCCGCGCAGCGCTCGCCCACGACACCTACAGTGCACACCAGTCGGTCGAGCACGACGATGCGAACGTGCTCTGCCTCGGCGCGCGCATCATCGGTCCGGCACTTGCCGAGGAGATCGTGCTCAGCTTCGCCAACGCCGAGTTCTCGAACGACGAGCGCCACGTGCGCCGGCTCGACAAGGTCCGCGCACTGGAATCCACCACGACGGAGCACGAACGATGAGCCCTGACGCCACCGCCAACCTTGCCACCCTTGCCGAGCTCGGGCAGGCGCCGTGGCTCGACTCGATCAGCCGCGAGTGGCTGGACTCGGGTGAGCTCGAGCGACTGCGCGACCGCTACGCGCTGCGCGGCGTGACGAGCAACCCGTCGATCTTCCAGGCCGCGCTCACCAGCGCCACCTACGACGTCGACGTGCGCCGCCTCGCCGCCGAGGGACACGCGGATCGCGCGATCTTCCAGCAGGTCGCGATCGACGACATCCGCCGCGCGTGCGACATCTTCGCCGCCGTCCACGAGGCGACCGGCGATGGTCATGTCTCGATCGAGGTCGACCCCGACCTCGCACACGACACCGATGCGACGATCGAGCAGGCGCGCCTGCTCTGGTCGACGATCGACCGCCCCAACCTGATGATCAAGATCCCGGCGACCGAGGCCGGCCTGCCTGCGATCGAGGCAGCCATCGCCGAGGGCATCAGCGTGAACGTCACGCTGCTGTTCGACGTCGGGGTCTACTCCCGCGTGCGCGAATCGTGGCTGCGCGGCCTGGAGCGCCTGCACGCCGACGGCGGCAAGCTCGAGGGCGTCAGCAGCGTCGCCTCCTTCTTCGTGAGCCGCGTCGACGCGAAGGTCGACAAGCTGCTCGACGCGCTCGATACCGAGGAAGCCGGCGACCTCCGTGGCACGGCTGCCGTCGCGAACGCGGTGTTGGCCTGGGCCGACGCGCAGCGCCTCAACGAGGATCCACGCTGGACGGCCCTCACCGCTGCGGGCGCACAGCCCCAGCGCCTCCTCTGGGCGAGCACCGGCACCAAGGACGCGAGCTTCTCCGACGTGAAGTACGTCGACGAGCTGATCGCCGCCGACACCGTGAACACGCTGCCGCTCGCGACGATCGAGGCATTCGCCGACCACGGCACGCCTGGCGTGACGATCACGCCCGAACGCGTCGTCCAGGCGCGACGCGAGCTGGATCGCCTCGGTGAGGTCGGCATCGACATGTCCGTCGTCACCGACGAGCTGCGCGACGAGGGCGTCGCCGCGTTCGTCGCCGCATTCGACGGCCTCCTCGCCGACGTCGCCTCCAAGCGCGCCACCGTCGTCCAGGGCTGAAGACACGTCAGGCCCGACTGGGAAGCCGGGCCTGACGCAGTGCTGCGTGGGGTGCTGTCTGGAAGCTGACGTCTAGCCGAGCAGGTGGATGCCGTTGGCATCGATGACCTGCTCGCCGGGGCGCGCGTTCATCACCGGCGGAATGCGGTCGTAGATCGGCAGCGTGGAGGTCGGCGCGGCCGGTGCGGGGGTCCGCGGGTAGAGCCGCTGCAGGTTCGCCCACGCCTCGTTGGTCGTGCGCGTCGCTGCGGGCTGGGTCGCGGTCGGCACCGTCGACGCGGCAGCGGTCCGTGCTCCGCGCGCTGCGTCGTCCACGCCGCTCGCGGCATCGGTGGCGAGCTGCTTGTACCAGTCCGTCTCGGCGAGACCCTCCACCTTGCGCAGGCTCGTGAATGCGTGCTTGCTCGTGGCGCGGAACCCGTCGTTGCCCATGCCGATGCGGCCCAGTGCGTTGCTGGCCATGTGTGCGCCGACGGCGCCGTCCTGCTCGGCCGAGAGGCGTGTCACGTTCGGCCACACCTTGGGCGCGACGTCGTCGATCCAGCCGGGCTGGGTCGTCAGCTTGTCGCCCGACGCCTTGAGCACGCCGACGAGTTGCGAGCGGCCGTCGTTCACGTGGAGCGAGCGGTTGAAGACGAAGCTGTCGGTGCCGGCCTTGCTGAGCGTCGGGTCGTAGCCGACGATCGTCGGGCGCTTGAGCGTGGGCAGGTAGGCGTTCTTGTCGCCGAGCACGCGGGTGGTGCCGGTCTTGACGTCGTCGAACCAGCGGTTCAGCGTCGCGGTCTGCAGCGCGCTGTCGGAGTGACCGGCGAGCTTGCTGCCGTCGCGGACGAAGGCGGCTGCTGCGGCTTCGGCATGGCCGAGGCCGACGACCGAGCGGTGCGTGTTGGTCCACGGCAGCAGCGACATGAGCTTCTGCTTGCCGCCGAGCGTGCCGACCGCACCGAGTGCCGCGTCGCTGACACCCTGGCCGGCGGTGACGCCCTTCGTGCCGACTGCCTTGAGCGCCGAGAAGCCGCCGGCGTGTGCCGACCAGCCCTTGACCACGGAGCTGACGCCGCGGCGACCGGCGATGGCGAGGACACCGAGCGCGGCGGCGCTGAGCGCAGCGCCGGCGATCTGCATGCCGTCGTCCTGCTTGATCTCGTTCGTGGAGAAGGTCTCACGGCCGGCGATGTACTCGGCGGCGCGCACGCCGGGGACGAGCGACCAGGCGATCTGGCCGGCGAGTCCGCCGAGGCCGTTGCGCATCGGTGCCGGGCCGAGCAGGCCGAGCGGTCCGTTGAGCTGCTCGCGCACCTGGTCGTCGGTGAGCGGCGTGTCGGCGAGGATCATGCCCCACGTCGTCATCGGGTCGAGCTTGAGCTCGGTGGCCTTGGCCATCCAGCCGCGCTCGGTGAAGTCCGCGAGGCGCGTGTTGACGTGCTTGTAGGCAGCTTCGATGCCGGCGGTCGGTGCGCCGCTCTCGGAGTAGAAGGTGACGTACTCGGGCGGCATGCCCAGCGCTTCGAACTTCGCCTTCCACTCGGCATTCCAGCCGGGCGCCTTCGATGCGTCGCCTGCGTTCCCCTGCGCGGCGAGCGTCTCGTAGAGCGACTGCAGGTCGCTGTCGGAGGCGCCCAGCTTGGTCGCCTCCTGCTCGAGCTTCGTCAGTGCGGCGGCGTCGAGGCCGAGCGCGGTGAACTTGGCTGCCCACTGCGGGCTCCAGCCGCCGACGGCGAGCGTGCCGGTGGCGTTCGGCACGGTCGTCGCCTCGGTGACGGCGCCGGCCTCGAGCTGGTTGTAGACCTGCTGGTACAGGGCGGCGAGCTGCTCGTCATCGAGCGGCTGCGCACCGACCTTGGCGAGATCGGCTGCGTTGAGGCCGAGCGCACCCAGCTCCTGCTTCCACTGGGGCCAGGTCGGCAGCTGCATGGCGGTTGCGCCACCACCACCCGTGATCGGCGCCGGGATGAGGTTCGTGTCGGGCGACGGAGCATCGATGGCGTCGTAGCCGGTGCTGCCACCACCGGTCGTGGTCGGCGCAGGCGTCGTGATCGGCTGCGGAGCCGGCGGTGCGGTTGCCGGAGCAACCGGCGCGGTCGTCGCGATCGGGGCGGGAGCAGGCGTCGTGGTCACGCCACCGCCCGTCGTGGGCGCGCTCGTGGCAGTGGTAACAGGCGCGGCTGCTACCGGTGCACAACAACATGAAATTCGACCTACCGTCATTCCGACTCCCCCCGAAGTCTGGACACCCTCTCCCCTGTCTATCGGGAATCGGTGCCCAGCTGTTTCACCGCTCGGTGAAATCAGCCTTCGAGGCCGAGCCCGCGGCTCGTCACGCCGCTCGGCATTGCGGTGCCAGTGGCGGTGGAAGCGGCTGCTGGTGCGGTCGCGGAAGCAGGGGCGGTCGTGGCCGCTGCTGCGGTCGCGGCCTGTCCCTGCGCCTGGCCCTGCGCCGCTGCACCACCGGTCGCTGCGCCCTCGGCGCCGCCGGCGGCAGCTGCGTCCCCAGCTGCTGCCGGGTCGGCCTTGGGCGCCGTCGCCATCGAGAAGAGTGTGACGCCAGCCACGGCGGCGGCGATGCCGCCACCGATGATGCCGGCCTTGCCGAGCATGGAGCGTCCCGCGAACCAGCCCTGCTTGCCGACGGTATGGGTCGCGACTTCCTTGGCTGCCTTGAGCGCATCCTGGGTCGGGCCAGGGCGGATCTTGCCCATGACGGTCCCGAACACGCCGGGCTTCTGCAGGTGGCCGCTGGACACGAGCTGGTCCGCAGCCTCCCCCATGACCGTGCGGCGCAGCAGCTTGGTCTGCTCCGTCGTGAGCTTGCCGACGTTCGCGGGGTCCAGGTTGAGCCGCCGTGCGATCTCGTCCTTCAGCTCGCCCTCGGCGAGGTGGACGCCGGCCGCTGCGAACTGCGACGCGGATGCGTTCCCGCTCAGGCGCAGGTCGGCGAGGAGCATCGGCGTGCCGGTGGTGTTCGCCACCGTCAGCAGCTCCTTGCCCCGGTTGCCGATCATCGGCAGCACGCCACGCGCATTCGGCAGGAAGCCCATCTTGCCCCAGCGCATCGCGCCTTCGCGCTCGAGTCCGACGCGGCCTGTGAGTGCATGGTCGTAGGAGAGCTGGGCCAGCTTCTGCTCGAAGCTCCCGGGCTTCATCCCCGCGATGCCGCGCTTGGCGTCGTCCATCAGCTTCACGGCCGACACGGCGCGATACGTCTTGTTGCCCGGGACATAGCTCTTGAACTTCTCCCAGCCGGAGAGGTTCGCAACGCCCTGGCGGGCGGCAAAGGTCGCCGAATCGCTGCCCGGCACCTGCATCAGCGCGTGGGACGCCATGCCCTGACGGATACCGACGCCGAGGTTGGCAACGGTGGCCAGGCCACCCGCGGCCATGGCGAGGTTCATCGCGAGCATCGGGTCGCGCTTGTCGAGGTTGATCTTCTCCTGCGTGAAGAAGTCGCGGCCGCCGGTGAGCGGCGCAGCGGCCATGCGCCAGAAGCCGTAGCCCGGCATGACCGGATACGCGAGCCACATCTTCGCCATCGACAGCGGATCGCTGTGCGCGTCCATGTCGGCCGTGCTCTCGATCGTGAAGAAGAGGTCGCCGAGCGCCTTCTTGTCGGTGGCAGGGTCCGTCGCCACCTGGGCGAGCATGTAGAGCACCTGCTTGCCGGTGAAGGTCGACGAGGCCATCCCGAGCATCGGGCCGACCTGCTCCGGCTTCGTCTCGACGAAGGTCCGGATCGCCTCGAACTCCTTCGGATACGCGGCCTGGAACTGGGCGATGGTGGCATCCACCTCGCCGGAGAGCTGCTTGAGCGTGCCCTCGAGCGTCGCGGCGTCGGCGCCCATCGCGCCGGTGGACGCCAGCTGCAGCATGCTGTCGGTCGGCAGGCCGGCGTCGGCGAACTTCTTCGCCCAGGAGTCATCCCACGCTGCGGGACCAGTCGATGCGCGCTCTGTGGCAGCCGGCGTCGCGTCGTAGCCCGTGGAGCTCGTGAGGTTGGGCAGCGTGGCTGCCGGTGCGGCAGTCGATGCAGCCGCAGGTGCACCGGATCCGGGCACGGCAGCGACCGGCACGGCTGATCCCGTGTTCAGTGGCGCTGCGTTGATTCCCCCGGTTGCCACGTCCTGATCCCCCCAGATACAGACGTTGTACTTCCTCCGTCTATCGCCCGGGGACGGGAAGTTGTTTCACGAACATGCCGACGTGCCCGCCGCGCGGCCGAGGACCAGCGCTTGGGCGAGCCCGCTGGCGTAGCCGCCGGCACCGGTGCCGAAGGCGTCACATCCGGCAGCGTGCAGTCCGGGGATCGGTGCGGTCCGCTCGCGGAAACGACGTGCTGCGGTCGGGGCGAGCACGGCTCCCGCAGCATCGACGCGGATGCCCGGAATCGTGTGGGTGATGCCGGCAGCGATGGCGAGGCGGATGATCGAACGGTCGCCCTCGACCAGCGCCCCGCCGGCGCCCGCTCGCCGCAGGACATCCTCGACCGTTCCTGCCGGCAGCTTCGTGCGCAGCGCGCTGCGCGGCAGCTCGAGCCACCCGTCGCCGCTCATCGTGGCGAGCTGCCAGACGGCGTGGGAGCCGCTCCAGTCGAACGATTCCCGTGGCACGACCTCGCCCGTCGACGTGCGCAGCACCGCCTCCGGCACCAGGAGCTCGCCGACGCCGCGAACGAGCGCCTCGTCGTGCTCCGTCCCTGGCGCGATGACGCGACAGAAGCACTCTCCCGCGTGCGGGACGATCGCGGCGCCGAGCGCCGCCACCGCATCGATGCTCGTGCCATCACCCCCGGCGTCGGTGCGCAGGAGCCAGCGCGCATGCACCTCCTCCGTCACGTCCGCATCGCGGGCGACGCGTGCCAGGTCACCTGCGTAGCCACCTCCCGCGAAGACGATCGCATCGACGTGGAGCCACTCGGGTTCGGGCTCGGGGAGCGCGGCCGAGACCTGCCGCTCCAGCCGAAGCTCGAAACCGCTGTCATTGGCAGGCCGCGCACCGGTCACCGAGGTGCGAAGTCGGAGCGCATCGTCCGGCAGTCGCGCGGCAAGCGCTTCGACGAGCTGGCGCGGATCCACGCGCATGCCGCTCGTGAAGGTACGAGCGGTGCGTCGTTCGACGGCGCGAACGCCACGCGCGAGCAGCCACTCCAGATCGCGGTCCAGCTGGTGCACCACGCGCTCCTGGACGGCGGCGTCGCCATGCGGAGCGCAGAGGCGATACGTCGCCAGGTCGTTGTAGCGCCAGATCCAGCCGGCCGACTGCGCGGTGGCGCCGCCCGGCCTGCTCGCTCGCTCGATCACGACGACCTCGGCACCAACCTCGTGCGCTGCAACCGCAGCGGACAGGCCAGCGAGTCCCGCACCGACGACGGCGACGCGACGCACGGGGGCGGTCACGCAGGGCCGGCGTCGACGTGCTCGATGAACTCGATGACGACACCGTCGTCAGACTTCACGAAGAGCGCCTTCGAGTGCGATGCCTCGACCCAGTCGACGACCGATCGGCCCGCCGCCGCCGCGAAGTCGCGCCACGCGCCGGCACGGTCGACGAGCACGCCGACGTGGTCCAGCTCGATGGCCCCGACGGCGCCGGCCGAGGTCACGTGGACCCAGCCATCGGAGCGTTCGGCGCCGGTGGTGACGACGGCAACCTCGCTGGTCGCGGGCCCCGTGCCGACCAGGTCGGCGAGCCGCGTCGCGACGTCGTCGGCGTCGTCGTCCGTGTGCAGCACGACGCCGACGAGCGCGTGTCGCAGGACCTCGTCCGTGCTGACCCCGAGCAGGCTCGACGGCACCAGGTGCACGACAAGTCCGGACGGCAGCGTCACGACCTGCGTGCCCTGCTCCAGCTCCGGCTCGTGCAGGACGGCACCGAGGAACCAGCCCGGCGCTGACTTCTGCTTGGCGGGATCCGCATCGAGCAGGGTGATCTTACCGGAGGTGAAGGATGGTCCGATCAGCGTGAACACGTCGGTCGAGTCGATCACCTCGACGTCGAAGTGCTCGACGAGCTCCGCAGTGACCTGCGCCCGGTCGGCGACGCGGATCGCGACGTGGTCGAGACGACGGATGGCTGGTGCGTGTTCAGTCATGTCTGGCTCCTGGGTGTGAAGACGGCGAGCAGGCCGCCATCACCGTCGTAGGCCGGGAAGAAGTCGCCGGTGACCAGCTCGACGGCACCTGATGCGCTGCGCATCGACATGGGCTTGCCGAGCACGCGCGCGCCCCATTCGAGCGCGGTCTCGTGCGGCGGGCGCAGGTCGGGCTCGTCCGGCACGCGCAGCTCGAGCGCCTCGGCGAGGTCAATGCCCATCAGCTCCTGCTCGCGGAAGCCGCTCAGCTCGCGCGCGCCGCCGCCGAAGGCGAGCACGCGCCCTTGCTGGTCACACACGAAGATGCCCGCCCGTGGCGACGGGAAATAGTCGTCGAGCAGCTCGAAGAGGAAGCCGAACCCGCAGCGTTCGCACGCATTCGGGCGGGACGAAAAGCCCTCGGTTCTCGATGTACGGTTGCCGCGCCATGCGCAGCTTGGGCAGATGAAATACGGCACGCCCCGATGCTAGCAGCGCGACGCAGCGCCACGATTCCACCGGACCGATGATGGACCACGCACCCACAGCCGCACCTGCACCACCTGCCTCGCACCTTCCGGTGCTCGCAACAGCGCCGCCGACGACCAAGCGCGGGCGATCGTCGGCGCGCGGGCGATCGGGCAGCGGTGGCAACGCCAACGTGCGCATGCTCCTGTGGGGGCTCTTCGCCCTCGTGCTGCTGCTCATCGGTTCCGTCGTGACGGGGGCCGTCCAGCTCTCCGCGCCCGACGGCGGCGCGACGGAGCGACCGGGCGGCGCCGACACGGGCGGGGCCTGGAGCTACTTCCACGACCGTGAATACGACACCGATACGACCGGCCCGAAGTGGCAGACCGACCGCACGCGATCGACGGATCCCGACGAGGCGGCACTCGGCGACACCAGCCGTTGGGAGTACGACGGCCCCTACCGATACGGCCCGTACGGGAGCGACGGCATGCAGCGCCGCGCCGGCGGAAGGGAAGCGGTGGATCCGCTCTACTCGCAGGCGGCTCCGATCCAGGACGTGTTCAGCGCGTATGGCGGCGACCTCGACCCTTCGGGTGGCGCGCCGGTCGGGATCGCCCCCTCGAGCGCGACGAATCCCTACTACGATCCGTTCGCGGGCCACTACACCAACCCGTACGCGAATCGCGTGCGGATGGCGTACGGCGAGGGATATGACCGCGGGGCGCTGCTCGGGCTCGAGTAGCAGATCGCCGGGGTGTCCGCCCGCGCCCTAGTGGAGCCACGGCGCGAGCAGCTGCTCGACCGCGCTCGGTCGGTGGTAGCCGACGAGACGACGCTGGACCTTGCCCTCATCGACGACGACCAGCGTAGGTGTGTCCTCGACGCCGAAGCGCTCGAAGAGGTCCGGCCGCTGCTCCTGGAGCACGATGCGGTAGCGGAACGTCGCGTGGTTGTGACGACGCTGCAGCACGTGTGCCACGAAGCCATCCATGCGGCGGGACTGACCGCTCGTGTACGAGGCAAAGAGGAGCAGGATCGGGGAGCTCGTCTTCGTCGCGGGGCGGGCGGCGGGGACGGTCTGAATGTCGGTGGGGGCGAGAGTAGTCATAGATTCTAGGTGCCCAATACGCCAACCCTCCCAAACGAGAATTCGGCTTTGTGAAGCCCTTCTTGCATATCTACAACTACATTCCCGCACTCTCGGACCCCCTTGCACACCCTGTACGGGAATTGAACGGGTACCGGTAGTGCGTGGCACCCTCTTGGTGGTTTGACCCCTTTCGGCTGGGACGTGTCACGGCATTCGGTTTGGACCCCCGACTGCAGGTTCGTGTGCTCGCCGCCGATAGCTCGTCTCGTGCGCCTGCTCGTCGTCTACCAACATGCCCCCACCCCCGGTGCCCCGGGGATCTACCGCCATCGAATGCTGCTGGCAGAGCTCGTCCGCCGCGGCTGGGACGTCGACCTCGTGTCGTCCCCGATCAACTACATGGACGGCACCGTGCCGGAGCCCTACCGCGGTCGCAGCTACGTGCGTGAGGAGATCGACGGCATCGTCCACCACTGGGTCCGCGCGAGCGCGGGCGTCCATCGCTCCTTCCGCCACCGCGCGCTCAACTACGTCACCTTCGCCGCGGCCGCCACGACGCGTGGCATGCGCCTGCCGCGTCCAGACGTGGTCTGGGCATCGTCGCCACCACTCAGCGTCGCCTCCGCCGGCAAGCTGATCGCCAGGCGTCACCGAGTGCCGTGGGCGCTGGAGGTGCGCGACCTGTGGCCCGAGAGCGCTGCGGCCGTCGGCCTGCTCGACGAATCCAGCCGCGCCTACCGCGTGATCGACCGCGTCGCCCGCTCGTATGCGCGTGATGCGGACATCGCGATCGTTCCGACCCCCGGGCTCGTCGAGCTCGTGCGCGGGCACGGCGCGCGCAACGTCGCACTGGTCACCGGGGCGATCGAGGACCGCCCTCCGGATCCGGCGGTTCGCGCGCGCGTGCGCGAAGAACTCGGTATCCCGGCCGACGCGTGCGTCTTCGCGTATGCCGGCGCGCACGGCGTCGTCAACGGGCTCGACATGCTGCTCGATGCGGGCGAGCTCGTGGCCGCCGCGCCAGCGGACGGGGCGCCGATCCACCTGCTGCTCGCCGGCGCAGGCAGCGCCTACGCGCAGCTCCAGGCCCGGTTGGCCGACCGGCCGGTGCCCAACCTGCACCTCCTCGGTCCCGTGCCGAAGGATCGCGCACGCGAGCTCCTGGCCGCCGCGGATGTCGGCCTACACCTGCTGCGCCCCGATCCCGTCTTCGCGAGCGCCCTGCCGACCAAGGTCCTCGAGTACCTCGGCTGCCACCTGCCCTTCATCACGACCGTTCCCGGACTGCCGAGCGAGGTGGCTGCTGCGACGAGCGGCGACCTTGCCACGGACCCCGCGTCGCTCGCTGCTGCCCTGCGGCGCTGGTCCCACCTCCCCGTCGCCGAACGCCAGGCTGCGGGCGACCAGGCATTCGGGTGGGGCGAGTCGCAGTACGGCCTGGCAGCCTCGGTCGACCGCCTCGAGGACGCGCTGCGCAGCGCCATCGATCGCTGAAAAAGCGTCAATACGCCAGAGCATGTCAAGGGATCTGCAAGTTGTGCCGATGGGGCCTGCGGACCAGCAGGTTCGCGGCCACGGATGGTCGCGTGAACACCCGACCTGGTCCGCGCTCGCACGGACGCACACATGCGCACACGAAACTTCATCGGACTCATCATGCTCGTCCTCGCCCTGATGGTCGCCTCGACCCCAGAGCTGCTGACGCCTGCCGCGAAGGGCGCCGAGGCAGTGCTTGCCAAGGCCAACATGCCGGGCTTCACGGAGCAGCGCGTCACGACCAAGCCCGCCGATGGTGTCTCGGCCGCAGAGCCGGTCGACCCCGTGCTGGAGATCAAGGGCCACGCCGTCGAGGAGGACAGCGACCTGCGTGACCGCTACTCCACCTCCGAGCGCGAGATGAACTCCTCCGGCCGCCTCAACGAGGGACGCGGTCGACGAACGCTCCCCGGCCAGCAGGCAGTCGCGGATCCCTTCGAGAATCCCGCCGAGCTCCAGGACGGCGTCCTGCTCGACAACGGTGGCTGTCCCGTCTTCAGCGAGGGCAGCAACGTCGCGGCGATCTGGGCCGACGCCGACCGGCGCGCGCTCTACGAATCGAAGGCAGCAGCTGCCGACGACCCCGCGGGCTGCGCCAAGGTCCTCACGTCCCGCCGCGCCGAGGCCGACGCGATGAATGCCTGGAAGCTGCCCGGCGATCGACGCGACACGGCGGCGACGCTGCGCGGCCGCACCGGCACGGTTGCGCTGATGACCACCATGGCCCAGCTCTACGAGGACGTGTTCGGCGACATGTCGACGTACGAGACCACCGCACAGGACACCCGCACCGCCACCGAATGAGCAGCCTGCGGAAGACCAACGTCTGGCTCATCGGCAGCACCGCGCTGCTGGCGACGGTGCTCGGCCTGCTCGCCGCGATGAACCCGGCATACGGACTTGGCGGACTCGTCGTCGTCTTCGGCCTTGCCGCGTTCGTCCGCAGCGGCGCGATCGCCGTCTGCGGTTTCGCCGCGACGACCTACTTCGAGATCATCGGTGCCTACCTGGGCGAATCGCTGAGCCCGATCAAGATCGCCGGTGGGGCACTGATCGTCTTCGCTGCGCTGTCGCTCGTCCTGACCCGTCGTGGACACGGGGCCAGCAGCACCGTCGGCGCACCGACGACCGCACGCAACGCCGGCCCGGGCTGGCGCGAGCATCCCCTGCTGATCGCGCTGCTCGTCGGCTTCGTGGCGTGGGCCCTGACGTCGGCGGCGTGGGCGACGAACGTCGAGCAGGTGCGCGTGCTCGGCACGCGGCTCGTCACCGACGCGCTCATCTTCCTCGCGATCCCGGTCTTCCTGCACACGACGCGGCAGCTGCGCGCGCTCGGCTGGACGATCCTGTGCGGCGGCGTGGCGAGCGTGCTGCTCGGCACGGCGCTCGGGGCGAACCTCGGCGGCCGCGCGATCGGCACGTTCGCTGACCCGAACGAGTACGCGGCAGCGCTCGTCGCATCGACCGCGATCGGCCTGGCGCTCGCCGAGACCACGCCCTCGACGCTGTCCTGCTGGGCGGGGCGCGTGATGTCGGCGACGTGCCTGCTCGGAGTCATCCAGAGCGGCAGTCGTGGCGGCCTGCTCGCCGTCTTCGTCGCCTTCTTCGTCCTGCTCGTGACGGCCCGTGGCCGTGAGCGTGTCCGCATGACCGGCGGCCTGCTGGTCGCCGCCGCCACCGGCGCCGCATGGCTCGGCCTCACGCCGAATGGCAGCGCCATCCTGGCACGCGTGACCGATCCCGACTCCTCCGGCCGCTCGGTGCTCTGGCGGGTAGCCGTGCGCATGTACGAGCAGAACCCCGTGACCGGCGTCGGTCTCGGCAACTATCCCGTGCTCTCGCGCCACTACCTGCAGGGGGACATCGAACACCTGGAGCTCTTCCTGCGCGCACCGCGCGTCGTGCACTCGACGCCGCTCGAGCTGCTCGCCGAGCTCGGCACCATCGGCGCGTTGCTCTACTACGGATTCGTGGTTGCCTGCCTCCTCGCCGGCACCCGCGCGCTCCGGCTCGCCCGACGCGCTGGTCGCACCCAGCTGGTCGGCGTCATCCGCGGCGTCTTCGCCGCGGCCTGTGCGATGTTCGCGACGACGATCTTCCTGAGCGGCCAGTACCAGGAGCTGACGTGGGTGCTCCTGGCGACCTGCCTCGCGGCCCTCGCCATCGCGCGGCGCGCGGATGCGATCGACGCGGCCGCTGCGGCGCTCGAGGCCGAGCTGGTGCCGGAGCACCTCGAGCTGGACGCTCCCGCGACGGAGCCGGGCGCAGCACTGCTCGCGCCCGCCGATCCGCCGCGCCCGACCATCCCCGCCTGAGCACGGTGTGCGAAGATGGCGACATGTCCGGAACTGACACGCATGTCGCGCCCCTCGACGCCGCCGCGACCCGCGCGGCGCTCGCCGATGGCGCCGTTGCGCGCTGGTGGCAGGTCACGGCATTCCTCGAGGTGAGCGGTCCGGATGCTGCGACGCTGCTCGACGGCATCTGCACCCAGGCCGTACAGCGCATCGAGCCCGGACACGCCGCGCTGGGCCTGTTCCTCGACGGCAAGGCGAAGATCATCGCGCCGACCCTCATCCACCGGCTGCCTGATGCGCCGTGGACGAACGAGCGCCGCCCGGACGAGCCTGCGATCGACGGCGGGACCTACCTGCTCGAGACCCTGCCAGAGCTCGTCGAGCCCCTGCGCGCCCACATCAGCCGCTACCGGCTCCGCTCGCGTGCCACGATCGCCGCCAGCTCGCTGTCGAGCATCGCCGTGGCCGGTCCCGAAGCCGCGGAGCTCGTCGGGTCGCTGCCCGCAACCGACGGGAGCTGGACCTCCGTGGCCGGACAGGCCGCCCCGACGCATGCATTCCTCGGGAGCGCCGAGGCCTGCGCCGAGCTGGTGCGCGGCCCGCTCGCCGCGCTGCTGGCCGAGCCGGACGCCACCGAATCCCACCGCATCGATGCGGGAATCCCGTCGCTGCACGACCTGCTGCCGGGCCGCATGCCCGCCGAGGTCGGCGGCATGGTCGCCGTCGCGCTCGACGCCGGCTGCTACCTCGGGCAGGAGCCGGTCGCGCGACTGCACTTCCGCGGGCACCCGAATCGTACGCTGCGACGCCTCGAATCGACCGATCCGATCGTCGTCGCGCGGGCCGTCGAGAGCGAGGCCGTGGGGGAGGAAGACGCTCCCTTCGAACTGCGGCGCATCGATGCCGCAGCCGGACGCGCCTCCGGTCGACTGACGACCTGGGCGACCCGACCGGACGGCAGCATCGCGGCGCTCGCCGTGCTCCGGCGCGAGATCGAGCAGGACGAGCTGCTCCAGCTGCCCGACACAGCGACGTCACTTCGCGTGCTCGACGCGTCCCCCGCTGCGGAGTAACGCCGAGCCGCCGTCCGGCCGTGCGAACTCCTGCATTGGTCGAACCGATGGTTGACGGCATCCGGCCACCACGGGAGGATGAAGCCCCGAGGCCGACGCCTTGCCTGCCCATGCCGTATCGCGCAGGGGCGAGCGTCGCGTATGCTCC
>JAOPYV010000100.1 GCA_025964435.1 Thermoleophilia bacterium | reverse complement strand
CCGTCCGCTTCACCCCGGGCTTCTCCCACAACGCCTACGCCTCCGTGCTCGTCGAGTTCGGTGGCACGCGCGTGCTCTGCACCGCCAGCGTCGAGGAGAGCGTGCCACGCTGGATGGTCGGTCGCGGTGAGGGCTGGGTCACGGCCGAGTACGACATGCTCCCCGCCTCGACCGGCGATCGCCGCCGCCGCGACGCGCGCAAGGGCAAGATGGACGGTCGGACGATCGAGATCTCGCGCCTGATCGGCCGCAGCCTGCGCGCGGTGGTCGACGACAAGCTGCTCGGCGAGCGCCTCATCACGATCGACTGCGACGTGATCGACGCCGACGGCGGCACGCGCTGCGCCGCGATCTGTGGCGGCTACGTCGCCCTGCACATGGCGTGCCTGCGCCTGATCGAGGCGGGCCTCATCCAGGAGCTACCGCTGACCGACACGGTCGCCGCGGTCAGCATGGGCATGCTCGGTGGCGAGGCGCGCCTCGACCTGGAGTACGTCGAGGACAGCACGGCCGACGTCGACATGAACCTCGTCGCCACGGGCGCCGGACACCTCGTCGAGGTCCAGTCCTCCGCCGAGGGCGCCGTCTTCAGCCGCACCGAGCTCGACACGATGATCGACCTGGGCCTCGCCGGCCTCGAGGAGATCCGCGCGCTCCAGCTCAGCGCGATCGGCTAGGAAACGCCCCGCACCCCGAAGTGTGGCGGCTCACTCGCACATACGTGGACTCAGCCGCCACACTCCGATCGCCGTTGCTCGTGGTCACTCTGCCGCTCTTGCTGTCCGGCGCGCGAACATCCGCATCGACGAGTGACGAGCGTCGGCGGCGGAGTGGGTACGCTGTCTCCATGGATGCCACTGATCCGATCCGCCGCGCCATCGTCTGCACCGGCAACTCGCACAAGGTCGAGGAGCTCGCGCTGCTGCTCGACGACTTCGTGCTCGAGCCGCTCGCGGCCGGGACGAAGCTGCCGCCGGAGATCGGTGCCACGTTCCTCGACAATGCACGCATCAAGGCGTACGCGGGACAGGAGCTGCACCCCGGGTCGTGGGTCATCGCCGACGATTCCGGACTGAGCGTCGATGCGCTCGACGGCGCTCCGGGCGTGCACAGCGCGCGCTTCGCGGGCGACGACGCGACCGATGCGACGAACACCGACCTGCTCCTGCAGCGGCTCGACGGCTACGCCGAGACGCAACTGCGCACGGCGCGCTTCATCTGCGTGCTGGTCGCCATCGCACCCGACGGCACCGAGTACCTGGGCGAGGGAACGGTCGAGGGACACATCGCGCTGGAGCGCAGCGGCGACGCCGGATTCGGCTACGACCCGGTCTTCATTCCCACGGGCGAGACGCAGAGCTTCGCCGAGCTTGGCGCCGAGGTGAAGGCGCGCATGTCGCACCGCGCGCGAGCAGCACGGGCACTGAGCGAACGGATCCTGCAGCCAGCGTGACTCCCGTCTCTGACATGCAGCGGATCGAATCGTACCCGGATCCGATCTTCAGCGGCGACACGCCGTCGCATCGTCGCGGCCGCGGCCGCCGCTGGCTGCGCCGAGGGGCGTGGACCCTGCTCGCGCTCATCGTGCTGGCACTTGTCGTGCCGCGCGCGACGACGTGGATGCTGGCGCGCGGCGACGTCGAGCATCGCGCCAGCGACCTGCCTGCACTCACCTCCGACGAGCACCTCGCCGCGATCGTGCTGGGCGCGGGCCTCGTCGGCGAGCGCCCCTCCGCGATCCTCGACGATCGGATCGAGGCGGCGACGAAGCTGCTCGAGGCGAACCGCGTCGACCTGCTGCTCATGAGCGGCGACAACACGACGGAGTACTACGACGAGCCGACCGTGATGCGTAGGCGTGCGATCGAGCTGGGCGCGCGTGCCGACCAGGTCGCTGCCGACTACGCGGGCCGCCGCACTTGGGACACCTGCATGCGCGCACGCACGGTGTTCGGCATCGAGCGCGCCGTGGTCGTGACGAGCGCCTTCCACGTCGATCGCGCCATCGCCACCTGTCGCGCGGCGGGCATCGACGTCGTCGGCCTGTCCGTCGATGACGGCGAGTTCCGCACGACCTCGCGTGTGCGCTGGCGCATGCGCGAGCTCGCGGCGACCGGGCGCGCGCTGGTCGATGCCTGGGTACTGCGCCCCGAGCCCGCCGTCGGCGGCGACGCGATCGACCCGTGGGACGCCTGCCAGCTCTCCGACTCGCTCGCCCCGTCCGACGCAGCCAGCGACGACGAGCTCACCAGCCGCTGCGGCTGACGCCCAGCCGCGACCTGTCCGCACGGGAAACGCGCGGCGTCGCCGCGGCACGAGCGACATGCCCGTCAGGCGCTACCGACCATCTCCTCGGCGGCGGCGCGGCGGCGCTTCTCGCGCCACCACCAGTTGTAGACGCCGCCGACGAGCAGGACGAATGCCATCAGGTAGAACCAGATGAGCACGATGAAGGCGCCGGCGAAGGCGCTCAGCACGGCGCTGCCGCGGTTCTCTGCGACCACGGTCGGCAGCGCCTGGATCGAGACCTCGAAGGCGACCGCCGCGATGAGCGCGCCGCGCCACACCTCACGCGACGACATCGTGGTGTTCGGCAGGAAGCGGTAGCAGCTGGCGAAGAAGCAGAAGGCGATCGCCGTACCGAGGCCGAGCGTCACGAGGCTGTCCTCGAAGGGCAGGTGCAGCGTGCGCTCGGC
Organism: Thermoleophilia bacterium; assembly: GCA_025964435.1. Taxonomy (GTDB): domain Bacteria; phylum Actinomycetota; class Thermoleophilia; order Gaiellales; family SKUG01; genus JAGQUL01. Next base: position 10,536 of record JAOPYV010000100.1, on the reverse strand, counting down.
GACCTCGTCGACCTTGTCCAGGAACGGCTTCACGACAGCGACGAGCAGGGTGAGCACCGTCATCGCGATCAGCGCGGCGAGCATGAGCAGCAGCACCCAGCCCTTCTGGAAGACGAAGTGCCGGTTGTTGACGCCGTAGATGATGTTGAGCCCCGTCTCCAGGCAGCTGAAGAAATTCGAGGTGCCCCAGACGAGGCCGACGAAGCCGATCACGCCGAGCGAGCCGGAGTTCTCGCGCAGGTTGTCCACCGTGCGCACGATCGTGTCGGCGCCGTCGCCGGGGATGGCGTACTTGAGCTGCTCGACGATCCAGCCCTGGCTCTCGAGCCCACCCGTCAGCGCCAGTGCGCTGATGAACAGGAACGCGGCGGGGATGATCGACAGCACGCCGAAGTACGCGATCATGCCGGCGAGGTGCGGGCAGCGACGCGCGAAGAAGCGCTCCCACGCGGGATGCTCCGTCATGATCGCCTGTCGAACGACGAGGTAGTAGGCCCGGTCCCAGACCCGCTTCGCGAGGCCCGGTGCCGTACCGTTGTCTGTGGGCTTCGTCACCGACGTGAATCCTAGACGGTCGGTCCCCGGACCCCATGGGACGGTGACTGGGTTGGCTGACCTCGCGCGTAGGGTAGGCTCCCTCCATGAGCGAAATCGTCCCTTCCGCCGCCAGCAGCGCGCTCGACGAGCTGCTGGAAGTCTCCCCGCAGGTCGACGCGGCCGTGATCCTGCGTCGCGCAGGAGGTGGGCTGCTCGCAAGCGCCCCGCCGACGCGCGACCGCATGTCCGACCAGTTCGGCGCCACGTGCGTCCGCATCCTCGAGGCCGCCGAGCAGTCGCGCGTCGAGCTTGGACGCGAGCCGATCGCACAGGTCGAGGTCGCAACGCCTGAGGGTCACGTCTTCATCGTCGCCGATGCCGACCACGTCGTCGCCGCCGTCACCGATGCGGATCCGACCGTCGGCCTCGTCTTCTACGACCTCAAGACGGCGCTGCGCGCGGTCCGCGAAGCAGCGGCCCAGAGCGACAACGGCCTCGTCGTGGCGGTTGCCGAGGACGACAGCGATGATCCCGACGCAGCCATCGCCGGCCGCGCAGGCGCCAAGTGGCGGAGGAAGAAGTCATGAGCCGTCGTCGCAAGAGCGTTGCCGTTGCCCTGCTGCTGACCACCGCGTCGGCCGGTGCCGCGTGGATGATCAAGCGCCGCCAGGACGGTCGCCGCCCGCACGTTGGCCTCTACTTCGAAGATGGCTCGATGGTGTCGCTGCCCGATACGTCGCCCCAGGCGACGCAGCTCGTGGAGCTCGGCCGCGAGGCCGTTGCCATCGTTCGCGGTGCCTGAGCACGACCGCCAGTCCGCGTCCCTGCATCCCGCGGGACGTCGCCTGTTCGAGCGCGCACTGCTGCGCGGGACCTTCACGCTCCGCTCCGGCCAGACGAGCGATCGCTACTTCGACAAGTACCGCGTCAGCTGCGATCCGGTGCTGCTCGCGCTCGTCGCCGATGAGCTGGCGACGCTCGTCGCCGAGCACGCCCCCGAGGCGCGCCGTATCGTCGCCCCCGCGCTCGGCGCCGTGCCGCTCGCTGCCGCGCTCGCGCTGCGTACCGGCCTGCCCTTCGCGATCGTGCGCGAGACCGGCAAGGAGTACGGCACCGCCAACCGGATCGAAGGACCGGTCGAGCCGGGCGAGACCGCACTGCTGATCGAGGACGTCGTGACCAGCGGCGGCGCCGCGCTCGATGCGCTGGCAGTCGCGCGCGAGGCCGGCCTCGTCGTCACCCACACCTTCTGCGTGCTCGACCGTGACAGCGGCGGCCGTGCGGCGCTCGCCCACGCGGACGCCCCCCTCATCGCCCTGCTCGGCGTCGACGACCTCGATGCTGCATTCGACGCGGGCGTCGGCATCGACGTCGGAGCTGCCTCATGAATGACCGCGACCAGCATGCGCCCTTCGAGGCCGACGTCTCGACCGGTGGTCCACTGACGACCGGCGACGTCATCACGCCCGCCCCCGGCGCCGACCCCGTGCCCGGCGCGATCGACATTCCCGCCGTCAAGGCCGGCCGCGCCCGCGCGAGCTTCGCCCAGCGCCTCGAGCGCCGCGCCGGTGGCGCAGCCTTCGCGCTCTGCGCCGGGCTCGACCCCAGCCCCGATGCGCTCGAGCTGCTCGAGCACGCCGCGCCCGCGCCCGGCACCCCGCATCGAACGAGTGAGGCCGCGCGCATCGAGCGCTTCTGCGGCATGGTGATCGAGGCCGTGCGCGACCATGCCGTCGCGATCAAGCCGCAGCTCGCCTGGTTCGAGCAGGCCGGCGCACCCGGCATGCGCACACTCGACCGCGTCGTCGCCTACGCCCGCACCGCCAACCTGCTCGTCATCCTCGACGGCAAGCGCGGCGACGTGCCCCACAGCGCCGCTGCCTACGCCGAGGCGTGGCTGGGCGAGGATGCCGCATCCGGCATTCCCGGCGACGCGCTCACGATCAACGCCGCCGTCGGCGCCGACGCCCTCGCGGCGATGGCAACGGTCGCCGCTGTGCGCCACACAGCGCTCTACGCCCTCCTCGTCACCTCCAATCCCGGCGCTGCCGCGCTGCAGGCAGCGCCGCTCGCCGATGGTCGCCCGTGGTGGCACCTCCTCGCCGGGCAGCTCGCCGACGCCGATCGCATCCATGGTCCCGGCGTCGTCGGCGCCGTCGTCGGCGCAACCCGACCCGAGCTCCTCGCCGAGGCCCGCGCGCTCCTGCCGACCTCGCCGCTGCTCGCACCTGGCGTCGGCGCCCAGGGCGGACGTGCCGCAACCCTCGTCGGCACGTCGAATCCGGTCTCCGGCATCGCCCTGCCCCCGACCACGCTCGTCCCGGTCTCGCGCTCGCTGCTGCCGACCGAACGCGCCGGGACTGCCGGCTTCCGATTCGCCGTCGGCGCGGCCGCGGCAGCACTTGCGGCCGAACTGGCCCCGCCCGGGACCGAGACCGACCCCACGGTCGGATAGTATTCCCGGCATGGCTTCACCTATCGATGATCCTCGATCGCCACGCCCCCGACGCAGCTTCTCGCTGTGGTCGATCCTCGCGCCTATCGGGGCACTGGTGTTGTTCATCGCGTTCTTCCAGGCGCTCGGCGATTCCTGCCTCGTCAAGGAGTGCAAGGACAACGGTACGAGCACCACGGAAGCCGCTGGCCCAGCCAACAAGCAGCCTGCCGGCGCCAAGGCGATGGTCAAGCCCGGCGACACGCTCGGCAGCATCGCGCTGAAGTACAACCTCAAGGAAGCCGAGCTCATCGCCTGCAACCCCGACGTCGACGCACAGTCGCTGCAGCCGGGCGATCGCCTGCTCGTCGCGGCCGTCGACTGCGAGGGCCAGGACCGCGCAGCCACCGGCGCCAACCCCGATCCGCTTGCCGGCGAGACGAGCGCGGTGACGCCGCCGGCGAACGCTCCCGAGAACAACGGCACTGCTGCCGCCGACCCGTCCGCCAACGTCGATCCGGCGGCGAAGGACACCAAGGACACGGCCGCCGAAGCCGGCGACGAGGGCTGACGCCATGCGCGTCCCGTCGATCCGCTCCGCGATCCTGCTCGCGCTGATTGCCTGCCTGACGCTCGGCGTCATCGCCGGCATCGCGCTGGGCGCCGCGAGCCCCAAGGAGGTGCGAACGGCCAGCTCGGCAGATCGCATCGAGCGCCAGCTGCAGGGCGACGGCGGCGGCATCACCGACCTGGTCCCCGCGCCGAAGGTCACGGCCTCCTCCTGGCTCGTCTTCGACGACACGTCGAACGAGCCGATCGCCGCGAAGGATCCCGGCACCCCGCGCCCGATCGCCAGCCTCGCCAAGCTGATGACCGCGCTCGTCGTCGTCGACCGGATCCAGCTCGACGAGGTCGTGACGATCCCGCCGTCCGTGAACCAGCTGCCGGCCGACGCCTCCGTGATGGGTGCCCGCGCAGGCGAGAAGTGGCTGGCCAGCGAGCTGCTCAAGGCGATGCTCGGACACTCCGCCAACGATGCGGCGATCGCGCTCGCCACGCACGTCGGCGACGGCAAGGTCGCGACCTTCGTCGACTACATGAACGCACGAGCCGCCGACCTCGACCTCGCCGACTCGAACTTCGCGTCGCCGACCGGCCTCGACGCGCCCGGCGCGTCGAACACCTCGACCCCGATCGACCTCGTCGCACTGGCGGAGGTCGCACTGCTCGACGCCGACATCCGCGCGGCCGTGAAGGCGCCGAAGGTGGTGCTGACCCGACCCGGCACGACGGAGGCGATCGTGCTGCCCAACCGCAATCCGCTGCTCGGCCGCTACGCCGGCATCGACGGCGTGAAGACCGGCTTCACCGACGCCGCCGGCTACATGTTCATCGCACACCACGTCGACCCCGACACGCAGGTGCAGCTGATCGTCGTCACCGCCGGCTCCACCTCCGAGGCGACGCGCGCGAGCGACGCCGCCGCGCTGCTCGACTGGGCCAAGCCGCTGCGCAGCGACCTGCTGCTCGTCGAGGGCGGCGAGGAGATCGCCTCCGTCCCCGTCCTGCGCACGAACCGGCGCATCACGCTCTTCGCCTGCGACGACGTCGTCGCGAACGTCCGCGTCGGCCAGCGCGTCGATCAGGAAGTCGTCGTTCCGAAGTCGGTGAAACCGCCGATTTCGGAGGGTGATGAGATCGGCGAACTTCGGGTCCGGGTAGGAGCTGCCGATGCCACTATCGTCCCGCTCTGCAGCTCCACCACGATTCCGCTCGACGGCCTTCGCGATCGCGCGGAGCTGTATGCGGGTGATTACGAATCCGCGTGGGACGCTGGCGCGAATGAAGTGCGCGATACCTGGAAGTCCATGATCGGAGCAGCACGGTGATCACGACAGTGACGTTGAATACCGCCATGGACCGCGCGCTCGTGGTGCCGAACTTCCTCGTCGGCCGACGCCACCGTGCCTCGAGCGGCGTCACGCTGCCAGGCGGCAAGGGCATCACGATCGCCCGTGCGCTCAAGCGCCTCGGCTCCCCCGTCATCGCGACCGGCATGGCCGGCGGCCTGACCGGATCCAACATCATCGAGCGGCTCACCGATGAGGGGATCCTCAACGACTTCGTCCGCATCTCCGAGCCGAGCCGCACCTCGACCGCCGTGATCGACCCGGTCACCGGCGTGCACACCGAGATCAACGAGTACGGTCCCCGCGTCCAGGAGTCGGAGGTCGACCTGCTGCTCGAGAAGCTGCGCTACCTCGCGCGCGCCAGCCGCTGCATGGTGCTCGCCGGCTCACTGCCGCGCGACGTGCAGCCCGATATCTACCAGCGGATCCTGCGTGGGCTGCAGCCGCACCGCATCTTCACCGTCGTCACCCAGCCCGACGACACCGAGACGCTCCGCCTCGCCCTCACGGCCGAGCCGAGCCTGACGGTGATCGACCAGCGCGAGGCCGAAGACCTCGCCGGCAATGAGTTCGCGAGCGACGAGGACTTCGTCATCGCCATGGAGAACATGGCGCGCATCGGCGGTCAGACGATCGTCGTGATGCACGGCACCGGCTGCGTCGCCCGCGTGAAGCAGGGCCGCACCGTCTCCTGGCTCGCCGCGGACTTCGACCTCGCCGAGGCCGTCTCGCAGCTCGGCTTCACCGACAGCTTCGTCGCCGGTGCGCTCCACGCGCACTTCGCGGATCGCCCGATGGAAGAGCGCCTGCAGATGGCGATCGGCGCAGCGCTTGCCAACCAGCGCGTGCTCGGTGCCGGCGTCTTCGAGAAGGGCGACGCCGTGCGCCTGCAGAAGGAAGCGCGCATTCGCGTGCTCGACGCCGTGGAGCTCGAAGTCGGCGAGTAGCCCCGCCGCGCGACCGATCAGCCCAGCGGGCCGTCGGCGCTCTCGAGCGGCGTCGTGTCACACGCCGCCGGGTCGACCACTTCGTAGCCGGCGACCACGAGGCCGCACAGCGCGTCGCCGTACGACGTCGACGCCGGGCTCTTGGCGGCCTGCGCTGCGAGCTTGCGGGTCTGGGCCTTGTTCGGCGCCGCGGCCACGATGCGCTGGTTCCACACGTCGAGCGCCGTCACGGCCTTCACCAGCGCGGCGTGCTCCTCGGCGGCATCCTTGGGTGCGTCGAGCGTCTTGAGCTGCTCGCCGCCCTGGCGCCATGCGAGCGCGGCGACCTGGAGGTCCTTCTTGTTGCCAGCGTCGACCGCCGCGCCGAACTGCTCGCCCTGCGCCGAGCCGAGCTGGGTCAGCGCACCGTTGATGCTCTCGACGTACTGCTGCTTCTGGCCCTCGGTGGAGAGACCGCCGTCGATGCCGGTCGGTCCGATCGCACCCGGGTCGCCTTCACCACAGCCGGCCAGCAGCAGCATCGCCGCAGCCAGGACCAGGGTCTTCATCTTCGTTGCGTGCTTCATAGCTCATCGCCTCCATCGGTGGCGCCACCAAGCTGGTCGCTGCCGTCCGCCTTGTCCTCGCCGCTGCCGAGACCCGGCAGCGAGAAGCCTTCCTGCCGGTATATCGTGTCTGCCTCCCCAAAATCGTTGCGGATCTCGTCATAGACATCCTGTGAGATCGACTGGCGACACGCGCGTGCGTCCTGTTCGGAGGCCTTGGTGAGCTCCTCGCAGCGCCCCATCCGGTCGAGCAACGCAGCAAGCCCCTCGAGCCCCTGGACCATCCGATCGTGGGCGTCGACCACGGCGCGCGGCGGCGGATCCGCGTCGAGCTCGTCGAGCGCCGACACGACCTGCTTCGATGCCGCAGCGAACGCGTTGGGGTCCGAGATCGAGCGTGTGTCGAGCTGATCGGTGACCTTCGAGCGTACGGAAAGCGCCTGCTCAAGCCGCTGTTCATACTGCTCCGTCGACTGCCGGGCGGTACAGCCTACGAGCACGGCAGCGGCGATCACCAACAGGGCGGTCGCGCGAGCCGACGAGCCGAGGCTCATGCCGGAACGCCACCATCGTCCGCTTCGATGCCCTCGTCAGCCATGGCGTCCTTACCCAGCTTGACGAGCTCTGCGAGTGCGTCATCGTCGAGCTCGGTGATCCAGCCTTCGCCGGTCGCGCCGCTCGTCTCGATGATCTTGCCGGCGAGCGCGCGCTTCTCGTCGATGATCTGCGCGATCCGCTCCTCGAGCGTGCCGGCGCAGACGAGCTTGTGCACCTGGATGCCGCGCGTCTGGCCAATTCGGTGCGTTCGGTCGGTCGCCTGGTCCTCGACCGCGGGGTTCCACCAGCGGTCGAAGTGGAAGACGTGCGACGCGTTCATCAGGTTGAGGCCGAGACCGCCCGCCTTGAGCGACAGCACGAAGACCATCGGCTTCTCGCTCGCCTGGAACTTGGCGACGAGCTCCTCGCGCTTGAGCCGCGGCACGCCACCGTGCAGGTAGAGCACCTCGCAGCCGAGTACGTCGGGCAGGTGCGCCGCCAGCAGGTGACCCATCTGCGCGTACTGCGTGAACACGAGTGCGCTGTCATCCTCGGCCACGATCTCGCCGAGCATCGCCTCGAGCCGGTCGAGCTTGCCGGAGCGGCCCTCGATCACGTACGGCTCGTCGTCCACCCCGGACTCCCCGGCCTTCTGGCCGAGCGCCTGCATCGGGTGGTTGCAGATCTGCTTGAGCCGCGTGAGCAGCGCCAGCACGGCACCCCGGCGACCGATGCCGTCGCGGTTGCGCACCTCGGCCATCGCCGAGTCGGCGGTCGCCTGGTAGAGCGCTGCCTGCTCCGGCGTGAGCGTGCACGCCACGGTGCGCTCCTGCTTCTCCGGCAGGTCCGGGACGATCTCCGGGTCGTGCTTGACGCGGCGCAGCATGAACGGGCGCGTCAGGGCGCGCAGCGTCGCTGCAGCCTGCTCGTCGCCGGCGCGCTCGATCGGTCCGGCGAAGCGCTTGTTGAACACCGATGCGGTGCCCAGCAGGCCGGGGTTCACGAGGTCGAGCAGCGACCACAGCTCCAGCAGCCGGTTCTCGAGCGGCGTACCCGTCAGCGCGATGCGGACGGGAGCGCGCAGCATGCGCACCGCGCGCGCCTGCTCCGTGTCGGGATTCTTGACGGCCTGCGCCTCGTCGAAGATGACGACGGACCAGTCGATCGCGGCGAGCATCTCGCGGTCGCGTGCGACCAGGCCGTAGCTCGTCAGCACCACGTCGTGGCCGTCGAGCTGCGAGGCACGCGCCTCGCGCATCGGACCATGATGGACGTGTACGTCGAGCTCCGGCGCGAAGCGCTCGAGCTCACGTTGCCAGTTGCCGATCAGCGACGTCGGGCACGTGACGAGCACGCGACCGGCCTCGCTGCCAGCAGCAACCCGCTCGTGGCGCACGTGCTGCAGCAGCGCGATGATCTGCACCGTCTTACCAAGGCCCATGTCATCTGCGAGCACGGCACCGAGCGGCAGCCCTGCCATGCCGGCGAGCCAGGAGAGGCCCTTCTGCTGGTACGGGCGCAGCTCACCGAGGAAGCCCTCGGGGGACTCGATCTCCTCGAAGGCGGTCGGATTCTTGAGGAACTCCACTGCGCGGTGCAGGGCGGCCTCGTCGACGCGGTCGACGGTCGCCTTGATGCCTCCGGGCAGGATCGCCTCGCCACCCAGCGACGCGGCGAGCGCCGTCGAGTTGGCCATGTGCGCGTCGGTCGCCTCGACCGCGCGGGCAAGTCGTTCGAGCTGCTCGCGTGACGCATCGGTCAGCGCGACCCACTCGCCACCCATCTGTACGAGTGATCCGGCCTGGCGCGCGATCTTGCGCAGCTCCTCGGCACTGACCTTCGTGTCGCCGAGGGCCACGTCGATGTCGTACGCGACGAGGTCCTCGAGGCGGAAGCGCGGCGGCCCACTGGATCCGGCGACGCTGCGTCCACGGCGTCCACCGGGGCCAGGCTCGTCGTCCGCGCTCGGCGCGCTGCCGTCGTCGTTGTCACCACGGAAGCGAATGCGTGCGTGGACCTGACGCTCCATGCCGAGCGTCAACTCCTCGGGCAGCTGCACGCCCGCGCCGCTCGCCATCAGGTCGGGCGCCGCCATGATCAGCGCGCTCGCCTCGTCGACGGTCAGCTCGAGCGGATCGGTCAGTCCCGCATGGATCGCGCGCTCGAGCGGCGTCCAGATCTGGGCGCCCTCGGTCAGCGCGTTGCGCAGCTTGGCGTCGTCGGTCTCGAAGTCGGCACGCTGCACGAGCGCATGCCAGCGTCCGTCGCGACCGCGCGGCAGGTCGAGGCGAATCGCCAGGCCCGCCAATGTCTTGGAGTTGCCACGCTTCACGGGCGTGCGCTGCTGCGCGGCACCGAGTGCGTAGGCGTGCTGCGCGATGTCGAGGAATTGCTCGAGCGCCTCGCGCGCGGTGACCTTGCCCCAGCTCGGCTGGTCGCCGTTGGGGCCCATCATCGAGAGCGGGTCGTCGGCGTCGGGCGCGAGCTCGACGAGCACGGCGTGGCTCGACGGCGGCATGCCAGCGGCGATGCGGCCGAGGATCGCGTCGGTCTTCTCGTTGCCACGCGGCAACATCGCACCCTCGTGGATACGACGCGCGATGTGCGCGGCGATGACCCACGCCTTCGCGCTCGGGCGCAGGTCGACCTGCGCCAGCTCGATCAGGAACGGGATGGCCTCGCCCACGCTGAGCGCGCGGGTCTGTGCGATGCGCGGGTCGAGCGGGTCGCCGAGCGGCAGCGTCAGGCGACGCGCATACTCGGGGACGGCGAGTGCTTCCTCGGCTCGTCGCCAGACGCCAGGATTGAGCTCCCGCGGGGCGTAGAGCACGATCGCAGGCTCGAGTCCCGGCGCGGGCGGGAGGAAAGCTGCGTCAAGCAGTTGGGTGTCGGGGATCTGAGCCAACGAGACATTGTACCGTGCTCGGGCGGCGCTGTGCCAACCCGATCGCGTCCAACGAGGGTCAGGCAGCCGGCGAACCGACCGGTCCATCGTTGCGAATCGACGTGTACACGCCGTTGACGACCGCTTCGACGCCGGGCGAGTAGCCGCGGAAAGAAGTTGCCTGGAACCAGACGCCGGCGGCGTTGAAACCGGTGAGCGAACTATCCAGCTGCAGCAGGCCATAGCCCTCGCGCGCCGGATCCTTCACCACGGCGATCGCGAAGTCCCACTCCTTGCTCGGCTGCGCCTTCTGCAGGAGCTGCGCTCCGCGGATCGCAGCCCGCACGTCGGCGTAGCGCACGCGATCGCTCGTCAGCCAGGTCGCCTTCACGTCCCGCTCGACCCCACCGTCATTGGCGTACACCGCGCGGATCAGCGTCGTACCGACCAGGTCGCGCAGCGAGGGCGCGGCTGGCGGCGTGGCAGGCGGCGCGCTGGACGAGGTGGCGCGCGAGGTGGCGACGGGCGTGATCTGCATCCGCGGTTCCTACCCAGCGCCGCGCCACTCGATGCCCGCGAACGCGCCGAGCCCGGCATGTGCCGGGCTCAGGTCTCGCGTGCGCGTGCGTGTGCGTGTTGAGCCGTCAGTGCTCAGCCGAGCAGCCGGCTGAAGAAGCCGCCGATGCCGCCCTGCGTGTAGGCGCCGGTCATGCTCGAGCCGTACGGCTGGGCAGCCGTCGCC
>JAOPYV010000065.1 GCA_025964435.1 Thermoleophilia bacterium | reverse complement strand
CCGCGATGGCCGTCGCTGCGAGCTCCTGCGAGCGCACGGCGTACTCGTCGACCGCCTGGCGGTCGTAGCCCTCGATCGTCGCGATGAGGTCGGCGCTGATGCCCTGCGGCACGAACGACGTGTTGAGCGCCGTCTCGGGATCCATCGCCCACGCGCCGCCGTCACTGGCCATCGGCACCCGGCTCATCGACTCGACGCCACCGGCGACGATGAGGTCCTCCCACCCGCTGCGCACACGCGCCGCGGCCTGGTTCACTGCCTCGAGGCCCGAGGCGCAGAAGCGGTTGAGTGACACGCCACCGACCTGCTCGCCAAAGCCGCTCGCGAGCACCGCGGTGCGGGCGATGTCGGCGCCCTGGTCTCCGACCGGCGTGACGCAGCCGAGGACCACGTCGTCGACCTCGTTGGAGACGAGGTCGGGGTTGCGAACCTGCAGCTCCTGCAGCAGCCCGCCCACGAGCGAGACGGGCTTGACCTCGTGCAGCGATCCGTTCTTCTTGCCGCGTCCTCGCGGCGTGCGGATCGAGTCATAGATGAAGGCTTCGGACATCGTGAACCGTGCTCCTGTGATCGTTCGCGCGCGTTACGTGCGCGCGGGGAAAAACTAGCAGTTGGGGGGCATGAAGAAGGGGCCGGAGGACTGTACTGATGTACGGCCTCCGGCCCCTGTCGAATCACAAACGCGGCAGTCACGCCGCGCGTGGATCAGCCGCGCGGCATGAGGAGTTCCTTCGCGATGACGAGTCGCTGGATCTGGCTGGTGCCCTCGTAGATCTGGAAGATCTTCGCATCGCGCATGAGCTTCTCGACCGGGTACTCGTTCGTGTAGCCGTAGCCACCGAAGATCTGCACGGCGTTGGTTGCCGCCTCCATGCAGATGTCAGCCGAGAAGCGCTTGGCGTGCGAGGACTGCAGCGTCGCGCGCTCGCCCTGGTCGTGCAGCCATGCGCCACGCCACGTCAGCAGCCGAGCCGCCTCGATGTTGGTCGCCATGTCGGCGATCATGAAGTTGACGCCCTGGTTCATCGCGATCGGCAGGCCGAACTGCACGCGCTCGACCGCGTAGGCCATCGCGTACTCGAGCGCGGCACGGGCGACGCCCGTTGCCATGCCACCCACGCCAGGTCGCGTGGAGTCGAGCGTCTTCATGGCGATCTTGAAGCCCTCGCCCTCCGCACCGATGCGGTTCTCGACCGGGATGACGACATCCTGGAAGGCGATCGCATTGGTCGGGCTGGCACGCTGGCCGAGCTTCTCCATGTGCTTCTCGCACGTGTAGCCGTCGACGACCGTGCCATCGAGCGACTTGACGTCGACGATGAAGGCGGTCAGTCCACGGTGGCCGGCCGACTTGTCGGTCATGGCGAAGATCGTGATCCAGTTCGCCAGCTCCGCGTTCGTGATGAACGTCTTGGAGCCGTTGAGCAGGTAGTGCGTACCGTCCTCGCTCAACGTCGCGGTGGTCTGGATACCGGACACGTCACTGCCGGCGCCCGGCTCGGTGAGCCCGAATGCCGCGAAGGCGAAGTTGTCGGCGAGCATGCCGAGGTACTTCTCCTTCTGCGCCTCGGTGCCGGCGATGATGACGGGAGCGGCACCCAGGCCGTTCGCCTCCATCGAGGTGGCGATGCCGGAGCAGCCCCACGCGAGCTCCTCCATCACGAGCACGCCCTCGAAGGAGTTGAGGCCCGCGCCGCCGTACTGCTCAGGCACGTGGAGGTTCATGAGACCGGTGTCCCAACCCTTGCGGATCAGGTCGATCGGCAGCTTGGAGTCGCGGTCCGCCTGCGCGGCGACCGGGCGAATCTCCTTCTCCGCGAACTCGTGGGCGAGGTCGCGGAACTCCTTCTGGTCATCGGTGAGCTCGAAGGAAACGCCGGTGGTGGTTGCCACTGCCATCATGGTCCTCTCTCATATCCTGGTGCTGTGGGCTGGGGGTCGAGCGGGCCTGTCGGTGGATCGTGCCGCTCCTAGAGGAACAGCTGGCCGAGCTTCATGGCCAGGGCGAGGTCGCCCTTGACCTTGATCTTGCCGGTCATGAATGCCATCTGCGGATTGAGCTGGCCGTTGACGAGGCGGATCCAGTCCTGGTCCCCTGCAATGACGGTCACGGTGGGGTTGTCGGCGACACCCTCCGTGAAGGTGGCAGCGCCGTCCTTGATCACGGCGTTGTACTGCGCCGCATCCTCGCCCGTGATGTCGAACTGGAACGTGGCGTCGATGCCCGCTGCCTTGTCGGCCTTGAACTTGCCTTCCATCTCCTGGAAGACGCCGGCGACAGTCTGCGTATCAGTCATGTGGGGTGGTCCCTTCATCATGTGCGGGCGCACTGCGCGCCCCGTTGCATGCCAACGGATCGTATTGATTGACCCGTCAGTCAATATTCGCAGGGCGTGCGGATCCATGGTGGTCGCACACCCTGCTAGGTGCTTTCCGCCTGCTCACTGAACCAAACGCCGATCCGGAGCCGTTCGCTTATCGATGGACTCGCGAGCGGCCACGCCGGTGGCCGCGCAGGGTCCCTGCGCGGCTGGCAAGCAGTGCGCGAGCGGCGCCTGCGGGGAGACACAGGCATGGCGATCGCACCCACAACTTCCGTCCGGACCGTGCTGTCGCCACAGCTGCGCGAGCGACCGATCGGGAACGGCACCGTGCAGTCCGAGGTCGATCGCACGCTGCGGGTCCGGTTCGAGGGCACGGGTCCGCCCTCGCAGCGCACGCTGGTCGCCGATTCGGCGGCTGCGGCGACGCTGATGGATTCCCCCGCTGGCGCCACCTTCGAGCGCGGCGTGCGTGCGCTGCTCGGCAGCGCCGACGGCGCGACGGGCGCGGAGAACCTGCGTTCGCTGACGCTGCTCCCCGACGAGCACGCCTCCAAGGCCGTGGTCGTGCTCAACGACGTGCTGGCACGGTCCGCCCGCGGCGAGGCCCCGGGGATCACGCCGGAGCGGATCCGCGAGCTGACGCAGTACGAGGACGATGCGGTCGCCACCTCCGGCGCACGCAACCTCGGTGGCCACATGGTGCTCATGCCCGGCGTGTCGCGGGACCTGCTCGGCTCGCTCGGGCTCTACCGAGCACAGTACGACGATGAATCGCAGGCCACCGGCGATGCCGCCGCTGCCGGCCGCTGGTCCTGGCATGCGGCGCTGCATGAGGTGCAGCACTCGATCACGCCGCGCACCAAGGGCGACGAGGTGGAATCGAGTCGCGTGCTCGAAGAGTCGATCGCCGAGGTGCTCAGCCCCGCGCTCGTCCCTCCGGCGCTGCGCCGCGCGGGCGCCGACCCGGCCCGCCTCCTCCAGCCGCGCGAGGAGGGCGAGCCCGCTGGCGCCGTCGACTGGCAGCCCTGGAACCGCGACCACCTCTTCGATGCGATGCCGCCCGCCCCCGCAGGATCCGAGACGCTCAGCACGCAGCGCTACGTCGACGGGCCGCAGCTCCTGCGCGGGCTGACCCAGCTCGCCGGGATCGATCGCCGCACGACCGAGGGCCGCCGCGACGCCGCGGAGCTGCTCCAGGGCGTCGCTGCCAACTACGTGCCGGAGCGGATCGCCCGGCGCCTCGTGCGCGAGCACGGCGCATCCACGGACCAGGTCGGGGAGCTGACACGGCTCATCCGCGCGGCGACCGTTGGGACCGCCTCGCTCGCTGACATCCGCGCTGCGCTTTCGCCACGCCTTCGCGCATAGCCCATCCTCGCGCACGTGCGCGCGCGAGCGCGAGCGCGCCAACGCACGTGCGCAGCGTGCACGCGGGTTGTGGTTCAGGTTCAGCTTCAGGTCCGGGGCAGGACGCCGGCCAGCGGCGAGCCTCGGTGCGTGTGTAGGCTGCCGGGCATGGCCATCGACTTCTCACTCACCGAAGAGCAGCAGCACATCCAGGAAGCCGTCAAGGCGTTCGTCGACGAGCGGGTCCTGCCCGTCGCCGTCCAGAACGACATGGCGCACAAGCTGGATCACGACCTGATCGACGGGATGCGCGAGCTCGGCATCCTCGGCGCGCCGATTCCCACCGAGCATGGCGGCGCCGGCCTCGACTTCATCGCCGAAGCCCTCATCTGTGAGGAGATCGAGCGCGGCGAGGCAGCCCTCCGAACGCTCATCAGCGTGCACGTCGGGCTCAACTCACTGTCGCTGCTCGGCAATGCCAACGAGGAGCAGAAGGAGCGGTGGCTGCGCCCGCAGGCAACCGGCGAGAAGCTCGCCTGCTTCGGCCTGACCGAGCCGAACGCCGGCTCCGACGTCGCCGCGATGCAGTGCACCGCCATCAAGCAGGGCGACGGCTCCTACGTGCTCAACGGCGAGAAGAGCTGGATCAGCTACGCCGACATCGCCGACCATGCGCTCGTCTTCGCCAAGACGAACCCGGACATCGCCGGCCACAAGGGCATCTCCGCCTTCCTCGTCGACCTCAAGAACGACGAGGGCGTCACGACGAGCGACTACGCACACAAGCTCGGCGTGTGGGCCGGCTCCACCGGCAGCCTCTACTTCAACGACCTCAAGCTGCCGGCCGATCGACTCGTCGGGCAGGAGGGCGAGGGCTTCAAGATCGCCATGTACTCGCTCGACCACGGTCGCTTCACCGTTGCCGCGGGTGCGGTCGGCGTGATCCGCGCCTGCCTCGAGCAGAGCGTGAAGTACGCCAACGAGCGCGAGACGATGGGCCAGAAGATCGGCTCACGCCAGTTCGTCCAGGACTTCATCGCCCAGATGGTCGCCGACTACGAGACCAGCCGGCTGCTCGTGTGGCGCGCCGCCTACGCCAAGAACCAGGGCGTGCGGAGCACCAAGGAGACGAGCCTCGCCAAGTGGATCGCGACGGAAGCCGCCTTCCGCAGCGCCCACAACGCACTGCAGATCCACGGCGCGATGGGCTTCGACGAGGAGACGGGCGTCGCCCGCTACTTCCGCAACGCGCGCGCACCGATCATCTACGAGGGCACCACCCAGGTGCACAAGATGATGCAGGCCGAGCACGCGCTCGGATGGCGCCAGCTCAATGGACGCGCCGGTAGCTAGCCGCGCCGCATTCGGCCGCGCCCCTGGCCATCCTGGGCCGAGTCGTGGAATTACTCGTGTCGAGATAGTTCGATGACTGCGAGCATTGTTCGCATGACTTCGATCAACCCCGCATCGCGCCAGCAGCCCATCCCCGGTCGGGGCGGCCCCGGCGACCTCGGCTCCCCCGCAACCTGGGAGCGTCGACCGCTCGCGCAGGTCACGACGATCGTCGGCGAGCGCTCGGGTCACGCCACCGTGATCATGGCGAAGGGCCAGAATGGCTTCTTCGCCAAGCCGACCTTCGAGCCGATCGGCATGGACTTCCAGCGCGCCATCCAGCTGGCTGCCGACCGCGCCGGCACGTCCGGCCTCTGGGGCGGCACTGCGGCGCAGGGCATCCTCCAGGCGTTCGATGGCCAGCTGTACCTCGCGGCGCTCGCGACGGAGAGCGGCATCGGCATGTCGCTCGACGGCGAGGCCGGCATGTTCAACCCGATCATCAGCCAGGTCTCGATCGGGAAGCTGCACCCTGCGCTGCAGGCAGTCGTCGGCAAGCGCGTGATGATCGACCTGCGCGCCGACCTGCCACAGCCACTGCCGCCGGGCGGCTCCGGCCCATATGCGCCGACGCCGGGCGTGCCGCAGCTGCCGCTGCCCAGCTACCCGCAGTATCCGGGCCAGTTCCCGCCCGGCTATCCGACACCGGGCTATCCCGCGCCCGGTTACCCGGCACCCGGCTACCCGACCGCGCCGACCCAGCCCACGCCGCCCACCAGCCCCGGCGATGGTGGCTCCTGGTGGGACAAGATCACCGGCAAGGTTCCGATCAAGCCTTGATCGCACCCTGATCCACGCGAATTACAGGCTCCTCGAGCGATCTGTCAGGAAAACTGACGCAGATCAGAGCGTGCTGGATCCCATGCATCGACGAGTCGACGTGGGATTCTCGGAAAGCGGCCACGTTCAAAGCGCCCTCGAGCGGCACCGATTTCCAACCATTTCGTAACGGGTTCGGTCACTTTCACGACACTTCGGTGTCGACCGTTATGCCGAGACCTCGGATCCGTCAAGGGGCCGATGAGCACCTTTTCCGGGGTTCATTTGGCCTTGTCACGGTTTCGGAGCCGGCGTATCAAGGTTTCAACGAGGGACGCACACCGCGCCCCGCAGCACCTCAGGGAGATACACCATGAAGGCACGCCTCTTCGCACTCGCAATCGCCGCCGCTCCGCTCGCTGCCATGGTTGGCGCGGTCAAGTTCCGCGGCTAGTAGCACTCGCTCGACGGGGACGCACGCAACGCATCCCCTCAAGCTGTTTGGTGGGTCGGCCGATACCGCGCAGGTGTCGTCCGGCCCACAGCTTCTTCAACCTCCTGCACGCCAGGTCCTCCTGGCGTTGTACGGCGCCCTCCTGATCGCAGCGTTGCTGCTCGGAACCGCTTCAGTCAACCCCTCCGACATCGTGCCGATCATCGGCATGTTCCTCGGCACCGCGTTCCTCGCCCGGAACGAGACGGTCGTCGGCCGCCTCGAGTTCTCGGGCGAGGCACTCCTCATCGTCGTGGCTGCGATGGCCTTCGGTCCGGCTGCCGCAGTAGTCGCGCTCGGCACCGTCTTCTCGAGCTTCGACACCCGCTCGTTGCGGGTCTTCAACACGACCTCCATCGTCGCCCCCGCGTACGTGGCGGGCATCGTGTCCAGCCAGCTGGATTCCCTCGCGACCGCACTCGTCGTCGCAGCGTTCGTGTCGCCTGTGCTCAACACCGCACTCACCTGCCTGTTCGCACGATTCGGCTACGGCTACCCCGCTCGCGACTTCCTCAACATGGCAGCGGGTTCGCTCCTGGCAACCATCACGCTGACCATGCCGCTCGCCGCAGGCGTCGTGTGGGCCTATCAGGCCGCCGGCGCTTCCGCGCTGGCGCTGACGCTGCTCCCGCTGACGCTGGTCCAGTACTTCCTCACGATGTACCAGCGCAAGGCACAGCTCACCGACGAGTTGGCTGACAAGGCGCAGATCCTCGCGCGCACGAACCTGCAGTTCGCTGCCGCCATGGTGCGCGCGCTCGACCAGCGCGATGCATACACTGCCGGCCACTCCGCCGCGGTCGCCGTCTTCACGCGCGACATCGCGCGCGAGATGGGCTTCGACGAGGAGACCGTGCGCCTCGCCCACCTGGCCGGCCTGCTCCATGACATCGGCAAGATCGGCGTTCCGGGACGCGTGCTCAACAAGACGGCGCCGCTCGATGACGAAGAGTACGAGCTGATGAAGACGCACGCCGCGATGGGTGCCGACATCCTCGGCGAGGTCGACCTCTACGCCGACATCGCCATCCTCGTGCGCTACCACCACGAGCGCATCGACGGGCGCGGCTATCCGGAGCAGCTTGCCGGCGATGCCATCCCGGCGATCAGCCGCATGATCTCCGTGGCTGACACCTATTCCGCGATGACGACCGACCGCCCCTACCGGGAGGGTATGCCGACCGAGAAGGCGATGTCGATCCACAATGAGTGCCGCGGCACCCAGCTCGACAGCGACTTCACCGAAGCCTTCCTGCGCATCCTCATCGTCGCCGACGCCGACTACCAGCGCGGCAAGCAGACCGACTTCGAGGTCGAGGTCGCGAAGCACCAGGCGCTCAGCGAGGTCGAGGCCGAAGCGGTCCGCGTCAATGCGCCCGCACCGGAACCGGCGGGACCGACGCCCGTCATCCTGCCTGCGGCCACCAAGAACGGCGAGCTGGTCGAGGTCGAGCTCGAGCGCGAGGCGGCGTAGCCCGACCTGCTCGTGGGCTAGACGATCTCGTCCGCCAGCTGCTGTCCGAAGTCCTGGAAGCTCGTCTCGGCGCGTGCCTGGCCCGGCGTCGCCCAGTACTCGAGCCAGCAGCGCACCGTCGAGTGGAACCATGATGGATCCGCGGCGGCGAAGGCGACGTGTGCGCCGGCGCTCCGCACCAT
>JAOPYV010000063.1 GCA_025964435.1 Thermoleophilia bacterium | reverse complement strand
CACACAGGACCGGGTTGAACAGGTTGCCGATGGTGCCCTTGCGGATCCCCGCCTGGAGCATCTCGATCGGGATCTCCTCGCCGGCGAGGTAGAGCTCCATGATCGCGTCGTCGTGGGAGGCGACCTCCTCGAGCAGGATCTCGCGGTACTCGTCCGCCTGGTCCTTGAGCTCCGCCGGGATCTCCAGCTCCTCGAAGGTCGAGCCGTCCTCGGTGTCGTACTTGATCGCGGTCATCTTGATGAGGTCGATGACGCCGGTGAACTGGTCCTCGGCACCCCACGGCAGCTGGACGGCGATCGGGTTGGCACCCAGTCGGTCACGCATGGTCTGCATCGACATGTAGAAGTCGGCGCCCATGCGGTCCATCTTGTTGACGAAGGCGATGCGCGGCACGCCGTAGCCGTCGGCCTGGCGCCACACGGTCTCGGACTGCGGCTCGACGCCTGACACGGAGTCGAACAGTGCGACCGCACCGTCGAGCACGCGGAGCGAACTCTCGACCTCGACCGTGAAGTCGACGTGGCCGGGCGTGTCGATGATGTTGATGGTGTGGTTGTCCCACGTGGCGGTCGTCGCGGCGGACGTGATGGTGATGCCGCGCTCCTGCTCCTGGACCATCCAGTCCATGGTCGCGCCACCGTCATGCACCTCACCGGTGCGATGGATGCGACCGGTGAAGAAGAGGATGCGTTCCGTCGTCGTGGTCTTACCCGCGTCGATGTGCGCCATGATGCCGATGTTGCGCGTCAGCGCCAGGCGGCTCTTGTTGCCTGTCGTAGCTGTGCTCACGTTGTATTCCGTCCCATGTGGGTCGTGGGTTTTCCGGCGCCTTGCACGAACAAGCGACCTTCTCGGGGGACGCGACCGGCAGATCCGGCCCGTATCACCTCGCGAAGGTCGCCGTGCGTCGGCGTTCTCTATAAGACTGATCGATCCGTATCCCATCCGGGTCCATGTCCGAGGACGATGGCCCGGTCGCACCAGGATGCGGCCTCTGTCTACCAGCGGTAGTGCGCGAAGGCCTTGTTGGCCTGCGCCATGCGGTAGACGTCGTCCTTCTTCTTGAATGCGCCACCCTGCTGGGAGAGTGCATCCATCAATTCGTTGGCGAGCCGGTCGGACATGTCCTTCTCACGACGATCGCGAGCGAAGGAGACGGTCCAGCGGAGGGCCAGTGTTCGTGCGCGGCGTGCCGGCACTTCGATCGGGATCTGGTAGTTCGCACCACCGACGCGTCGGCTTCGCACCTCGAGTGCGGGCGTGACGGTCTTGATCGCCTGCTCGAGGACCTCGAGCGGGTTGCGTCCGCTGCGCTCCTGGACGAGCTCCAGTGCGCGGTAGACGATTCGCTCTGCGACGGACTTCTTGCCGTGCAGCATGACCTTGTTCACGAGCTGCGTCACGAGGACCGAGTCGTAGACCGGGTCGCGCGGGATGACGCGTGGCTTAATGTCTGCTCGACGAGGCATCAGTCATTGCCCTTCTTGGCACCGTACTTGGATCGACCCTGCTTGCGACCCTGCACGCCAGAGGCGTCGAGGGCGGCGCGGATCACCTTGTAGCGCACACCCGGGAGGTCCTTGACGCGACCACCACGGATGAGCACGACGCTGTGCTCCTGCAGGTTATGGGAAATACCGGGGATGTACGCCGTGACTTCCATGGAGTTGGTCAGGCGGACACGGGCGACCTTACGGAGAGCCGAGTTCGGCTTCTTCGGAGTGGTCGTGTAGACGCGGGTACAGACGCCGCGCTTCTGGGGGGCACCCTTGAGCGCAGGGGTCTTCGTCTTGGCGACGACCTTCTTGCGCGGGTAGCGAACCAGCTGCTGGATAGTGGGCATGGGGGCCTTTCAGCCTCGAGCTTTCGATGTGTGTCGCGCGCAGGCAGCGAATGCAGGGACCGAGGGTCCGCGCACGCAACAGCGCAGCGACGACGAAGGGTACCACCGTCGAGGGCCTCCGCGCAAATGAGAACCGACTCTGCAAGCCGAATACCTGCTGCCCGGCCACCCATCTGGCCGGAAGATCTCCAGCCTATCGGTGCGGGGACCGAACCGGATTGCAGGGGGTTTCCGCGAGTCGCGCGAAGACTCCCGGGTTACGGCATGTCGGTGATGTCGAAATCGTAGACCGTGGAAATCGTCACGGACGCGTAGGTCGGATCACCGGACTGCGAAGCATCGAAGCCGATCGAGCCCGGATGCACGCCCGCTTCGGCGACCATGTCCTGGAGCGCGGTGATCGTCACCGTCTGCCAGTCGTCCCAGTTTCCGTCGTGGAACTGGAGGCGCCCGCTTCCCGATGCCTGGAACTGGAAGGCTATGTCCTCCAGCGGGATGACATCGATGTTCACGTGGTCCCCCGAGGTCGGTGGCGCCGTCAGTCGCACGTCGAAGGTCTGGGCTACCGACTGGTCCTCGTGGAGTGGCCAGGGGCCGGCCATGGAGAAGGTCGCCGTTGCACCACTCGGCACGATCTCGACGCCCGCGGCCGCCGCATCGTCGTCCACGAGCGAGACGTTCCGCGTCGTCGCCAGCAGGTGGTAGTGCGGCTCGCCCGCCGCCGCACCTGTCGCCGTGACCACGGCATTGACGGAGGGCGCCTGCTGCACCAGGTCGTCGACCGCCTGGAGCGCCACCGGCTGGGAGACGTTCCAGTTGGCGGTGGTGAAGGTCACGGACGTGGGCGCCGCCACGAGCCGAGCCGGCACGGATGTCGTGAGGTTGAGCGTGACGCTGCGCGTCGGCTGGGAATCCAGGCGCACGGTGATGCCCGCGTCCGCGCCGCCCTCCGTGGCGGTGCCACTCGTGATCGCGACGGTGAGCCCCGCGGTGTCGTCGTCGGTGATGCTCGCCACGACCGGCACCACGACGCGGCCCGCGTAGGCGCCATCGCTCGAGGCGACCACGAAGGTCACGGTGCCGGTATGCGGGTTTGCTTCGTCGACGTCGTCGGCGAGGCCCCGAACGCTGACGACCTGTGGCGTCGACCACGTCGCGGCGGTGAAGTTCAGCGACGACGGGGTGGCTACGACCTGCGCGGCGCCGAGCGTGATGGTCACGGGCCCGGTCGGCTCGCTCGTCAGCACGACGCTGAAGGTCTGGACCGTGAGCGGGTTCGCCTCGCTCAGCACCTGCGCGGCGGGCGGGATGACGGTGATGCCCGCGACGTCGTTGTCGACCACGCTGACCGACCCTGCCGCAGCCTCGCCATTCCAGTTCGCGTCGCTGCTGCTCGCGACGAAGGTGACGCCCTGCACGACGGGGCTCGCTTCATCGACGGCATCGTCGGTCGCCACGATCGGGAAGGACTGTGGCGTCGACCAGTTCGCAGCAGTGAAGGTGCGCGATGTGGTGGCCAGCGTGGCGCCGCTGCCGCCGAGCGTCGAGGTGACCGTCACGGCCGCGGCAGGCGCAGAGCTGAGCGCGATCGTCGGGGCGCCGGCGGCGCCGCCCTCCGTCGCCGTGGCTGGGGATCCTGCGAGCACGAGGTCGGAGCGCTCGATCGATATGACCGGACCTGGTGCCGAGGTCGCGACGTTGCCGGCCGTGTCGGTCGCCACCACCCGGAGCTGCGTACAGGCACCGTCCGCCAGGGCCACCGTCGCCGGGCTCGCGGTCGCCACCGTGCCGAAGCTGCCGTACGCGCCACACGCGCCCGTGAACGACCCGGAGGACTGCTCCAGGCGTACCGAGGCGACGCCACTGCCGAGCTTGCCGTCGTCGCCGCCGCTGAAGGTCGCAGCCACGGCGGTAGCCGCACTCGGGCCACCTGCATAGGAGACCGCAGCGCCGGTCGGCGCAACCCGGTCGACGCGCCACGTGTATTTCCTGGTCACCCACGGGCCGGTCCTGCCCGAGCGGCGGACGCGGACCTGGAAGGTGTGCGGACCATCCTTGAGCTTCGCGTAGGCGATCTTGGTCGTGCACGCCTTCCACTTGCCCTTGTCGAGCACGCACTGCGCGGGCGTCTTCTTCGGCGTCACCTTCCAGGTGAAGCGAGCGGTCGGCAGCTGGGTTGCGGCGGCCGGCTTGGCGGCGATCGCGACGACGTTGGGCTTCGGCTTCTTCGCCGCGGCTGCCGAAGCAGCTGGTACGAACGCGGCGCCGAGCGCAACGGTCAGGACAAGGACGAGGAAACGCGAGAAACGCAGCATGCTCCCTACACCGTACCGGGTAGGGCGCTTGCTCACACTTCTTCGTCGTGGCCCTCGTGATCGTGCTCGAGACGTGCAGCCGCCTCCGCGAGGAACTTGGCGAGACCGTCCGGCGGCACCGCACCCGGCACGGCCATTGCCCGGTCGGCGACGAAGCACGGCACGCCGCTGATTCCGAGGCCCTGGGCGGTCGCGATATCGTCCGCGACCTGCGCCTCGAGCGACGCATCGTGCTCGGCGTCGTCGCTGATGCGGGCGGCGAGCTCCGGATCCGTCACGGCATCCAGCACGACCTCGCGCAGGCGCGCCTCGTCGCCGATGTCGACGCCCCGTTCGAAGTAGGCCGAGAACAGCTCGTCGAGGACCGGCTCGACGGCGTCGTGTCGCTTCGCCGCCGCGATCACGCGATGTGCACGCAGCGTGTTGGGGCGGATCCGCTGCCGATCGAAGCGGAACTCGATGCCGAGCTCCTCGCCCAGCAGCTGGAGCCGCTCCTGCCCCTCCCGAATCTGCGGGAGCCGATCGGCGAAGCGCTCAGCGAAGTAGGTGTCGTTGTCGACGCCCTCCTCCGGCACGTTCGGATCCAGTAGGAAGGCGCGCCACGTCACGTCGGGGCGCTCGCGCTCATCGAGGTCCGCCAGGGCGACCGCGAGGTTGCGCCGGCCCACGTAACACCACGGGCAGGCGATGTCGCTCCATACCTCAAGCTGCACGCGCGTGTCGGTCTCATCGAAGGTCGTCATTGCTGCATCGTAGCGGTGGGTGTCCCCGCCAGAAGGAATACTTCGCGCCATGCGCCTCCTCCTCGGACTCCTCGCCGCCGTCCATATCGTGCTCGCCTGCATCGCGGGCATCCTGACCCTGCTCGGCTTCGCCTTCTCTGCTGGCGCGGAACTGTCGGTGCTCGCGGCGCTGGGCTTCGGTACGCTGGGCGTCACCGCGTTCCTGTTCGCGGCCTATGAGTCGATCGCCAGCACGCACCCCCGAGTGCCCGCAAGCCATCGTCGGCGCGCACTGCTGCTGCTCGCCACGCCGCTGCCGCTGCTGGTCCTGGCCGTCGTGCTGATCGAGCAGCTGGACAACCCGAGCTGGTGGCTGGTGGGCGGCGCGCTCGTCGTCACGTTGGTGCTGGCGATCGTCACGCAGCGGATCCGCCGTCGCGTCATCACTCCGGCCTGAGCCACGCTCGAGCCGTCCCCGCGTCCTCGCGAACGCGGGATACCGGCGCAGCCCACGGACGCAAGATCGCCCGTCGGCCTGAGTGGCCACCCCCACACCGCGCCAACCCGCACGCCTGACACCCAAAAATGACGAAGGCCCCTGTGCCGACGAATCGATCCGAAGGAGGGCTCTTCACGACACGATGTCGTGAAGTAGTCGAGTCCGAGCGCCGGATGGCGCGCTCGGACCGACGGGCCCTCCGCCGGATCGCATTCGTCGGACCCAGGGGCCCCACGTGCGACTACCTACTAGCTAGTTCTTACAGACCGAACGGATTGTCGATGTTCAGGTCCGGGTTCGGAACACTCACGCCGACGCGATCGTCGTCGCTCGTGCCCAGGTCCAACCCAGACAGGAACTGCTCGGCCTCGTAGAAGGTCCTCGGGCGCTCTGCAGGACCGAAGGTGAGGTCCTGGTAGCGGCTGAGGCCCGTTGCTGCGGGGATGAGCTTGCCGATGATGACGTTCTCCTTGAGGCCGACCAGGTTGTCCTGGCGTCCCTCGAGGGCTGCATCCGTGAGCACCTTCGTGGTCTCCTGGAAGGAGGCCGCCGAGAGGAACGAATCCGTCGCGAGCGACGCCTTCGTGATGCCGAGGATGACGGGCTCGAACGTGATCTCCGTCTTGGTCTTCAGCCGTGCGTAGCGCTCGTTCTCCTTGGCGATCTTGTGGCCGTCGGCCAGCTCGCCCGGGAGCCAGTTCTCACTGGATCCCACGGTCAGCACGCGGACCTTCTTGAGCATCTGGCGCACGATCAGCTCGATGTGCTTGTCGTGGATCTCCACGCCCTGCGACATGTAGACGCGCTGCACTTCGGCCGTCAGGTAGAGCGAGACCTCGTAGGCACCACGCAGGCGCAGGACGTCCGCAGGATTCTGCGAGCCCTCCGTCAGCGGCGTGCCGATGTTGATGGCCTCACCCTCCTCGACGATGATCCGTCGTCCGCGCTCGATCTCGATAGCCCAGGTGTCGGCCTCGTCCCAGGCCTTGGGGGCCTTGGTCGGGACGATCGTCACCTTGGTACCGCGCTCGAGCGGCTCGAGCTTCACGACGCCGCCGCCCTTGTAGGCCGAGACGAGCTCGTCCTCGGGGTCGAACAGCTCCGCGGCGCCCTTCGGGTTTCGTGCCTCGAAGATCTCGACGACACGCGGCAGACCGGTGGTGATGTCACCGCCGGCAACGCCGCCCGTATGGAACGTACGCATCGTGAGCTGGGTACCCGGCTCACCGATCGACTGTGCCGCGATGATGCCCGCGACGTCGCCGAGCTCGCTGAGGCGACCGTCGGCGAGCGAGCGGCCGTAGCACGCCATGCACATGCCGTGCTTGGCCTCGCAGTAGAGGACCGAGCGCAGCACCGCGTGCGGGATGCCCTTGGTTGCCGGCTTGCCGCCGTAGCTCGCGACGATGGCGCGTGCCGCGATCGGCGTCAACTCATCGCCGATCTCGACGATGACCTCGCCGTTCTTGTCGACGACCGGCTCGGCCGCGACGCGTCCGAGCGCATTGGCGTTGACGTCCGTCAGCTCTTCGTCGTTGAAGATCGGCAGCGTGACGTAGTTGGTCGTACCGCAGTCGCGCGTACGGATGATGACGTCCTGTGCGACGTCGACGAGACGACGCGTCAGGTAGCCGGAGTCCGCCGTTCGCAGCGCGGTGTCAGCCAGTCCCTTACGTGCACCATGGGTGCTCGAGAAGAACTCGAGGACCGACAGGCCTTCCATGAAGTTCGAGCGGATCGGATGGTCGATCGTCTCGCCCTTCGGATTGGCCATCAGGCCTCGCATGCCGGCGAGCTGCGAGAGCTGCTTCGCCGAACCTCGAGCACCGGAGTCCGCCATCATGAAGATCGGGTTGGTCGGGTCCTTCGCGAGGACTGCCGCCATCGCGTCGCCGACTTCCTCGGTGCACGATTCCCAGAGGGAGACGACGCGGTCCTTGCGCTCGCCCTCGGTGATAAGTCCGCGCTCGTACTGCTTGCGGATGAGCTCGGGCGTCTCGTTGTAGCCATCGATGATATCCCACTTGTTGTCGGCGATCACGATGTCGATATTTGAAACGG
>JAOPYV010000044.1 GCA_025964435.1 Thermoleophilia bacterium | reverse complement strand
TCCCCCTGCCAGATCGTCGGCGACCACCGATGATCCGTTCCAGCGGTCCGGTCGCCCGGCTCGCTCAGCTGGGCGGAAGCGGCAGCCAGCGCATGCGCTCGGCCTCGTACCAGCCGGTGCTCCACTGACCACGGGCGATGGCGCCGCGTGCGCGCCAGACGAGGTCGATCATGACGTGGAGGTTGTGCAGCGTCAGCAGGCGCAGGCCGAGGATCTCGTCCTGCTGGAAGAGGTGGCGGATGTAGTTGCGCGTGTAGCCGCCACGGCACGCGGGGCAGGCACAGCCGGGGAGGATCGGTCGCTCGTCGTTGACGTGGACCGCGTTGCGCAGGTTGAGGCGGGCACGTGGGTGCTCGGTCGTCGGCACCAAGGCGCTTGCGGTGCGGCCGAGCCGCGTCGGCAGGACGCAGTCGAACATGTCGACGCCGTTGTCGATCACGTCGAGCACGCCGATCGGGTCGCCGATTCCCATGAAGTAGCGTGCCTTGTCCTCCGGCAGCAGGGCGGTCGTCGCCCCGAGCACGGGCATCGTCAGCTCCTGCGGCTCACCGACGCTCAACCCGCCGACCGCATAGCCGTCGAAGCCGATGTCGGTCAGCTCACTGACGCTGCGCTCGCGCAGGTCGGCGTGCACACCGCCCTGGACGATGCCGAACTGCAGCTGCGGCTGGCCGGTCAGCGACCAGCCATCCGCGCCGTCGCCGAGGCGGCGCGCACGCAGGTGCGCTTCCCGGGCGCGAATGGCCCAGGCGGTCGTGCGCGCGACGGCGGATTCCACTGCAGGTCGCGCGGCATCGCCGGGCGGGCACTCGTCGAGCACCATCGCGATGTCGGAGCCGAGCAGCGCCTGTGCCTCGGCGACGTTCTCCGGAGTGAACTCCACGCGGGAGCCGTCGTACACGCTCTGGAAGACCGCGCCCTGGTCACTCAGCTTGAGCATGTGGCGCAGGCTGAAGACCTGGAAGCCGCCGGAGTCCGTGAGGATCGACTTGGGCCAGCGCATCAGGCGGTGCAGGCCACCGGCATCGGCGATCGCCTGCGCGCCGGGCTTGAGCACGAGGTGGTACGTGTTGCCGAGCACGACCTGCGCGCCGAGCCCCGATAGCTCGTCGACGGTCGTCGCCTTCACGGTCGCCTTCGTGCCGACGGGCATGAAGACGGGCGTGCGCACGACGCCGTGGGCGGTGCGCAGCTCCCCCGTGCGGGCACGCCCACAGGTCGCATTGACACGGAAGCAGTCCACCTGTTCGGTGGTCGAGGAGGTCGCAGTCGGCATCTGCGTATCTTCGCACGACGCATGCCATGCACGTGCCACGCTGCCCGAGACCGGCTCGGACTTCACGCGCGTCGCGTCGAACCCGCGTCGATTCCGTGAGCGCGGTACGGATGGTGCGCTGACGGAATCGACCAGCGCTCCTCGGCGTCGAATCTCTCAGCGCGGCATGGATCCTGCGCTGACGGAATCGACGAGCTTGACGTTCCCGATGCCCGGTCTTCAGGTGACGGCGACATCCGTGTCGCCACTCGAGGCGACCGGCGGGCCGTGCAGGAACATGGCGTCACCGAAGGAGTAGAAGCGCAGCTCTTCCGCGATCGCTCGGGCGTAGGCCGCGCGCGTCGCGTCGATTCCATGGAAGGCCATGACGAGCGCGACGAGCGTCGACTTGGGCAGGTGGAAGTTGGTCAGCATCGCGCCGACGCAGGCCCACGTGTAGCCGGGCTGGATGAACAGGTCCGTGCTGCCGACGAGCTCGCCGCCCGCGCCGTAGACGTGCTCGAGGGTGCGGGTCGACGTCGTGCCGATGGCAACCACGCGGCGGCCCTCGGCCAGCGCTCGACGGACTGCGGCGTCTGTCTGCGGCGGCACCTCGTAGCGCTCGTGGTGCATGACGTGCTCGTCGAGCGAGCCATCGCTGACCGGCAGGAAGGTTCCCGCGCCGACGTGAAGCGTGACGTGGGCGACCTCGCAGCGCTCGCGCACCTGCGCCCAGAGCTCGTCGCTGAAGTGCAGGCCGGCGGTCGGCGCCGCGACGGAGCCGTCGTGGCGTGCGTGGACCGTCTGGTAGCGGCCCTCGTCCTGCCCGCGCTCGGTGACGTATGGCGGCAGTGGCAGCTCGCCGTGGAGCTGCAGCCAGGCCGGCACCTCGTCGAGCGCGCAGGGCAGCTCGACGGTCCAGGTCTGCGAGCCGGTGCGCTCGACCATCGTCAGCGACGCCGCGCCCGCCTCGGTGGTCACGACCTGGTCCTCGCGGTACTTGCGAGCGGGGCGCGCCATCGCGGTCCAGCGGCACCGACCGGGCGCGCCATCGGCGGCATCGGCGACAGGTGCGAGCAGGAGCACCTCGCCGCGACCGCCCGTGTCGCGGCGGATCGGCAGGCGCGCATGGAGCACGCGGGAATCGTTGGCCACGACGAGGTCGTCGGCCTGCAGCTGGTCGAGGAACAGCTCGTCGAAGCGACCGATCGCCAACGGCTCCTCCACCCCGGCCTGCAGCACCATCAGGCGGGAGCCGCCGCGCTCGGACGCCGGCTGCTGCGCGATCCGCGCGTCGGGCAGCTCGTAGTCGAGGTCATCGGTGGTGAGGGGCGCAGGAAGGGTCACGGAGGAATCGTACCGATCCCGCGCATGAAGCCCTTGTGTCGATGGGCGGGTCCAGCTATAAGTAAGTGCATACTTACTTCGAGGAGCGCGCATGGATACGACCGTTGCCACCAGCCCCGACACGGCTTCACGTGATCCACGCGTGTTCCGCCTCTTCAGCCGTCCGGTCGTCGCGTGGGCCTTCTACGACTTCGCGAACACGATCTTCTCCTTCGCCGTCATCACCCGCTACTTCAACGAGTGGGTGATCGACCAGCAGGGCCGACCCGACTGGCACGTCGGCGTCATGGGGTTCATCGTCGGGCTCGTGCTGATCGCGGCGATGCCGGCGCTCGGTGCGATCAGCGACCAGCTCGGCCGGCGACTGCCCTTCCTCGCCGTGTTCACCACGCTCTGCGTGCTCGCCACAGTCAGCCTCGGCATGATCTCCTCCGTCACGGCCGCGCTCGTGATGGCCGGCTTCGCGATCTTCGCGTTCCAGCTGTCGCTCTCGATGTACGACCCGCTCTTGGCGACGGTCGCGCCGCCCGAGCATCATGGTGCGGTCTCCGGTTTCGGCGTCGGCCTCGGCTACGTCGGCGTGCTCATCGCGAGCATCCTGTTGACGATCATCGTGCCGGAGAACGACCTCCAGCAGGCGTTCCTGCCGACGGCGATCCTCTTCGCGGTCTTCGCGGTACCGATCTTCATCTTCGTGCGCGAGCGCCGCCCGCAGCGAGCCCGCACGTCCAGCACGGGCGCGATCGTTCGCGGCGCGCTGCAGCAGGTCGTGCGCACGGCCCGCCATATCCGCTCCGACCACCGCGCGGCCGGGCGCTTCCTCATCGCCCGCTTCCTCTACGTCGACGCGACAGCCACCGTGATCGCGTACATGACCGTCTACATGGGCCGTGTCGGCGACTTCAGCAAGGGCGACAAGACCGCCGTGCTCGGCCTCGCGATGGTGAGTGCGGCGCTCTCTGCATTCATCTGCGGTCGCCTCGTCGAGCGGGTCGGCCCCAAGCGCGTGCTGAGCGGCATCCTCGTGCTCGCTGCCACGACGCTGCTCATCGCGGCGGCGACCGGCAGCCCCACGCTCGTCTGGGTGCTCGGTCCGGCGATCGGCGCGACCCTCGGCGGCGTCGCGACCAGCGACCGCGTCTTCATGATGCGGCTCACACCGCCCGAGCTGCGCGGCGAGTTCTTCGGGATCTACAACCTCGTCGGCAAGCTCTCCTCCGGCATCGGTCCGCTCGTGCTGTGGGGCGGCACGATCTGGCTGCTCCATGACCAGGGCTCCGCGAGCGTGCTCGACGCAAGCCGCGTAGCACTGGCGATGCTCGCGCTGGCCGCCATCGCCGGGTTGTTGATGCTTC
The DNA here is from genome assembly GCA_025964435.1 of Thermoleophilia bacterium. Classification (GTDB taxonomy): domain Bacteria; phylum Actinomycetota; class Thermoleophilia; order Gaiellales; family SKUG01; genus JAGQUL01. Next base: position 32,341 of record JAOPYV010000044.1, on the reverse strand, counting down.
GACCGCTCAGTGATGCGCCGCGCTTCGCGGACGACGAGTGGCAGGTGGCGGAGGCATGAAGATCGACCACCTGACACCCGAGGACTGGGCACATCACGACCCCTCCGGCTTCCAGCGGTTCTGCCGAGTGCTCGTGGCGCGACCCGGCCGGATGATCTATCGCTACCGCGGCTACGGTCACTGGCCGCGGGTTCCCGAGGAGGGCGGGTTCCTGCTCGCCCCCGGGCCGCACGGCGCGTACATGGATCCCTTCATCTTCGGGCTCGGCCAACCGCGTACGCGGCTGCGTTTCATGGCCAAGGCGGACGCGCTCGGGTGGCCGATCGCAGGTCGGTTCGTGCGCTGGGGCGGCGGCTTTCCCGTGCTGCGCGGCGGTGGGCGCAGCGCGTCGGCGCTCGCCGTGGCCCGCACCGTCGTCGAGAGCGGCGACGGCCTGGTGCTGTTCATGGAGGGGCGCATGTCACTCGACCACGACGGGCTCGCCACGCCGCGCGACGGCCTGGCCATCCTCGCGTTGTTGACCGGGGCACCCGTCGTGCCCGTCGCTGCCTACGGCGCCAAGCGGGCGAGCGCCTATGGCCGCCGCTGGTGGCAGCATCGACCCAAGGTCACCGCTGTCTGGGGTGAGCCGATCAGCTTCGCCCGGGAAGAGCAGCCCTCCGGCGAGCGTGTCGCAGAGGTACGCGATGCGATCTGGGGCGAGGTGACGCGCTGCTTCGAGCAGGCGCGCGTGATCCATCATCGCCCAGGCGGGCGTCCGCCGATCGGTGCGTCGCTCGAGGATGCGCTCCGTGTCAGCGAGGTGGAGCGATGAGTGGTCCCCGCATGTCAGCCGACGCGCGACGCAGCGGCATCCTCGCGGCAGCCACGACCTGCTTCGCGGAGCGTGGCTATGCCGGGACGACGACGTCTTGGCTCGCGCGCACCGCGGGTGTCAACGAGGCGCTCATCTTCCGCCACTTCGGTGCGAAGCAGCAGCTCTTCCTCGAGTGCGTCGACGCCGCATGGAGCCGGATGCTCGTGCGCTGCGACGAGCTCTACGACCTCGAGCCCGAGGCGCGCCACTGGCGCATGCCCGGCCGGTCCTTCCTGGAGATCGTTCGCAGCGAACCCTCGGTGGCGCGCATGTGGATGCGCGGGCTCGTGGAGACGACGGGCATCGAGGCGATCGACGAGCACCTCGCGCGCCGCATGCGGGAAGTGCACGACTATGTGGCTTCCGTCGTCGAGCGGAGCGCCGGCGCAGGGGGGCTCCTCCCCGACCGCGACCCGCACGGTGAGGCGTGGACGATCATCGCGCTCGGACTGCTGGGAGCCTCGCTCGGGACCCGCGGCCTCGTCGGTCAGGGCGAGTACGACGGCGTGCTCGCCAGCCACCGCACGTGGATGACGGGCTCCCCCGAGTAGATAGTTGCGGGCGCAATCGAATCTGCTAGCATGGATCGAACCGCGCGAATTGCGCGCACCGTATTCCACGAACCTTGGAGCCTTCATGACCCGTCTTGCCATCACCGGCGCCACCGGCAACCTCGGCCGCCTCGTCATCGCCCACCTGCTCGAGGGCGGCACCGCGCCGTCCGACATCGTCGCGATCGTCCGCGACGTCGACAAGGCAGCGCCACTGGCCACGTCCGGCGTGCAGGTCCGCGTCGCCGACTACACCGACCCGTCGGCCCTCGTCACTGCGCTGACCGGCGTCGATCGCCTGCTGCTCATCTCCTCCAGCGAGGTTGGCCAGCGCGCCCTGCACCACGGCAACGTGATCTCGGCGGCGCTCGAGGCAGAGGTGCCCTACGTCGCCTACACCAGCGTGCTGCGCGCCGACGAATCGGACCTGCAGCTCGCAGGCGAGCATCGAACCACCGAGGAGCTGCTCCGCGCGTCGGGCATCGCCTTCACGTTGCTGCGCAACGGCTGGTACATCGAGAACTACGAGGGAACCCTGGGTGCCGCACTCGAGCATGGCGCCCTCTTCGGTGCCGGTGGCGACACGAAGTTCGCGCCGGCGACGCGCGATGACTTCGCCGCAGCCGCAGCTGCGGTGCTGGTCGGAGCGGACCACGAAGGCGCGACCTACGAGCTGGGTGGCGACGAGCGCGTGTCACTGGCCGAGCTGGCCGAGATCATCGCGGACGTGAGCGGCACCGAGGTCGTCTACACCGACCTGCCCGAGGCCGAATACGCCCAGGTGCTCGAGGGCGCGGGCCTGCCCGCGGCGTTCGCCAGCATCCTCGCCGACTCGGACGCGGGGCTGGCGAAGGGTCACCTCGATACGACCAGTGGCGACCTGAGCCGACTGATCGGTCGACCGACCCAGTCGATCCGTACGGCGCTGATCGCACCGATCGCGCAGCTGGAGCTCGAGCTCGCCTGACGCGAGTTGCTGCACCACGGTAACGAGGACGGGGCCCGCGAAGTTCGCGGGCCCCGTTCGTCATGCGTCAGTCAGAACAGCTCGCCGGCCGTCGTGACATCGAAGCCCGCGGCCCCGAGGTGCGCCCGGCCGCGCGGCGTGATGACGCGCCCACGCGGAGTGCGCATCAGGAATCCACGCTGCAGCAGGAACGGCTCGTAGACATCCTCGATCGTGTGCTGCTCCTCGCCGATCGCGACGGCGAGCGTCGACAGGCCGACGGGACCGCCACCGAACTTCGAGAGGATCACCTCGAGGATCTGCCGGTCGATGCGGTCGAGGCCGACGGCGTCGATGTCGACGAGGTCGAGCGCTTCCTGCGTGATGTCGAGCGTGATGTGGCCGGCGTGCCGCACTTGCGCGACGTCGCGGACCCGACGCAGCAGGCGATTGGCGATACGTGGCGTGCCACGTGAACGAGACGCGATCTCGCCGGCGGACTGGTCGTCGATCTCCAGCTCGAGCAGGCGCGCGGAGCGACGCACGACATCGGTCAGCTCGGCGACGTCGTAGTACTCGAGCCGCTGGGTGATGCCGAAGCGATCGCGCAGCGGCGTCGTCAGCAGGCCCGCCCGGGTCGTGGCACCGACGAGCGTGAACGGTTCCAGGTCGAGTCGCAGCGTGCGCGCTGCGGGACCCTGACCGAGCACGATGTCGATCTGGTAGTCCTCCATCGCCGTGTAGAGGACTTCCTCGATCGCGGTGCTGAGGCGATGGATCTCGTCGATGAACAGCACGTCGTGTGGCCCGAGCGCCGTGAGGATGGCAGCGACATCGGCCTTCTTCTCCAGGGCGGGCCCACTCGTGGCGTGCATCGTGGAGCCGAGCTCGTTGGCGACGACGCTGGCGAGCGTCGTGTTGTGACAGATGATGCCGTTGCCGATGAAGGTGTGGCCGTCGGGGACGCTGACGTCGACGGTGTGTGCCGTGCCCGGCTCGATCGAGACGACCGGCTCCCAGGCAAGCTCCACCATCTCGTCCCGGCGCAGCTTGGACCGCACGCTTCGCACGGCGAGCGCGCGGTGGTCGTGCTCGGTCTCGCGCAGCAGGGCGCGACCGCGCTCGACCGGCTCGACCTCGGCCACGGTGACCGATTCGATCTGCACCCGCCCCGTGTTCTCGACCCGGACCGGCACGATGTCGTCGGCGCGTGCGCCGCCGCGGCGGTAGGAGTCGATCTCCTCCGCCTCCATCGCGACGAGGACGCCGGCAGCGGTCAGGCCGAAGCCGACGCCACCCTCGCGACCGTCGCGCGTCTCGGCCAGTGGCGTCGACACCTGGGCCCGCTGCGTGTTGCGCTCGCGATCGCGCAATCGTGCGGCAGCGTCGCGGGGCTCGTCGCCGTGATGGTGCTGTCCACCGACCTCGGCGTAGGGATCGTGGATGTCACCGAACTCGTCCGGGTGCATCGAATCGAACTTCGCGGGCTCGGAGCTGGCGCGCAGGGCCCAGCCCCGCTCGCTCGGCAGGATGCTCGACTCGATGCCGAAGTTGGCGAGCATCAGCTGCAGGTGCGCGACGACCGTGCGCTCCTGGTGGCTGAAGACAGGTGCATGCTCGACGCCCCAGAACAGGCCGCGCAGGAACTCGGCGACGAGCAGTCGCGGCGCGCGGTAGATGCACTCGGGCACGTCGGCGAAACCCTCGCGCGTGAGTCCGAGCCCCTGCAGGAAGGTGGCAACGCGTGGGCTGCGTGCGCCCCAGCGCTCACCGAGCGGGCCGGACCCGAAGGACTCCACCGTCAGGCACAGCGCCGACTGGGCGCAGGCCTGGAACTCCTCCGCGCGGACTGCGTCACGGGTGACGAAGACGATGCCGTCGCCGCCGGGCGAGATGCGCCCACCGTCGAGCAGCAGGCCGAGCAGGCGCGCCAGGTCCGGCTCGAGCTCGTCAGTCGTGCGTGCAGGGTCCTGCATGCTCGGAATGCCGACGCCTTCGACGTGCAGCTTCGTGTTGGAGCCGAAGACCTGCGCGCCGAGACGCACTGCAACCTCATCGCCGAAGCGGAGCTCACCGAGTCGGCGGAACTGCAGCCGTCCATCGTTGCCCTTGACCAGCAGCGGGTGGTTCGGCGTGCCTTCGACACGGTAGCCCGCGCGGGTGGTGACCCGGAGCGTCGGCCCGTCACCGTTGTCGTAGAAGTAGTCGGCCGTGCGTGTTCCGTAGAGGCCGGCGATCGGTCGGGTGATCGGCTGCCAGCTCTCGCCACCGACGACGCCGAGTCCACCGATCGGCTCCATGCCGTGCGTCGTGAAGACCATCGTGTCGGGCGTGACGCACTTGCCGAGCCCGGGCGGGCCGGCGAACAGCGCGTGGTCGAGCGCCTCGTCGCGATGCCGCGCAGCGTCGATGAAGACCTGCAGCTGCTCACGGACGCGCTTCTGGCCGACGAAGTCGTCGAGGCTCTTCGGGCGCAGCGAGCGGTCCAGCTCGTCGTCGCCGCGGCGGGATTCGGCGTCGGCGATCGGGCTGCGCATCGGCGAGCCCTCCTCGCGCGGTGCGCCACCGGGCGTACCTGTGCCCGGATCGCCCACCGGGATGCCCGGCTTGTGGGAGAAGTCGAGGTCGCTCATCGCTTCGCCGCCTTGGTCTTCTTCGTTGCTGCCAGTGCCTGCTTGACGCGCTCGGCCGCGGTCGCGTCCTCAGCCGTGCCGGCGAGCGCCGCGTCGGCTTCGGGAATGCCCATGCCAAGGCCGACCAGCGCCTCACGCGCCTCGTAGAAGGTGGCGCGGTGATCGAGCATCGCGGCGCCATCCTCGACGGTGGCCGCAAAGGTGGTCATGGGCGGCACGATGTCGTCGAGCTTGCCCTTGAGCTCGGTCACGATCCGCCGCGCGACCTTGGGGCCGACACCGGGGACGGACTGCAGCAGCGCCACGTCCTCCACGTCGGTGGCGCGCCGCACGTCCTGCGGGCTGAGCGAGCTGAGCACGCCGATGGCGACCTTGGGGCCGACTCCCTGCAGGCTGGTGAGGCGCTCGAAGACCGACTGCTCCGCGACGCTCGCGAAGCCGAAGAGCTGGATCGCGTCCTCACGCACGCTCGTGTGGATGTGGACCGTCACCTCCTCTGGGTGGGTCCGTGCAGCGACCAGCACGCCGGTCGTGGCACGCACGAGGTAGCCGACACCGCCGACATCGACGATGAGCGAATCCGCGTCGGCATGGACGCAGCGACCGGTGAGGCGGGCAATCATGGGGGAAAGTCTGACCGGAGCGCCGGACGCCATCGGTAGCGCGCCACTACCTCGTCGAGGCGCTGCTCAGCGGGATCGAGGCGTGCGCGTCCGTGTCCTGGCCGCCACGATGTCCACGTGCATCGAGCCCGCGTGGGTGATCGCGATGGCGAGTGCGTCGGCCGCGTGGTCGGGCCGGGGCACCTCGCTCATGCCGAGCTGGTGCTTCACCATCTCCATGACCTGGAGCTTGTCGGCACGACCGTAGCCGGTCACCGCCATCTTGATCGTGCTGTTGTTGTACTCGTAGACGGGGATGCCCGCCTCGGCACAGATCACCATGCAGACGCCGCGCGCCTGCCCGACGGCGAGCGCCGCCTTCGCGCTGGCGCCGAAGAACAGCTCCTCGATCGCCATCGCGTGCGGCTGCATCCGCTCCACGATCTCGCGCGTCGCCTGGGCGATGCGAACCAGGCGCGCAGCCGGTGCCTCCCGCGGCGACGTGGTCAGGCAGTCGTACCAGACCGGGGTCATCCGCACGCCCAACCGGTCGACGACGCCGAAGCCCGTCGAGGCGGTGCCGGGATCGATGCCGAGGATGCGCAGCGGGGTGCCGGGCTGGTGCACCGGCGGAGCGGGGGTCGCGAAGGTCACGAACGTATGTTCGCCGTTGCCTCGGACGTTCCTGCTTCGGGCTGCCGAGCGGTCCTAGTACTGGACCGGGCGAGCCAGCTCCTGCAGTCGCTCGAAACCGGCGCGCATGACCCCGAGCTTCTGGTTCGCCCCGGAGATCGCCTGGAAGCCGCCGTCACCGGAGGCGCCACCCGCCCCGCGCAGGACCGCCAGCGCTTCGATCGACTGGCCGTAGATGAGGTTCTCGTGGCCCAGCGCCTCGGTCGGCGCACCGCCGGGCAGGTGCTCCATGCGGCTGACGAGGAGCTGCAGGTGCCGTTCGACGCGACCCGAGGAGGTCGCCACGGCGGCGTGATCCCCACGTGCGAGTGCGCCCAAGGCGGCATCGGCATGCTTCGATGCGGTCTCGGCGAGCTTGCTCGACTGGACGATGGCACGCTCAAGCGTGGAAATGGCAGACATGGTGGTTCCCCCGGTTCGATTCCCCTACCGCTCTATCGGGTTTGGCGAGGCGTCGGGATCAGTCAGATGCAACGACAGTCCCAGCCCACACGACACATCGGCAGGGGGTCACGCCAGATGGCGATCGAGGGAACATCGGTGGCCGCAGCGATACAGGGCCCGCGCGCCTGGCCGGTCAGCGTCACGTCCCACCTCGCCCCCACCCCCAACTTCATCGCGCATGCACCGCGCCTCTGGCAGATGCGCGACCTCGTCGCCGATGCGGCGCACGACCTGCACTCGATGCTCGGTGCCGAGCAGCTGCCGAACTTCGCCACGCGACCCCTGACAGTCGTGACCGACCTGCCCGGCATGAGTGCTGCCGCGATGGATACCGCATCGCACACGCTCTACGCCGGACCGCTCGATGCCCTCACGATGGACAGGGGCGTGATCGCGCACGAGCTGATGCATGACGCGACCAACGAGCTGCGGCCGTGGACGTGGCAGGACGCACGTCCGCCGCGCTCGGAACGCGCCGAGCGCCGCCTGAGCCGGATCGAATCCGAGGACCGGGCGATCCGCGAGGGTCTCTCCGACGTCGCGGGCGCCCTCCACAAGCGCGCGTGGCAGCTCGGTCCCGTCGGGCATGAGTTCGGCCGCGACGTGATCGCGCCTGAGCGACTGTCGATGACGGTCCGCGACGTACGCGCCGCCGCGGCGAACTTCGACCTCGACTTCGACGCCCATGCCGGTGGGGCACCCGTGACGAATGCCTTCCACGGCACCGAAGCGCTCGGCTGGACTGACATGCGGACGATCCTGCGCGGCACGATGCGCGACCTCGCGAAGCAGCCGGATCGGCCGCTTGCGTTCGGTGACGTGGCCGATGCGATGCGATCCACCGCACGCGCGTCGGGCAACCGCGAGGTCATGTCAGTCGTCGCGCAGGCAGCACGTCACCTGCGCTGATCGTCAACCGCCGTAGACGGCTTCCATGACCTCGTCGGAGGCCTCGAAGTTCGCGCTGACCTTCTGCACGTCGTCGAGCTCCTCGAGCGCGTCGATCATGCGCAGGACCTTCTCGAGTCCCGCCTGGTCGAGCTCCACCGTGTTGTTGGGTCGCAGCACGCTCTCGGAGCGCTCGACGGTGAAGCCGGCCTCCTCCAGTGCCTTGCGGACCGCGATCAGGACGGCGGGCTCGCAGGTCACCATGACCTGGCCGTCCTCGTCGCTGGAGACGTCGTCGGCGCCGGCGTCGGCGGCTGCGAGGAGTGCCTCGTCCTCGTCCACGCCCGCGGCCAGCTGGATCTCACCGATGCGGTTGAACATCCATGCGACGCTGCCGTCGGTGCCGAGCGAGCCGCCCGCGCGCGTGAAGCCGTGGCGCACCTCGGCTGCGGTGCGGTTGCGATTGTCGGTCAGGCACTCGACCATGAGCGCCACGCCGTCGGGGCCGTAGCCCTCGTAGACGATGTTCTCGAAGTTCTCGCCCTCGGCGCTGCCGGCGCCCTTCGCCACGGCGCGCTCGATGTTGTCCTTCGGCATCGAGACGTCCTTCGCGGCCTGGATGGCCTGCGTCAGCGTCGCGTTGGAATCGGGGTCAGGTCCACCCTGCTTGGCTGCGACCGTGATGGCGCGCGAGAGCTTGGAGAAGAGGATGCCGCGCTTGGCATCCTGGCGCCCCTTGCGGTGCTTGATGTTCGCCCATTTACTGTGGCCGGCCATGCGTGGCGTCCTCCCGGTGGTTCGAGCTTCGTCGCGTCGTCGCGCCTGAGGATACCCGACGATCCGCCGACGGCAACCTCCGGACGCCCAGCTCGGACAGCGCGGAGAGTGTGGCGGCTGAGTCGCGCATGGAGCAACTGAGCCGCCACACCTCGGTGCGGACCAGGCCACGGCACCGCCGAACCTCGGACGTGCTGTCAGGGCGCCGACGTCGTCGCCGGCGCGGCGAGGGCCGCGCGGACGAGCTCGACAAACCGCGCATGGAGCGCTGGGTCATCGGTGAGCTCGGGATGGAAGGTCGCACCGAGCAGGTTGCCCTGGCGCACGACCACGGGCTCGCCGTCGTGCTCGCCTCCAGCCAGCCGGCCGAGCACCGTCACGTCGTCGCCGAGCCGCGTGATGCGCGGCGCGCGGATGAACACGCCTGACAGCCGTCCGCCATCGAGGTCGCCGAGATCGCCGCCGGACATGTCGACCGACCCCTCGAAGGAGTGCACCTGTCGTCCGAACCCATTGCGTGCCACATCGACGTCAAGCGCACCGTATGTCTCGGGTGCGCCATCCTCGGCCGCGTGCGCCAGGACGATCAGCCCCGCGCAGGTGCCGAAGGCCGGCATGCCCGACGCCAGTCGCTCGCGAAGCGGCTCGAGCAGCTCGCCGCGATCCAGCGCCTTGCGGATCGCCGTGCTCTCGCCACCGGGAATGACCAGCGCATCGACGGCCGCCAGCTCGGCCGGCGTACGGACCTCGGAGGCACGCACGCCGCGCTCCTGCAGCACCGCGACGTGACGCGCGAAGGCGCCCTGCATCGCCAGCACGCCGACATGGATGTCGTGGGAATCGTTCACGCCGCCATCGTATCGCCGTCAGTCGCGCGTGGCGACGAACATGGTGTTGGTGGTCGTCACGCGCAGTGGCCCCTCGAAGTGCGGCAGGCGATCGGCCAGGTGCGCCCGCGTCAACGTCGTCTTGATGTGCGCGACGGCGGCGGCGTGGTCGGGGAAGGTGGCGTGTCCGAACATCGGTCGCACGTCGACGTGCGGGAAGTGGCGCTGCAGCACCTGCTCGCCGTTCTCGCTCGAGAAGTCGAGCTCGGGCGCGGAATCGCCATCGGAGACGCGGTCCCACAGCTCGCGCATGTGCCCGTGTCCCATCGTGCTGGCGACCAGCCGGCCGCCCGGCTCGAGCACGCGGACGATCTCGGTCAGCCCGCGATCCAGGTCGGGCACGTGGTACAGCATCCAGTTCGCCACGACCACGTCGAACTGGGCGTCGGGCCACGGCATCACCTGGATGTCGCCGACCTGGACGTCGAGCCCGCGCAGGGCCGCTCGTGCCGCCATGCCGGGCGAGAAGTCGAAGGCGACGACGCGCGCCGACAGCTCGTCGCGCATCTGCTCGCTGAAGCGTCCATCGCCGCAGCCGACCTCGAGGATCTCCTCGTGGGGGCCCTCGGCGACCGCGTGCTCGATCAGGCCGAGCAGGTCCGGGTCGTGATACTCGCGCCACGCCTTGAAGCGTTCCTCGAGCCGGTCCGGATCACTGTAGTCGCGCCGGATCAGGTCGATGTCGTCGATGCGTGCCACGACGACACCCTACCCACCGACCGCCCGCTCCGGTCACCCGATCGTCGCTAGAAGTTCCGGACGTTCGCCGCGCGCCGATCGGGGTTGTAGCTCGACTGCAGCAGCGCCGTCCACACACGCCCATAGGTGGCCGGATCGTTGCCGCCCCCCGCCGCGATCGCCGTCGGGTCCGATGCAGGCAGCCGGGTGCCGAGGTCGCGGGCGACCTGCCCCGCGAAGGTGAAGGCCCGTGCCTCGCGGATCATCGTCAGCTCGAACAGCGTCTGCTCCTGCGTGGCGATGCCCTGCGCCGTCGAGAATCCGCCGGCAGCGGCGACCGCGCGGGACGCCGAATCGAAGAATGGTGCATCGAGCTTCGCGACGTCGTCGAGCAGGTGCGTTCCCTCGTGTGCCAGGGCGACTGCGGCGAACGACGGGTCGCCACCCGACAGCTGCGAGCGACGCAGGTAGATCGTGTCGTCGTTCGGATCGAAGAAGGCGTGCGCATCAGCCTGACCGAGCGCGGTGAACTCGGCGTCGCCGATCACGGTCACCTTCGCCCCCACCGCGAGCATGCGATCGACGAGCTGCGCTCCGCTCGGGGACTGGCGCAGCACGCCGAGCGTCCGCTCGACCTGGTCCGCATCGGCCTGTGAGCCACCCGGTGCGACGGTCGTCATGCGCAGCGGCGCAGCGGCGGCACCGCCGGCCAGCACGGGAGCGGCCGACTGCGGCTGGGCGAACACCGGGGCGGCGACCATGCCAGGTGCGCCGAGCGCAGCGACGCCGAGGTTCGCAGCGATGCCGGCGGACGGTGCGGGCATCGCGGTCGGAGCAGCGGCAGGCGTCGAGACCGGAGCGATCGTGATCGGCGCGACGCCAACCGGCATCGGACCATTGACGAAGAGCGGAGCGGGCGCGTCAGCGCAGGCGTCGGGCTGACCGGTGGCGGCGGGCGCGACCGAACCGCCGGGCAGTCGGACCGGCAGGCCCGTGAGTGCGGATGTCATGGGCTTCGGCTCCTCGATCGTGGCGCACGCGAAGCAACGTGCGTAGGGCCACGGATCCACGACACCACGACGGGCCGCCCATCGTCAATGACGAAGAGCGGCCCGTCGGTGGCCCGAATGGAGCTGGTTGGCTACCAGCCGCGGTTCGCGAAGGTGCCGCCGCTGCCGCCGGCAGCCAGCGTCGCCATCTCGATACCGGGCATAGCGGTGCCGAGTCCGGTCGACACGCGTGCGATGACCGCAGCGTCGTTGAAGTGCGTCGTCGCCTCGACGATGGCGCGAGCGCGCGTCGCCGGATCATCGCTCTTGAAGATGCCGCTGCCGACGAAGACGCCCTCGGCACCGAGCTGCATCATCAGCGCCGCGTCAGCGGGCGTCGCGATACCGCCGGCGGTGAACATCGGGACCGGCAGCTTGCCGGTGTCGGCGATCTGCTGGACGAGCTCGACCGGCGCGCGCAGCTCCTTCGCCGCGGCGTAGATCTCGTCGCGGCCGATGCCCTGCAGGGCCCGGATCTCGTTGATCAGGCTGCGCAGGTGGCGCACTGCCTCGACGACGTTGCCGGTGCCGGCCTCGCCCTTGGTGCGGATCATGGCCGCGCCCTCGGCGATGCGGCGCAGCGCCTCGCCCAGGTTGGTCGCGCCACACACGAACGGCACGGTGAAGGCGAACTTGTCGACGTGGTTGACCTCGTCGGCAGGCGTCAGCACCTCGCTCTCGTCGATGAAGTCGACCTCGAGCGCCTCGAGCACCTGTGCCTCGACAAAGTGGCCGATGCGGACCTTGGCCATGACGGGAATCGAGACCGCCTCCTGGATGCCGCGAATCATCTCCGGGTCGCTCATACGAGCCACGCCGCCGTCGCGGCGGATGTCGGACGGCACGCGCTCGAGCGCCATGACGGCGCAGGCGCCGGCCTCCTCCGCGATGACTGCCTCCTCGGCAGTGACGACGTCCATGATCACGCCGCCCTTGAACATCTCGGCAAGTCCGGTCTTGATGCGTGCGGTTCCGGGGTCGGTCATCGGGTCAGTCGCTTTCGTACGGAAGGATCAAGTGCGGCAGGGCCGCGTTCGCCTCGATCCTAGCGAGCGGCGCGATCAGTGGCCGTGTGCGCTGTCCGCGAAGGCGGCCGCGATCTGGGCGCGCGCCTGCTCCACGCTCGCCCCGCTGTGCCGTGCGATGCCGTTCGCCAGCGTGTCCGCAACCTCGTTCGACGGCTTGGCGAGCAGGGCCCCCGAGACCGGCCCGACCGGGTCGATACCCGCGCGCTGCAGCAGCGAGGCGAGGTCTGCCTCGTACTCGCGGTACGGTCGGTTGGCGATCGCGCCATGCAGCGAGGCATCGGAGACGACCTGGTCGAGGCCGAGCAGGGCGCGTGCTCGCTGGAGCTGCGGCAGGCGCGTGGAGTGTGCCTCGGCGAGCGCCTCACGCAGCCCGCGCGTCCCATCCTCGTCGAGGCTCGGCTTCGAATCGTCGGCGAGGTGCTGCGCCTCGTGACGCGCGATGCGAATCGCGAGCGCCGCCTCGTCGGAGCTGGCTGCGCCGCTCGCGGCTCCCAGCAGTCCACGGCTGGCGGTCGCTGCGAGGTTCACCCAGCCGCTCGTCACCATCGCCTCGCCCCCGCTGGCCGTGCGCATCGCCTCGGCATGGAGCTCCTGCGCCAGCTGTCGCTGGCCGGCGGGCGTGGCGGCCCGGTACTCGGCGCCGAATGCCGGATCCTCGTCCGCGTGCGCCGCGAAGACGTTGGTGGCGTGTCCGTGCGGCGTGAACGCCAGCGCGACGCCGTTGACGTCGACGCGGGCCGAAGCCGCAGCGCCGCCGGCGGCATCCTCGACCAGTCGGAGCACGCCGCGCACGGCATCGGTCGCCGCCGAGCCCTGGGCCATCAGCGCCGTCGCGCTCGTCGTGACGGGCGTGATCGAGCGCTGGGAGACCGGCCCGGTCCCGTCGATGCGGAAGCGCGGCTGCGCCTGCACGATGTTGCTCGGGGATGTCGTCGTCGGGGAGGTGGGAAGTTGCATGGTGCCCGTCCATGGGCTGCAGTGTCGTCGTGACACCTGTCCCTCGGGCCCGCGCCCCTCCCCCGCAGCACGACCGGCACCGAGTGGCCGCTGCCCGGCCACGCCATGGTCACGAGCGGCCACCCGGTAGACTTGCCGCCGCTACGGGGGTGTAGCTCAGTTGGTCAGAGCAGCGGGCTCATAACCTGCCGGTCCCGGGTTCGAGTCCCGGCGCCCCCACTCCATGCACGCGGCCCGCACGAGCCGGTAGGATCTTGCGGCGTGAGCACCTCCTCCCCCGCTCCAGATGCACCATCGACTCCCGGCACGGCTCCCATCCGGGGTGCCCGCACGTCCACGGTCGTGGTCATGGTCGCCACGCTGCTGACGAAGCTGGTCGGGCTAGCACGCGAGACGATGTCCTCCGCGCTGTTCGGCGCGGGCGCCGCCTTCTCGGCATTCACCGTCGCATTCCAGATCCCCAACGTCATCCGCACCTTCGTCGCCGACCAGGCGCTCGTCGGCTCGCTCGTTCCCGTCTTCACGGGCCTGCGCGAGGAGGATGAGGAGGAGCGCGCGTGGCGCGTGGCGAGCACCATCGTGAGCGTCCTGCTCCTGATGCTCGTGCCGGCGACCCTCATCGCGATGTACTTCGGCGAGTTCTTCGTCGACCTCGTCGTCTATGACCACTTCGACGAGATGACGCTCGCCGTCGAGCTGTTCCGCATCCTGGTGCCCATCGTCATGCTCATGAGCATCGGCGGCGTCATCATCGGCATCCTCAACTCGTACGGGAAGTTCGGGCCGCCGGCCATCGCGCAGCTCGCCTTCAACGTCGTCTCCGTCGCCTTCACCGCCGTCGTGGTCTTCCTCGTGCCGAAGGACGAGGAGATCTTCGTCTACGCGATCTCGATCGTCATCGCCACGGTCGTCCAGGCGCTGCTGCCCGTGCCGTGGCTGCGCGGACACGGACATCGCCTCAAGCTCGGCACGTCGTTCCGCGATCCCGCCGTGAAGGCGGTCCTCGTCGCGATGCTGCCGGTGATGCTCAGCCTCGCGGTGATCAGCATCAACAACATCGTCAACACCTACTGGTCGAGCCGGATCCCCGGCTCGATGCTCGATGGCGATGCCGGTGCCGGCCCCGCCGTCATCTACCGCGCCTTCAGCCTCTTCCAGCTGCCACAGGGCATCTTCTCGCTCGCCGTCGCGACGGTCTTCTTCCCGCTCTTCGCTCGCTACTCGGCGCGCGGCGACCATGACGGCTTCCGCGACGCGACCGTGGCCAGCGTGCGCCAGATCGTCGTGCTGCTCATGCCGGCATCGCTCTTCATGATCGTCCTGGCCGAGCCGATCGTGCGCCTGCTCTTCCAGTACGGCGCGACCGACGGTGGCGACACCGAGCTGATCGCCTCCGCGCTGCGCGGCTTCTCGTGGGGCCTCATCGGCAACGGCGCGATCCAGCTGCTGATGCGCGCCTTCTTCAGCCTGAAGTCGCCGTGGACGCCAGCCGCGATCGGCTTCTTCACCAACTTCCTGCTGCACGTGATCGTCGCCGGCCTGCTCCACACGGAGTACGGCGTCTTCGGCATCACCGTCTCGATGGCCATCGCCAACACCGTCACGTTCTTCGCCATGTGGTACATCCTGCGACGCCGGATCGGCGGCATGTCGATGCGCCCGGTCGCGTCGATCACCGGTCTGGCGCTGCTCGTCGGCTCGCTCTCGGTGGGCCTCGGTTACCTGACCTGGAGCGGCATCGAGCAGCTGCTCGGCGACGGCTTCCTCGCCCAGCTGCTCGGCATGGGCCTCGCGGTGATCGTCACGTGGGGCATCTACAGCGCCCTCGCGCTCAAGTTCCGCATGGTGAATGCGCCCCAGCTGCGCGCGATCCTGCGCCGCGGACGCTGACGACTGGCGTCAGAGCTTCGCGACGAGCAGCTCGAGGCCGCCACCGCTGGTGCGAGTCGCAACCGCGGCACGCAGCCGCACGATCGCACCGGAGTCATCGCCGCGCTCGGTGTCGAGCACCGAGCGAAGTCCCGTGGACCAGGCCGCCAAGGTGTCTGCCATGTGCTCGAGCTGCGCCAGTCGCGAATGGTCGAGGGTGCCGGTCTCGTTCGCGTCGCGGGCGACCTGCGTGGCGAGACGTTCCAGCTCGCCGACATGGCTCCGTGCGTCCTGCAGCGTGGAGCCGGCAAGGTCGAGGAGCTCGGCCGGCAGCTTGCCGGCTCGGCGCGCGCGATCGATCCATCCCGCTGCGACGTCGACCGATTCCTGGAAGCTTGGTTCCGAGGAGCGCCAGCCGGTAACGCGGCCCATCAACGTCAAGGACCGCTTCGCATCCGCGGATGCGACGTTCGTCCACGCCATCGTGCTGATGGTCGCGACGCCAGTCGATGCGTGATCGGTCATCGAGGTGGTGGCTCCAGTCGGGTCGGGGGTAGTGCGCCACGTCGGGGGACGTGTCGCTGCCTCCAAGGTACGACGAGATCCGCGACCCTGCAAGCCCTATCCGTCTACCTCGACGGCGGAAGCACGCCACTCACGGCCTCGGGGTCGCCGCCCTGCTCCACCAGGAACCTGGCGACGTTGTCGGCCCACCCATAGTTCAGGCCGGTCGGGTCGTTCGTCGCCGCCGGTGGTGCGTAGCGCAGGTGGATCTTCCCGATCGTCGTCAGCCCGTCATCGAGGTAGCCCGACCGGAGCCCTGCGGCGACGGTCATCGCCCCTTCGTCCCACGACGTGAAGCGGAACGGGCTGGTCGGGCAGCCCCAGCCCCACCCGTTGAACGGGGCGCACGTCTCGGCGCCGAAGTAGGACTCGGCGCCGGCGATGGCCACGATCAGGCGCGGATCCAGGTCGTGCTCGAGCCCGGCCTTGAGGAAGCCACGCCCGTGGCCCGCCATCGGCGAGCCCTTCGAGGCGAGGAACCGGTCGATCGACTCGGCGCTCACCGTCGGGCCGCCGGAGCCGAAGCGCCACGAGCCGATCGGCGACGCCGGGGAACCGGCGCTGCCGACCGCCCTGCGGATGGCGGCGAGCCGACGTTGGGCGTCGAGGACGTCACCCTGGAGCTCGGCTGCTCCCTCGGTCACCTCGTCGAGCTCTCCCGTCGCCGTCAGGGCGGCAGCGCGGACGGTGGCTGCGTGTTCGGAGAATGCCGCGGCCGTCGGTGCGCCCGCCGACGTGGGAAAGGTCTCGACGATGCCCTCGATGACGGCGAGCCGCGCCGCGACCCGCTCCGCATCTGCCGTCGCCAGACGCTGTGCGCGTGCGACCTTGACGAGCGCCGGCCGGCCGGCAGCTGCCGCGCGCGTCGCCCGCGTGACATCCGCCTCGAGCCGCTCGAGCACCGGCCCCGGCACCGCGGCGCCCATGCCCGCACCGGGCACGGCGAGGAGCAGGCCGACACACGCGACGGAGGTCGCGACGAGGACACGCACGCGGGTCATGGACCGGAGCATGGACGGGTCCTACCCCATCGCCCCCAGCATGCGAGCCAGGCGTCCTGCGGCACGCGGTAGGTACGGCGTCGACCCGTCGATGCAGACCGCGCGATCATTGGCATCGACCTGGATCTCCCGCATCGTCGGCATCGCCGAGCCCTCGACGCAGAACGAGAGCAGGTCGCGCAGCATGCCGCCGCGGTCCTGCTTCCAGCCGTAGAACTTCGGCACCACCTTCTGCAGCACGCAGGCATCCACCGCGGCGTGCAGCACCTCGGGCGAATCGCCCACGAGCTGCTGCGCCGAGCGGACATAGAAGGCGACATCGTTGAGCACGCGGTAGCCGTAGTGCTGGTCATGCCGCACGAGCAGCTCGTTGAGCTGGACGAATGGCTCCAGCTCCTTCGCCACGGCGCGGCTGTCACTCGCCTCGGCGAGCGCGAAGGTGCCCAGCTCGATCGAGGCGGTCGCCTCGGCGGAGAGCTCCAGCGGGCTGCCGTCGTCCGAGCCCTCAGCGCCGCGCAGGAAGCCCGCGAAGTCGACCGCGCTGAAGGCGATCGTGTTGGCGCGATCGACGACCTTGGCGCTCAGGCCGTAGGTCGACTCATCGAGGTTGAGCGTTCCCGTGAACAGGACGTTGGTCGGGATCTCCAACCGCTCGGGGATCTCATACTCGATCCCGACGTGGTCGACCCACAGCAGCCGTGCCGCGTCGACGCGATGCAGGTGCAGCGGCTCCTGGCGGATCGTCCCGTCGTGGTCGCGCCGACGCGATTCGAGCGCCGACAGGAAGTCCGAGAAGTAGTGCTCGATCCGCGCCAGGTTCATCTCGTCGAAGACCAGGAAGTACGGCGCCGGCTTGACCCCGGCGGCACGTGCATCGCGTTCCTCACGGGCGGCGCGCAGCAGCAGCTCCACCACCGGCGTGCGCTCGTAGCGCTCGTAGTGGGAGTTGAAGGTGCCCAGCAGCGCCGTGTGGTCGGACCAGTTCGGTCGCACGCTGATGAACTCGTAGCGATCCTCCGCGGGGACGTCCACCTCTTCCGAGCCGGGCCGGAAGAGCGAGACGCGATAGCGCTTGAACTCCTCGACGATCTCGAACCGGAGGTAGTCACGCTCGGTCACGCCCGTCTCCTCGAAGGCGCGCCGCACCGTCGAGGGCACCTGCAGCGTCAGGTGCTTGCGCCCGTCCGCGACGAGGTTGGTGGCGCGGAACGTGATGTCGCCGTGCGCACCCAGGATGTTGGTGATGGAGACGGTGAAGGTCTCCGTCGCACCCGGCGGCACGTTGAAGTAGTCGAGCTGGTCGCTGCTGGGCGTGATCGTTCCGCTGCGAAGCGTGACCGCGTCGATCGGCAGGTAGAACTCGTGGTCGCCGTCGACGGGCCGCTCCCAGCGGCGAGCACGGGTTCCCGGGCGCGCGGCGTAGAACTCCGCGGTCAGCAGCGCGAGCTTGGTCTTGCCCGTGCCGCTGATGCCCGTGAAGAGCGCGAACGGCTTGGTCAGCAGCGCCAGCAGGTAGCGCGTCACGAGCTCGCGGGGGAAGTGGAAACCCCGCGTCTCGATGTAGGCGTACAGGTCGGCGGCGTCTGCCTCGACCGCATCCGTGTCCACCGTCGTGTCTTCCTCCTGTCCGCTCGGTGCCAGCGTCAGGTTGTTGCGTGAATGTTCTGCCAGTGCGCGCGCAGCAAGCGTCACGCCCAGCGGATTTCCCTGGGCCACAGGTATTCCTCCGTCATCGCTCATTCGTCCCCGTCTCGAGGGAACCCGCGACCGCACCGAACATGCCGTGCGATCTGGTGGCCGGCGCTCCGACGCACTACCGCTTGGCGAGGTACGCCATCGGATTCCGCGCCTTGCCGCCGATCCGCACCTCGAAGTGGACGTGGTCACCCGTGCTGCACCCGGTCGTCCCGACGTAGCCGATGACATCCAGGCGATCGACACGATCTCCGACGACGAAGCGGCCGAGCTTCGACTGGTGCGCGTACCAGGTCTGCACACCGTTGGGATGGTCGAGCACGACGACGTTGCCGTAGCAGTCGGCTCGATCGCCGACGAAGTTCACGACGCCAGCCGTGGCGGGGTGGATCGGCGTTCCACCCGGCGCGGCGATGTCGATGCCCTGGTGCATGCGTCCGCCGCGCGGGCCGAAGGGCGACGACACGACACCGACGGCAGGCCAGCCGAACGCGCCGGAGACGGGCTGCGGGCCCTGGTTCGTCGGCGGCGATACGGGCGGCGCGACGGGAGTCTTCACGGGCGTGCGCGCCGGGACCTTCACGGTCTTCGATGCGGCCGGCACGACGAGCGTCACGGCGAGCGTCCGGGCGTTGCCGGTCGAATCGACGGCTGACACGACGGCAGGAAGACGACGGATCGAGCGTGCGGGCCGCAGGCCGAGTGAGCTGCCCGGGACGGACAGCCGATGCGTGCCGGCTGCCTTGTCCGCGGTGACGGTTCGGCGGCCGATCCTGATCGACACCTTCGACGGCTCACTCACCGAGACGACGAGCGGGATCGTCACGGCGCGAGCGCTGCTGACGGTTCGGACGGCACGCTTCGTGCGTAGCACCGGAACGGTGCGGTCGACGCGCAGCGGCTGCCGGAGCGTCTCGGACGGGCGTCCGCCACCAGCCGCGGCCACGAGCAGTGTGTAGTCGCCGTCGGCGACGGGGCGACCACTGCCACCGACGCCGCGCCAGTCGACCCAGCGTTCACCGGCGTTCATGCGCCCGGTGTGCAGTGTGCGCACGATGCCACCGCTGGCATTGATGACGACCGCGGACACCGCTGCAGGCGCCGACAGCTGGAAGCGTGCACGGGTCATCGAGAGCTGCTTGGCTCGACCGAGCGAACCGCGCGTCAGCCGAACTGCCGTCACCGAGACGGGCGACTGCTCCAGGACGACGGCGACGTCGCGCGTGCCGTTGACGATGCCGACGCCGGCGTTGGCCTCGCCCGGCTCGTCGCTGCCGCGCTCGAGCGGCGTCGCCGTGATGCGGATGCGATACGTGCCGGCCGGCAGCACGCGACCGGTCGTCGTGCGCCCGTCCCACACCGCCACATGCGTGCCAGCGGGACGCGTCGAGCGTTCGAGCGTGTCGACGATCGAGCCTCGGCCGTCGACGACCTGCACGACGACGCGGCTGCGCACGAGCAGCGTGTAGTCGAGCATCGTCGAATCGGTGTGGCCATCCCAGTTCGGGATGAAGGTGGGTGGGTTCGCCGAGGACGTCGCCACGGCACTGGCCGTGGCGCCTGCGGCAACCGCGCTGCCGACGGCACCGAGCGCCACGACGGCTGCACCGAGCAGGACGAGGCAGGATCGCGAGATCCGTCGTCGTGCTCGAGCTGAAGGTGCGAGTGCCATCCGTGACCTGGTCGTCGGTGTCCCGAGGCGATCCGTGCCCCGGGTGCGACCAGCCGACTACGGCAGGACGCGCTCACCCATCGGAGTCAGAACCCTCGACCATGAGTCCAGACTCCGTACCATCCGGATCCTCTCCAGATACCTTTCCAGAGGTCGGTGGCGTGCCGTCGCGGTCGTGGGTGCGGACATACCAGGCGACCGACGTGATGGCGATGCCGATCGCGACGGCGACGAGGCGCTCCGTCCAGATGCCGGCCAGCCACTCCGGGAGCCGGTGGTGCACGACCGGGTCGATGAAGATCAGCTCGACGCCGACGTAGCCGATCAGCGCGGCACCGATCCAGACGATGATGGGATACCGGTCGATCAGCCGCAGCAGGATGCTGGCCCCGCCCATCACGATCGGGATCGAGATGAGCAGGCCGATGACGACCAACCAGATGTCGTCCTTGGCGAACGCCGCGACTGCAAGGACGTTGTCGATGCTCATCACGACATCGGCCACGAGGATCGTCCGAATCGCGCCGCGCATCGTCGTCGCAGTGTCGATGCCTTCGTGGTCGTGCTGCTCCTCGATCGCGAGGTTCCAGGCGATCCACAGCAGCGCGACACCGCCGATGAGCTGGACGAAGGGCAGGTCCTGCTTGAGCAGGAAGACCGCAGCGACGGTCAGCGAGGCGCGCAGTGCGATGGCAGCGACGGCGCCGATGAAGACGGCGCGACGGCGCAGCTCCTTCGGCAGGTTGCGGGCGGCCAGCGCGATGACGACGGCGTTGTCGCCGGCGAGCACGAGGTCCGCGACGATGATGCCACCGAGGGCGACGAAGAACTCGGCGCCGAAGTCAGGAAGCATCCTGGCTCAGCCTTCCTCGGCGCGAGCCTTGAGACCGGTGAGTGCCTGCGCCGTGACGTGCTTCGCGGCGCGCTTGAGCAGGAAACCGGGCACCGGGAAGCCCGGATCCATCGCAAGGCTGTAGGTGACGGTGGTCCCGCCGTGGTCGTTGACGGCGAACTCGTAGGAGCCCTCGATGAGCTTGACGTCGCCACCGGGCCGGCTCGTCCACGCAACCCGGTTGGGCGCGTCGTACTCGTAGTCGAGCGTGTACGTGACTTCCTTGATCGTCACGTCGACGCGCATCGTGGATGCGGTGGGGAGACCGTCGGCGTCATGGCCGAGGACCTCCACCTCCTTCACGTCGGTGAGCCACTCGGGATACGACTCGAGGTCGGTCACGATGGCGAACAGTGTCTCGGCCGAGGCGTCGACGTCGATGGTGGAAATACCGTGGTGAGCCATGGATGGATCCTACAGGGCCGGGTCAGGAAATTTCGTGGCGTCGAATCGATTCGTGATCGGCACACGCCGATCGCGACCGAACGAGGTCGACGTGACACGCACCCCCGGGGGTGCCTGCCGCCGCTTGTACTCCGCACGATCGAGCATGCCCTGGATGCGGGCGACGAGCTCGAGCGGATGCCCCGCCGCGAGCGCCGCGCGAGTGCCGAGGTCGGGATCCAGCAGGAACGCCAGGACGGCATCGAGGGAATCGTAGTCAGGCAGGGAATCGGCATCGCGCTGGTCGTCGCGCAGCTCGGCGCTCGGCTCCCGCACGATCACGCTGGTCGGGATGACCTCGCCCTCCCCCGCGCTCGTCGCCTGCTCGTTGCGCCAGCGCGCCAGCTCGTAGACGAGCGTCTTGGGCACATCCTTGATCGGCGCATAGCCGCCGTTCATGTCGCCGTACAACGTGGCGTACCCGACGGAGAACTCGCTCTTGTTCCCGGTCGCGAGCACGAGGTGCCCGAACTTGTTGGAGAGCGCCATCAGCAGCGAGCCGCGGATCCGCGCCTGGAGGTTCTCCTCCGTCACGTCCGGCGACAGTCCCGCAAAGACCGGTGCCAGCGCCGCGTCGAACGCGCCGACGACGCCTTCGATCGGCAGCTCGCGAATCGTCGTTCCCAACGCCACGGCCTGCGCGTGGGCGTCACCGAGGGTCGCGTCGCTCGAGTAGCGCGACGGCATCGTCACGGGGAAGACGTGCTCGGCGCCGAGCGCATCGACGGCGAGGGCGACCACGAGCGCGCTGTCGATGCCGCCCGAGAGGCCGAGCGTCACGTTCGAGAAACCGTTCTTGCGGACGTAGTCACGCAGTCCCAGCACGAGGCCGTGCCAGGTCTCACCGACGGGACCGAGCTCGGGCGGAGCCGGCACGACCTCCGCAGTCGGCGCGCCGGGGCCCAGCTCCACGAGCACGAGGTCCTCGACGAACTCGGCGCCACGCGCGACGATCGAACCGTCCGGCGCTGCCGCGACCGAGTGGCCGTCGAAGACCAGCTCATCCTGCCCGCCGACCTGGTTGCAGAGGGCGAACCAGACGTTGGACTCACGAGCGCGCTCGCGCACGATCGCGACGCGATCGACCGCGCGGGACGTGCGCCAGGGCGATGCCGAGAGGTTGATGACGATGTCAGCACCGCTCGCGGCCGCCTGCACGACGGGGCCGTCCGCGACCCACGCGTCCTCACAGATCGTGATGCCGACGCGAACGTCATCGACGGTGATCAGGCACGGCGCGGAGCCTGGCTCGAACCACCGCTCCTCATCGAAGACGGCGTAGTTCGGCAGCAGCTGCTTGGCGTACCACCTCGTGACGCGCCCCTGCTCCACCACGGCCGCCGCGTTCTCGACGTGCCCGGCCGCGATGCGTCGCGGGCACCCGATCACCGTACAGATCGTCAGCTGCGGCGCGATGCGCTCGAGCGCGGCTTCGCACGCCGCGGTGAACTCTTCCTTGAGCCAGAGGTCCTCGGCCGGGTAGCCGCTCAGGACCTGCTCCGGCAGGACGGCGAGGCGCGCTCCGGAAGCTGCAGCGCGCGTCACGGCATCGACGACCAGCTGCGCGTTGCCGGCGATGTCACCGACGGTGGGATTGACCTGGCACAGGGCGACGAGCATCGGATTCAGCTCGCGTGGATCTCGCCGCAGCTGGCGACGTGGAGCACGCGGTGCTGGCGCTCGGACATGCCCGGCAGCGACGCGTGGAGCACGAGCTCCGACGCGATCCAGGTCACCGCAGGGGGTTCGCCGATGACACCCGACAGCGGCTCCGGAAGGTCGGTGGCTCGGGCGCCGCGGGCGATCGTGACGTGCGGCTGCCATGCACGCAGGTCGCGATGCGGCGCCAGCGGTGCCGCAGCGTTGAGCAGTCGATCACGCGCCGCGGCGAGCAGCACGAGCAGGTCTGTGTCGATCGACACCGCAGCGCTGGCTCGGCCCTTGACGCCGATCCCGGTCGTCGAGCAGGAGGTCGCGCCGCCGATGTCCTGCGCTGCATCGTCGACGAGGCTGGCGACGACCGGCAGGAGGTCTTCCGAGACCTCGCCGAGGTAGGCGAAGGTCAGGTGCATGTCAGTCGGCAGCACCGGGCGGGTGGTCGGGACACGGTCCACGAGCAGGTCGGCATAGTCCGCCAGCATCGAGGCCGCGGCGGTCGGCACCGGCATCGCCACGAAGAGGCGCAGTCCAACGCCTCCGCCAGACGCGCGCTTGAGTTCACCTGCATCCAGATTCCACATGTGAACCATTCCATCATGCCGCGTGCGCTCGCGTGCAGGAAACCTTCGTGAAGCCCCCGTCGCCGGGGCACCCGGTAGCCTGATGCCATGACGACTCCGCCTGCAGCTACGACCCCGGACCACGTGGGGACCCCCACCCCCGGACGCCACGCAGGTCGCGTCGCGGTGATCACCGGCGCCAGCCGCGGCATCGGCCGCTCCGTCGCCCGCCGCCTCGCAGCCGAGGGCGCAGCCGTCGTGGTCGCCGCCAAGTCAGTCGAGCCACACGCGACCCTGCCGGGCACGATCGTCGACTGCGTCGAAGCGATCCGCGCCGACGGCGGCACCGCCAGCTGGTTCCAGTTGGACGTGCGCGACACCGACGCGGTCGAGGGCCTCATCGCCCACGCGAAGGCGGAGCACGGGCGCATCGACTACCTCTTCAACAACGCAGGCGCGATCGTGCTGGGCCCCGTTGCCGTGGTGCCGCCGAAGAAGTTCGACCTGATGTTCCAGGTCAACGTGCGCGCCGCGCACGCCACCGCGCACTTCGCGCTGCCGCACATGGTCGAGCAGCAGTTCGGCCACATCCTCAACTTCTCCCCGCCGCTCCACCTGGATCCCTCGCCGGGCATGGCGCCGTACATGGTGACCAAGCTCGGCATGACCCGGATCGCCATGTCGATCGCCGAGGAGCACCGCGGCGACAACATCGCCGCGAACACGATCTGGCCGGTGACGATGATCGACACCGCCGCCGTGCGCGTGAATGGCATGGGCGACGAGAGCCAGTACCGCACGCCGGAGATCATCGCCGACGCCGTCACCGAGCTCTTCTCCCGCCCGCCCGCGGAGTGCACCGGCAACCAGTTCACCGACGAGGAGATCCTCCGCTCGGCCGGTGCGACCCAGCTCGACATCGACCGCTACTGGGTCACGGGCGTCGTACCCGAGCACGTGCTGACGATCGTCGGCGAAGACTCCCTGATGCGCTGAGCGAGCTGGGCCGCGGGAGCCGCATCGCGAGATCGGGGTCAGCGACGGCGAGCATGGCAACCGGCCTTCGCCGGGCGCTGCGGAGCGCCAGGAGCGCGCAGGCCTCCCCCAGGAGCAGCCCGGCGCCGAACAGGGCGACGAGCATCGCCGGATCGGCGGTCGCCCCCAACGAGCCAGCAAGCGCCACCGCGAGCAGTGAGGCTGCTTGGGTCGCGACCATCTGCAGTGATCCGATGCGGCCCTGCACGTCGGACGGGTATCGGCGCTGTTGGATCGTCGAGAAGCCGATGCCATTGACGACGTTCGACACCCCGAAGCATGCGAGACAGACGCCGATCAGTCGCAGGTCGGTGGTGCCGAAGAAGGCCAGCGAGCCGAGGACGGTCAAGCCGATACCGACGAGCGCCAGACGCTCGGGCGCGAAACGATCGCCGATGCGCGCCAACACGGCGGCGGCGATGATGCCGGTCGCGCCGACGAGCGAGATGATCGCGCCGTAGATCGTCGTCGGCTGGTCGAGCGTCTCGGTGACCCACGGCACCATCGACACGAAGAAGAGCCCGTTCGCCGCACCGCTGAACAGGGTGAGCGCGAGCGTCCCGCGCAGGTAGCCGTCCCTGACCGAGAGGTCGAACCCGTCGCGGATCTCGCGCACGAGGTTCGCGGCCACCTCGCGCCAGCGCTCTCGGCGCGCCGTTCGCTTCACGGATCCGCCACGCCGAGCATGAGCACGAAGCTCGCAAGGTACGTTGCCGCGTCGATGGCGACGATGACCTCGAATCCGGCGATCGAGTAGAGACCCGCACCGAGCAGCGGGGTGACGAACGACGAGGTCTGCAGGGAGAACTGGCGCAGTGCGGTCGCGCCGTTGCGCTCGCCGTCGTCGACGAGATCGCGTTGGAGTGCGTCGCCCGCGCGAAACAGCGAGGCGACGATGGTCTGCACGAATGCGAGAGCCACGACCAGCGACCACGCCTCGAAGTGCACGCACGCGCCCAGGCCCACGACGATCGGGATCAGGCATGCATCACCCGTGAGCATGAGCCATCGGCGATCCATCCGGTCGGCAAGCGCACCGCCTACGAGCATCGTCAGCAGGATCCCGGCGCTACTCGCTGCCATCACGGAAGCGAACGTCGCGGCCGATCCTGTCTTCTCGAACGCCACGATGGGCAGGGCCAGGAACGTCAGCTGATTGCCGAACGTGGACAACGACGTGGCAGCCCACAGGCGGGCGAATGGACGATTGGTCAGGAGGATGGACGGGATCACGTCACGATCGTCCCGCGTGCGTGCGCGCGGCGACAGGTATCAGACCATTCGCTGGCCGACCTTCCCGCAGTCGTGGCCGACTTGACCCCAGGCCTACCCCGACTGGGTCCGGATCCCCGCCAGCTCGACATGCCATGGCTCGTGCGCCATCGGGAAGACGAGTCCGTACTTCGGTGCGAGGCGCTTGGCGAGCGCGAGGTTGCCCTGGAGGTCGGCAGCCAGGCCCCGCACGTGGTTCGAGCAGCCGGGCGGAGCAGCCCAGACCTTCGCGTTCTTCCAGCCGCCGCGCTTGCGCTTGGCCGCCTTCCAGATCCGCATCGAGTCCTCGTAGCTGCGCCACGCCTCCTCCACCTCGAGCGTCGCGCCACGTGAGCGGACATCCTTCGCCAGCAGGCGCAGTCGACCCGCGAACTCGGGCTTCATCCGCTGTGGGATATCGAAGACCTGGGTCATCCCCGGCAGCTTGTAGGAGATGGTCATGACGCGCCGGATGTACTCCTGCGTCTCGGCATAGGGCGGCACGCCACCGAAACGCGCCACGGCGCCCGTCCCCGCGTTGTACGCCGCCAGCGCGAGCCGATACGAGCCGAGCTGCCGCTCATACTTGGCCATAGCCTTGGCGGCAGCCTGCAGCGCATCCGCGGGCACCCAGGGATCGACGCCCCAGCCGCGCGCCGTCTCGGGCATGATCTGGGCGATGCCAATGGCACCTGCCGGACTGCCCGCACAGGGCTGAAAACCGCTCTCGGCCGCCATCTGCCGGACGAACAGTCCGGGCCGCTTGATGCCGGCGCCGACGGCGGCGCGGTAGGCCATCGCCCGGAAGTCGATCCGGCGCAGCGGCTTCGGCTTGGCGGCAGCGATTGCCGACGTCTTGCCCGTGAGGACGCTGTCGACGAGCGCCTGGTCCTCGCCGGTGTCGGTGGCGATGTCGAGCTCGTCCAGGCGCAGCTGCTCGCGCGCCTGCTGGTCGAGCCACTCCTCGGAGGGCGCAACGTCGCCGGCGATCGGACCCGGTGCACCCGGAGCACCCGCAGCGAGGAAGGCCGCCAGTGCGACCATCAGCACGAGCAGTCCGCCGGCGCGTGGGCCACGCGGGAAGTGTGGGAAGCGCGGTCGGCGCATCAGGCCTCGATGCCACGCGCGGCCAGCAGCACGCGAACGAGCGGCGGGGCGGCGAGCAGCACGGCGACGGCGCCTGCGAGCAGGATGAAGGCGATCTCATAGGCGCTGCGGCGCTCACGCTGCTGTGCGAACGCCAGGATGCGACCGCGCAGCGCCTCGCGCGCGAGCGTCTGCGTGGACAACACGTCCACGTCATCGACCGTCAGCGCCATGAGCGGCTCGACGATCGGCTCGGGGTCCTTCGACAGCACGTCGTAGGCGAAGCTGCTGCGCACCGGCACTGGATCTGTGACATCACCGACGTCATAGGTCGGCGGCGGCGTGATCCTGCGCGCATGCACCGCAGGTGACCGCTCCGGCTGACGCGCATGCTCCACGACCTGCGCCTGCTCCACCACGTGTGCGGCGACTGCCTGCTCGACCACGCTCGTTCCGAGCGGCTCGCTGACCGGACCTTCGGCGTGCTCGGGCTCCCATGACGGGATGAGATTCGAGACGGAGGCGCGGGAGAAGGTGGTCATGCCTCCAAGGTAGGACGGCAATCCACCCCGGTCAAGACGCAGAATCGTCGAAAAACCGACCCCGTACTGCAGCAACGGCCATGCCGCGGCCCATCCTTGGGCACTGCTCGCGTACGGAGCGGAACGCTCGTTGGGTGCGGATCAGCCTTCGCTGAGGTCCGGCCGCAGCGGCTGCCAGCGCATCCGCGCGTCGGCGATGCGTCGCGCACGGACCATCGATCGCTCGAACGCTGCCTGCAGGCGCGGCGTCGCGTCCTCGCGTGCCGCGGCATCGAGCACGATGCGCACCGTCTGGCGCTCCTCGACCAGGAACCGGCCGACGATCGCCACGGCGATGTCGTCCACCACCCGGAGTGCCAGCACGTCGAGCTTGGTCGAGTCACCCACGTGGACTCCGAAATCGGAGGTGAGTGCAACGTCCCTGAGCTCGGTCGTGCGACGCATGCGCGCCGCTCGCTGCGCGGCTTCCTTGATCGCCCATCCGGCGCTGCGCACGGTCTGTGCGTTGCCGAGCGCGCGTCGCAGGATCCGCTGCTCGCTCCGCTCGAGGAAGTGGTCGACGAGATGACCCTCCTCGGCGCGGACCTGACGCGTCTCCAGCGCCACCGGGCGGTCGGCAAGCACGCAGCTGATGCGGTTGTGTCGCACGCTGATGCCGAGCCAGACGTCCGGCATCGGGAACCCGTCGGAGTACACGAGCGGCTCACCGTCGGCGCCCTCGCGGATCTCGACGATGCCCGGCAGGCTCAGTCGCTCCTTCACGAGCACCTTCGCCAGTGCCCGCCCCGCCATCCAGCGTGCCCGGCTGTCGCGGTTCTTGAAGGCCTGGACCCGCTCCGACTCCCACTCCGTGAGGAGGGGCGGCCGGATGGAGCGCGTGTATGCCATCTCCGCATACAGCACTCCACTGGCTACACGCCAGAAGAAGGGCTTGTCCGCCGTGTTTCGCTGCTTCGCGGCAGCCTGCGCATCAACAATGCGATTTGGTTCGTCCCGAGTTTCATCCACACCTACTCGTCGGACGCCGCGACCCACCTGTTTCAGCCGATCCTCGGAACATTCCATGACGGTGCCCCCACCTTCACGGCAGCTTCACACAGCGCTGCGATACTCCGCGAATGGCTTTCTCCCTGGTGCCGAAGAACACGAAGTTCGACTCGCTGCTCGTGCAGGGCGGCGACGTCGCCGCACAGACCGCGAGCGCGATGCAGAAGATGCTCAGCGGCTACCCGCAGACGTCGGGCATGGTGCAGGAGATCAAGGCGCTCGAGCACCAGGGCGACCGCGTCATGCGTGAGCTCGTCGGCGAGCTGACCGCAACCTTCGTCACGCCGTACGACCGCGAGGACATCTACTCGCTGGCCAAGTACGTCGACGACATCATCGACGACACCGACGAAGCGGCTTCGCTCTTCGACATCTACCAGGTCGAAGCAGTCACCAACACGGTGAAGGGCCAGGCCGACATCCTCGTTGCCGCGACCCAGGAGCTGCAGGCCGCGCTGCGCCACATCAACGAGCCGAGCCGGATGGAACACCACTGGCAGAACATCCACAAGCTCGAGGATGCCGGCGACGAGCTGCTGCGCACGGGCATCAAGGAAGTCTTCGCCGCCTGCTACGACGAGCCGGCAATCATCATCTGCTGGAAGGACATCTACAACCAGATGGAGGAAGCGATCGACTCCTGCGAGCGCGCCGCCTCCATCCTGGAGCAGATCGCCGTCAAGAACAGCTGATCACGGATCATGGTCTCCACCCTCGTCATGGTCATCCTGCTCGCCCTCGTGTTCGACTTCACGAACGGCTTCCACGACACCGCGAACTCCATCGCGACGATGGTTGGCACGCGCGCGCTCGACCCGAAGATCGCCGTCGCCTACGCGGCCGTGCTCAACTTCATCGGGGCACTCTCGGGCAGTGAGGTCGCCGCGACGGTCGGCAAGGGCATCATTGAGGCCGCGCCGAACGTCGCGACGCTCGAGGTCGCACTCGCGGGCCTGGCCGGCGCCATCACCTGGAACCTCGTTACGTGGTTCTACGGTCTCCCCTCCTCGTCGTCCCATGCGCTCGTCGGCGGCCTCGTCGGTGCCGCCGTCGCACAGGGCAACACGACGATCTACTGGTCGGGCGTGCGCGAGAAGGTGCTCATCCCGTCACTGATCGCACCGATGCTCGGCCTCATCGGCGGGCTGGTCGTCATGGCGATCCTCATGCGCATGGTCGGCGGCATGTCCCCGCGCACGGGCAACAAGGCCTTCCGCCGCGCACAGATCCTCTCCGGCGGCTGGCTCTCGTTCGCCCACGGCCTCAACGATGCGCAGAAGGCGATGGGCGTCATGATGCTCGCGCTGATCGCGGCCGGAAGCCTGGACTCCTCAGTGAGCGAGCCGCCGATGTGGGTCAAGCTGAGCGCAGCACTCGCGATGGGCCTCGGCACCTACGCCGGCGGCTGGAAGATCATCAAGACGCTCGGCGGCAAGATGGTCAAGATGAGCCCGATGCAGGGCTTCTCCGCGTCGATCGCCTCCGCCGGCATCCTCACCTTCGCCGAGCACAACGGCATGCCCGTCTCCACGACCCACGTCGTCACCGGCAGCGTGCTCGGCGCCGGCGCCGCCAAGCGCGTCTCCTCCGTGCGCTGGACGGTCGTCGGCGACATCCTCACGGCGTGGATCATGACCCTGCCGATGGCCGGCTTGGTCGGCGCACTCGCCTTCTCCATCACGGCGATCAGCCCCGTGCTGCTGCTCGTGATCTCGGGTGGCCTCGTCATCGCGATGCGCATCCAGCTCGCCAAGCGCGGCGGCGCCGTCGCACACTGAGCGCGAAGAGCGCTCAACCACGAGCGTCGGCGTGCCGATACGCTCGTGAATGCCGCACCCGTTCGCCTACCGCACATTTGACGACGACCCGGACGTCCGGGGTACCGTCGCGCGCCTGCGTGCCAGCGTGCTCGCAGTGATCTGTGGCACCGGGGCCTTCATCGTCCTCGGGCTCTTCGCCGCGAACCTCGCTTGGCACTCCGGCATCGAGCGTGGCAGCACCACGGGCGTGACCGAGGCGGGCAACCTGCCCGGCAGCGTCGTGCTCGGCATCGTCATCCTCGGGTTCGCGCTCATCGGCGCCGTGCTCTTCTTCACCGTTCGAGCCCCGCTCCAGCGAGCACGCGGGCATGCGATCGACCTCGCCGAGGCGAGCCGCCAGCTCGCCGAGTCGACGCTCGAGACCTTCGCAGCGCTCAACGCCGCCGTCGAAGCGAAGGATCGCTACACCGCCGGCCACGGCCTGCGCGTCACGCTGGTCTCGATCCTGATCGGCCAGGAGCTCGGCATGAACGAGCGGGAGCTCGACGTGTTGCGCCACGCCGCCACCTTCCACGACATCGGCAAGATCGCCGTCCCCGACGGCGTGCTCCAGAAGCCCGGTCGGCTGACGGACGAGGAGTTCGAGGCGATGAAGGTGCACCCGATCGAGGGCGCGCGCATCTGCTCCAAGCTCCAGGTGCTGCGCGACGCAGTACCGCTGATTCGTTCGCACCACGAGCGCATGGACGGCCGTGGCTATCCCGACGGGCTGCTCAGCACGCAGATCCCGATCGGCGCACGCATCATCGCCGTCGCCGACACGTGGGACGCGATCACCAGCGATCGCCCCTACCGCCGTGGCCAGCCAGCTTTCGTCGCGCTCGAGGAAGTCCGTCGCTGCGCAGGCGCCCAGTTCGACGAGCGTGTCGTTCGTGCCTTCATCGACGTGCTCGCCAAGGATCCCTGGATGTTCGGGCTCACGCCCGAGGACGTGACCGAGGGGCGACGTCCGCTCCCGGCTCCCCTGCCCGCCTCGCGCGGCGCGGACAGCTCAGGCGACGGCCGACGCGTCGTCGGCCAGCCGGACGAGCCCGAGATCGACTGGACGACCGGCTTCGACAAGGAAGACCTCGCCGCGTAGGTCGTGCGCGTCAGCCTATGCGCCGACGTTGAGGTTCTTGATGACCTGCTGGAACAGGTACTCGACGCCGCTCGCCACTGCTCGCCCCTCATGTTGGGAGAAGGTGCCCGCCTCGATGAACCCGAGGTTGCGTGCGATGTCAGTCGCCTCCGTCCGGCTGCGGGGATCCGCGAGCAGGCCGAGTTCGTCGACTCCCTTCAGTGCCGCGTTGCCGCGCAGCTTGAGCACGTCGAGCAGCATCCCGCCCGCAGGCGTATCCAGCACGCCGCGTGTGGTCCCGATGGCGGAGCTCGCGGCCCCGGCCGCACCGAGATCGGCGATGACGTTCATGACAGGCGTGATGGACATGGCGGATCCCCTCGTGCGCGGGCTCGTCGTCCCCACGACGGAGCCCAGTGCCAGATCATCGAATCGATCGCCACGAATGATTCACGCGATCTGCCACGCCCTTACCGCTCCAGTACGATCGTCACGGGCCCGTCGTTGACGAGTCCCACCTGCATGCTGGCCCCGAAGACACCGGCTGCGACGTCGACGCCCAGGTCGCGGACCAACTCGTTGAAACGCTCCCACGCCGGCTGGGCCCATTCAGGGGGTGCCGCGCGCGTGAAGCTGGGGCGTGCACCCTTCTCCACGTTGGCCAGCAAGGTGAACTGGCTCACGCTCAGCAGTGCGCCCCCCGTATCGAGCAGCGAGCGATCGAATCGACCGGCATCGTCATCGAAGATCCGCAGCTTCACGACCTTGTCGGCCATCCAGCGCAGCTGCTCCTCACCGTCCCCCTCGGCGATTCCTACGAGGACCAGCAGGCCCGGCCCAATCTCCCCGACGACGTTTCCGGCAACCGACACGTGGGCTTCTGCAACTCGCTGCACGACACATTTCATGGATCGATTGTCGCATCCGGCACGCGTGCATCCCCCGACCTCGGTATGCTGCACCCATGTCCACCAAGGAAGACACCATTGAGGTCGAGGGTGTCGTCGTCGAAGCCCTGCCGAACACAATGTTCAAGGTAAAGCTCGACAACGACCACGAAGTGCTCGGCCATATCTCCGGCAAGATGCGTCGGTACTACATCCGCATCCTCCCGGGCGATCGCGTCAAGGTCGAGCTCTCGCCCTATGACCTCAC